>NZ_CP045200.1:1569642-1883571 GCF_018636735.1 Erythrobacter sp. 3-20A1M | reverse complement strand
GATCGCTTCGCCAGCGGCGCGGCGATCCCATTGCCCACCTTCCTCCACGGCCAGGCCCGGCGCGAGCATGTGCGCGCCTGCATTCTGGAAGATCACGCCACCCGGATCGACGCGCGCGCACAGGGGACGCAGGAGAAGTTCGAGGAACTGGCGGGCGACCTCTACAAATATTTCCGCGGCACCGCGCTCGGCTTCTACCGCGACATGGCGGGCATGGATGCGGCGCGGCCCAAGGTGCTGCTGCTGGGCGATGTGCACCCAGGCAATTTCGGCGTCATGCCCAATGCCGACAACGTTCCGATATTCTCGGTCAACGATTTCGACGAGGTCGCCTACGGCCCTTATAGCTGGGATCTGAAGCGGGGGGCCGCAGGCTTCATCCTCGCCGCCAAATGCGCCGGCGGGCTGAAGCGCAAGCAGCGCCGCCGCGTCGCGAAATGCTTCGCCAAGGGCTATATCGCCGGGATGAAGCACTTCGCCGACGGGGCCGACCCCAACGACGATGTGTTCCGAATGGACAATGCGCCGCCCATAATCTGCGACCTGTTCGACGACGCGATGGAAAACCGGGCGGACTGGCTCGCCGACGATCACCAGAACGAGACCCGCAAGGGCTTCTCACCGAGCAGTTCGCGCGAGCCCGTCACCAGCCGGCGCGACGAATTCCAGGGCTATCTCGACGAGCTGGCGGAGCGCAACGGCATCGAGCCCGGTGGCCGCTTCGGCGAATTACGGGTGAAGGACGTCGCGCATGTCTACGGGAAAGGGTGCGCCTCGCTCGGCCTGACGCGGTTTCACATCATGATCGAGGGGCCGGAGAAGGACGGCACCGACGACATCATCGTGGAATTCAAGCTGTCGCGCCTGTCCGCGCTCGACGGGCTCGCCCCGCACGGCGATCTAGATACCGGTGCGCGGGCTCGCCGCGTGGCCGAGGGGCAGCGGATCCACATCCCCAATGGCGACGTGTTCTACGGCGCGGTGGAGATCGATGGCGAGAGCTACATGACCCGCGAACGCGCGCCGTTCCGCGACGATATCGACCAGAGCGATCTCGATTACGACGGCTGGCGCGACTACGCCCATGCCTGCGGCCGCGCCCTCGCGCTCGCCCACGCGCGCAGCGACGATGCGGGCGCGATCGATTACGACATCGAACCCGCGATCCTGGAGGACATGGCACCGCACCACCTGTTCATCCACGACGTCGCCTGCTTCGCGGAAGAAGCGGTCGACCGGATGAAGCGCGACTGGAAGGCCTATCGCAAGGATTACCGGCGCGGTGCCTTCACCCGCCGGTTCGAGCGCTATGGCTAGCGCCTACCGGCGAGCCGTCGATCAGAAATCGACTGTGACCGATCCTCGGTAGGTGCGCGGCCGCCCTTGCAGAAGGCGCGCGGTGTCGCCCGATGCGAAGGCGCTGTAGGACGAGCTCCAGAACCGCTCATTGGTCACGTTGTCGACGCCGAAGCGCAGGGTGAGCGGGACGCCGCCCGTCGCCAGCACGTATCGCGCGCCCAGATCGAGCGTGGTCCAGTCGTCCAGATAGCTGGTGTTGGTGACGTTCGCCGCCTGCTCCCCGGTGTGGATCACCCGGCCGGTCAGCGTGAAGCCGGGCACGAAGGGCAGGTCCCATTCGACATTGGCGTTGAGGGTATAGTCCGGCACGCCCAGCGCGTCGTTGCCTTCGTTCGCGCCGCCCGGCGTGCGCCGCAGCTTCGCATCGACCACCGATCCGCCCGCGATCAGGCGCAGGCCATCGACCGGCTGCGCGGTCACGAACAGCTCGATCCCGCGATTACGCTGTTCGCCATAGCTGCCGAAGCGCAGGCTTCCCGCCACGTCCGGATCGGCCGCGAGGTAGAAGCTGGGCTGCTCGATCTGGTACAGCGCGAGGCTCGCCTGCAGGCGGTCGAACCCGATCTTCCCGCCGACCTCGTACTGGACCGAGCGCGCGGGCGCGAGCGCCTGGCCGCCATTGGTCACCGGCAATTGCCCCGCCCCGGTATTGTCGGGATCGATCCCGCTAACCGGCGCGCGCGTGCCGGGCTGCAGCCCCTCGATCCGGTTGGCGAACAGCGAGATGCGCTCGGTCGGCTTCACCACAAGGCCGATGACGGGGGTCACCGCGTCACTGCTCAACCGGCTGGTCAGGTCGCCGTTCGCGACATTGTAGCTCTTCTGCGTGATCTCCTGCAGCCGCAGCCCGCCGGTCAGCAGGATGCGGTCGTCCCACAGCCCGATCGTGTCGGAGGCGAAGGCGCTCAACTGGATCGAGCGCGCGCTGGGGTTGGGATCGTCCAGATCGCCGCTGAAGAACGTGCTGGTGCCGGAAATCGGCGCATCGACCGGCGCGTAGAGATTGGTCGCGTAGCCGCTGCGGAAATCGTAGGCGGTGCGGAATTGCTGCCAGTTCATATTGCCGCCGAAATTGAACTCGTGCGTGATCGTCTCGCCCAGGCGGACGCGCAGGCCCGCTTCGACCGCCTCGTTGTTGATGCGCGCGGGAATGATGGAGGGGCTGATCGTGGCCGCGCCGGTCGCGGCGTCGGTCACCGTGATACCGGCATAGGTCCCCTGCTCGTTGCCATCCAGCGCGCCGCCGGTGACGTAGAGCATGGCGTTGTCCGCCACGTCGTACTCGATCCGCGCCAGGCCGAAGATGTCGCGCAGCTCGGTGCTGGCGAAGGCCGGGCCGTAATTGAGATCGGCCTCCGGCACCTCCGGAATGGCGCCGTTGCCGATCACCACCTGCGGGCGCAGCCGGTTGACCTCGTAGCGCTGGTACGCGCCGTCGAGCGTCACGCGCAGATTGTTGGTGCTCCAGTCGAACGACGCGCCGCCCACGATGGTGCGGCGAAACTCGTCGTCCACCGCCACGTCGCCGCTGCGATAGGCGCCGTTGATCCGCACGCCGAATTGCCCGTCCGCGCCGAAGCGGCGAGCGACATCCGCGCTGCCGCCGAAATGCGCGCCCGAGAGATAGCTGGCGGTCAGGCGCGTGATCGGGCGCTCGCCCGCGCGCTTCAATTGCAGCGTCACATTGCCGCCGATCCCGGTGCCGCCCGGCGCCGCTCCGTTGAGGAAGGCGTTCGCCCCGTTCAGCACCTGCACGCCCGAATAGAGCTCCGGCGCGACCAGCTGGCGCGGGGTGATGCCGTACAGGCCGTTCATACCCACATCGTCGCCGTAGAGCGGGAAGCCGCGGATCACGAACTGCTCCGCCGCATTGCCGAAGGCGTAGGTGGTGCGCACCGACGGATCGTTCTCCAGCACCTCGCCCAGCGTCAGCGGCTGCTGGTTCAGGATCAGGCTTTCGTCGAAGGTGCGCACGACGAACGGCACGTCGAGCGAATCCTTGTCCCCCAGCACGCCCAGATCGCCGCTCGCCCTCACCTCGGTCGCGTTGATGCGCTGCGCGATGACGACGATCTCGTTCGGGGTCAGGCCCGGCTCCTGCGCCTCCTGCGCCTGGGCGGGCATGGCGAGCGCGGCGGCGAGGATCGGCAGCGGCAGGGCGTAACGGTGCAGTTTCATCGGTCTCTTTCGGTTCGTAGGGAATGGCTGGGTCGGTCGCGCCGCAGCCAGGCGGCGGCGATGGCGAAGGGGGCGGCGGCGAGCAGGGCGACGGCAAGCACGTCCTCCCACCCGTCGCCGGTCAGGCCGAGCACAAGCCCGGCGAGGCTGGCGGCGAACAGCGCCAGCGGCCAGGCAAACACGCGGGCGAGCGATTGCGGGGCGCGGCGCGCGCGGCTCATGCGGGCGCACTCGTCAGCGCGCGCCAGGTGCGGATGCGATGCTCGCGCCCGCCGCGCCGGGGGCGCAGCCACAGGGCAAGGCCGCTCCACAGCACCCAGATCAGCGCGAGCGTGAGCGCCGCCCACACCAGCTTCAGCGGCAGCCCGCCGTAATCGCCGAAATGCAGCGGTTTCGACAGCATCAGCGCCTGGTTGAGGGCGGGCATGGTGCGCGCGTCGGTCAGCCGCCCGGTGCGCGCATCGACCAGCGCGGGCGTCAGCAGGCTGCGCGTCAGCGGGCGGTCGCCCTGGAAGAAGATCGCGTAGTGATGCCCGCTCGACCAGCCGCCGCCGGGAAAACCGATGAACTGCGGGGATCGGCCCGGCAGCGCGGCTCGCGCGCTCGCCATGGCGGTGTCGAGCGAGCCGTATTCGGCGGGGGCAAGCGGTGCCTCGTCCGCATAGGCGGCGGTCATCGCCGCGACCTCGCCATCGCGCCAGCTGTCGGTCAGCGGGTCGGCGAAGGCGTTGATCGCGCCCGTCACCCCGATCGCCAGCGCCCAGCCGAGCGTCGCGATGCCGACGAGGTTGTGCCGGTCGAGCTGCCGCTTCGCACTGCGCCCGCCCGGGCCGCTCCCGCGCAGGGCCCCGAAGCGCAGCCGCCGCATGAACGGCGCGTAGAGCACCGCGCCCGAGATCAGGCTGACCACGAACAGCACGCCCATCGCGCCCAGGAACCACATCCCCCACTGGCCCAGCAGCAGGTCGGTGTGCAGGCCCAGGATCACGTCCATCACCCCGTCCCCATCGATCGCGCCCAGCGCGCGGCCGGTGACGCGGTCGTAACTGAGCAGCGTCATCTCGCCCGCGCCCGCATCGGGGCGGGGGCCGAGCGTCACTGTGGTGAGCGGGCTGTCCTGGCTGAAGGCCATGAACAGCGGCACCTGCCCCGGATGGCTCGCCAGCGCGCGGTCCATGATCGTATCGAGCGGCAGGCCCACACCGCCCGCATTCGCCGCCATGTCGGCGGATGGCGGCCCGGCCAGCGTCGCGTCGTAATCGGTGCCGAAGGCGGCATCGATCTCGTCATGGAAGATCAGCGGCAGCCCGGTCAGGCACAGCAGCAGCAGGAAGGCGGTGGGCACGAGCCCGCTCCATTTGTGGAGCACAAACCAGAACCGGATTCGCCGCGGAGACATGCCCCGCCGCCTAGGGAGGGAGCGGGCACGGTGTCAATGATAATCACTCGCAATAGCGGGGTATGGCTCGCACTTGTCGGCGGCGTTTATCGCCAGCCTCGATTGCAAAAGCGGAAATGGGACGCCAGAACACGCGGCGAAGGGGGGCCATCGTGACCAACGCGCTTTATTTCGGCGACAATCTGCATGTGCTGCGCGAGCACATCGCGGATGAGAGCGTCGACCTCGTCTATCTCGACCCGCCGTTCAATTCGAACGCCAATTACAATATCCTGTTCAAGGGGCCGGAGGGCGGCCAGTCCGAAAGCCAGATCGAGGCGTTCGAGGATACCTGGCACTGGAACGAGAGCGCGGAGAGCGCCTTCGACGAGGTGATGCGCAGCGGGAATACCGACGCCTACACGCTGCTGCGCGCGATGCGCGAGTTCCTCGGCGACAACGACATGATGGCCTATCTCGCCATGATGGCGGTGCGGCTGATCGAGTTGCACCGAGTGCTGAAGCCGACCGGTTCGCTGTATCTGCACTGCGACCCGACAGCGAGCCACTACCTCAAGCTGCTGCTGGATGGAGTGTTTGGGGCGACAAATTATCGGAACGAGATCGTCTGGAAGCGCACCACAACACACAGCGACAGCAAGACGTGGAGCAAAGTGTCTGACGTCATACTTTTTTACACAAAGTCGAAGAATTTCGTGTGGAATACGCCTCGCGACGCGCATTCAAATGATTATGTCTCGAACAAGTACCGATACGACGATGGCGACGGTCGTGGACTTTACCGTCTTGATAATATGACTAGCCCCAATCCGCGTCCAAAAATGATGTATGATTGGCATGGCTTCCCGTTTCCCCCCAAAGGTTGGCGCTATCAGCGGGACACTATGCAAAAGCTACATCATGAGGGTCGCATACACTACCCAACGCGAAGCGACGGAAGCCTAGACCATTCAAAGCGGCCGCAGCTTAAGCGCTATTTAAATGAGATGGAGGGCGGGGTTATGGGCACAGTTTGGTCGGATATCCGACCGATCAACTCCCAAGCCCAAGAACGCCTCGGCTACCCGACGCAAAAGCCCCTCGCCCTGCTCGAACGCATAATCGCCGCCTCCTCCAACGAAGGCGACGTCGTGCTCGACCCGTTCTGCGGCTGCGGCACGGCGGTCCATGCGGCGCAGAAACTGCGGCGACAGTGGATCGGGATCGACGTCACCCATCTCGCCATCGGCCTGATCGAGAAGCGGATGACCGAAGCCTTCCCCGGCCTGGAATTCGAGGTGAAGGGTCGCCCGCAATCGCTCAAGGCTGCCGAGGACCTCGCCCGGCGCGACAAGCACCAGTTCGAGCTGTGGGCCCTGTCGGTGGTCGAAGCCGATCCATGGAAGGGCGGACGCAAGGGTGCCGATACCGGCATCGATGGCATCGTCTGGTTCAAGCCGGACGGCAAGAAGACCGAAAAGGCGATCGTGGAGGTCAAGGGCGGCGGCGTCGGACCCAAGGATATTGGTCGGCTGGCGCAGGTGATGGAGCGCGAGAACGCCAAGATCGGCGTCTTCCTGACCGCCCGACTGCCCACCCGCGCAATGGAGCGCGACGCCGCTGCGGTCGGCATGTGGGAAAACGAGTATACCGGGCGCAAGCACGCCCGCCTCCAGATTATCACGCTGGCCGAACTGTTCCAGAACAAGCGGCCCGACATCCCGTGGGTCGACACCAGCCTCGCCCGCAAGGCGAAGCGGGAGGACACAACCAAGCAGGGCAAGCTGCTGTAATTGGCTATGAGTGAACCATTCACCTTACGCGTTTTCATTCCATCCGGTGACCCGGAAGGCACCCGGATTATTGACCGCATGAACTGGACGGGACGAGCGTATTACGTCCCCCGCGAAGACTGGCCGAATGTGCGTAAGCGGGCCGAACTCGGGGCACCCGGTGTTTATATTCTGCTCGGGCGCGAAGAGGATGAACTGGGCAACGAATATCCTGTGGTTTATATCGGACAGGCAGAGGACATTAGGAATCGACTGGACCAGCATGATGCCCAGAAGGAATTCTGGGAGCGCGCGATGTTCTTCCTTTCCGCGAACCATGGCCTTAACCGCGCTCACATCCTGTGGCTCGAATGGTCATTGATGAAGCAGGCGAAGGAAGCCGACCGGAGCAAACTCGAAAATGGACTCACTCATACCGAACCTATGCTCAGCGAAAGCGAAAAAGCCGACACACGAGCATTCCTAAATGAGATTTTGCGGCTGATGCCTGTGATGGGCGTCCACATTTTTGAAATGGGCAAGACGATGGTGCCCTCTCACAACGAAATTATTGAGAAGGTCGAGGTAGCGCCGACCATCCCGGACGTGATCGTTGTTCCAGCCAAGCCGGAAGGCTTCCAATCTGCCTTTATAAGCAGCAATGCGTGGTGGGCGATCCGCATCGCCGCCAAGCATTTGCCGAACCTAAAATGGATCGCCGCCTATCAGGTCAGCCCAGTTGCCGCAGTGACTCACATCGCCGAGATCGAACGCTTCGAACCGTATGGAGACGAAGGGAAATACAAGGTCGTATTTAAAGGACCGGCAAAGAAGCTCGATAATCCAATTCCTTTTGCCAATGCTGTGTCTGGCGCGATGCAGGGACCACGTTATTGTACTAAGGGCAACTTCGACGCAGCTGAAACAGTTGCAGATCTTGTTAAATGATGCGGCGGCTTCGATAGAGTCCAAACCGATCGCGGTGTACGCGACATAAAACTCGCCGCTAGACACCTGAACGCGAAAGGATGCCGATGCCTGTCGATCCCTTCTCCGCCCACGAGGCGCTCGATCGCGCCTCTCTCCTGTCCGATATGTGGGATCGCTCGATTACCGAGCATTCCTTCGTGAACGACAACCCGACGCTCAAGGCCGAGGCCGAGCGTATCGGCGAAGCCATCGGCGCGTTCTACCAGATGGTAGGCCAGCAGCAGCCGCTCGACTGATTTTCCTACTCGCCCACCCCGCGCTACCAGCAGGGGGTGACAGGCTCACCCCCTTCCCGCGCGCATGGAGCGATCGGCGCTTTAGCAGGCACGCGCCCTCGCACAGGCGCGCGTTCGCGCGCCGCCCACCTGTCCGTCCGGGGGGGGGCGTGCGGCGAATTGTCGCGCTATGTCAGGCAGATATGCGTCGGCGGCGAAAGTGACGCGCTGTCACCTTCGTCACCCTGACGGCGAATTTCTTGCAGGGTCGGCCTACGCCGCCTCGTCGGCCCCGGCGTCCAGCCCGTATGCGGTGTGGAGCACGCGCACGGCCAGCTCGGTCTCGTCCTCGTCGATCATCACGCTGACCTTGATCTCGCTGGTGGAGATCGCCTGGATGTTGATGCCGCGTTCGGACAGGGCGCGGAACATGGTGCTGGCGACGCCCGCGTGGCTTTTCATCCCCACGCCCACCACGCTGATCTTCGCGATGTGGCTGTCGGTGATGATGCGGTTGAAGCCGATGGTGGGCCGCCGGTCTTCCAGCAGCGCCTGCGCACGCGGCAGATCGGTCTGCGGCACGGTGAAGGTGACGTCCGTCTCCCCCTTGTCGCGGCCCACGTTCTGGATGATCATGTCGACATTGATGCCCGCGCCCGCCAGCGGCTCGAAGATCTCGGCCACCGCGCCCGGCTTGTCCGGCACGCGGGTGAGGATGATCTTCGCCTCGTTCTTGTCGTGCGCGATACCGGTGACCAGCTGGCGTTCCATTTCGCCTCCTTCGATGAGTTCTTCCATTTCGGCTTCCGACACGATCATCGTGCCGGGCAGGTCGTCGGCCGGGACCGCGTCTTCCCCCACGAAGCTGGAGAGGACCTGGACGCGCACCCCCTCCTTCATCGCGAGGCCGACGGAGCGGGTCTGCAGCACCTTGGCGCCGACGCTGGCAAGCTCCAGCATCTCCTCGTACGTCACCGCCTTCAGCTTGCGCGCGCGGGCGACGATGCGCGGATCGGTGGTGTAGACGCCGTCGACGTCGGTGTAGATGTCGCACCGGTCCGCGCCCACCGCCGCCGCGATCGCGACCGCGCTGGTGTCCGATCCCCCGCGGCCCATGGTGGTGACGCGGCCCTCGCCCGACAGGCCCTGAAACCCGGGGATGACGGCGATGGAGCCGCGGCCCATGCTGTCGAGCAGGGCGGCATTGTCGATCGCCTCGACCCGCGCCTTGGCATGGGATTCGATGGTGCGGACGGGGAGCTGCCAGCCGAGCCAGCTGCGCGCCTCCAGCCCCAGGGACTGGAGCGTGAGGGCGAGGAGGCCGGCGGTCACCTGCTCTCCGCTGGCGACGACGACGTCGTATTCCGCCGGGTCGTACAGCGCGTGGGCCTCCCGCGCGAAATTGACGAGGCGATCGGTCTCCCCCGCCATCGCGGAAACGACCACCGCCACCTCGTCGCGCGTACCATCGGGCCGGGGCGCGGCCTGGCGGCGCACGATCTGCGCCACGCGGCGAATGCGCTCCGTCCCCGCCATGGAGGTGCCGCCGAATTTCATCACGATGCGGGCCACGGTCCCTCCGTCATCCTCTCCGCTGGTGCGAGCGCGCCCGCGCTGTTACGAAGCGCGCATGGGCGATGCAACATCTGCTGCGAATAGCAAATCTTCGGACGGCGCAACCATCCGCGCCAGCGAGGCTGAACATTTCGGTCGGCTGGCGGCGGACTGGTGGGACCCGCGCGGTAGCTCCGCCATGCTCCACCGGCTCAACCCGGTGCGGCTGGAATTCGTGCGCGCCGCGATCGACCGGCACTGGGCGAAGGACGTCGCCGGGTTCCACCCGCTGGCGGGCAAGCGCGCGCTCGATGTGGGCTGCGGTGCCGGCCTCCTCGCCGAGCCGCTGGCACGGCTAGGCGCGGAGGTGACGGGCGTCGACGCGGCGGCGGAGAACATCGCGGTGGCGCGCGACCACGCGGCGAAAGCCGGGTTCGACATCGCGTACCATGCGGGCGAACTGGGCGAACTCGAGCTCGGCACATTCGACCTCGTCACCTGCATGGAAGTGATCGAGCACGTCGCGTCCAAGCCTGCGCTGATCGCGGCGCTGCGGCTGGCGCTGGCGGACGACGGGCTGCTGATCCTTTCCACCCCGAACCGCACCCCGCAATCGAAGCTGCTGCTGGTCGAGGGGGCGGAGCTGACGGGCATGATCCCGCGCGGCACCCACCATTGGGACGACTTCGTCACGCCCGAGGAACTGACCGATCTGCTGACCGCAGCGGGGCTGGAAGTGACCGAGACCCGCGGCATCGCCTGGCGTCCGGACAAGGGGCTGCACCTGTCGGACGACAGCTCGGTCAACTACATCCTCGCCGCGCGCCGCGCCTGAAACGCTACTTCGCGGCCCGCGCCGCGATCGCCTGACCCGGTACGTCAGTGAAGATGCCATCGACGCCGGCCGCGATGAGCAGCTTTTGCAGCGCTGCCATATTGCCCGGCGCGGCTTCACCCCCCGGCTGTTGAAGCGCGGGCGGGAGGAAGGCGTTCTCGGGCCGCAGTGTCCAGGCATGAACCTTCAGCCCGGCCGCGTGCGCAGCGGCGACGACGGGCGTCGGGCTGCCGTCGTCTGTGAGCAGCACCCGGATTTCCGCACCTATGCCATCCGCATATTTCGCGATGTCGGCAAGGCCCGCCGGGGTCAGCATCTCGGCATAGGTCGTACCCGGCATGTCCGCCGGCCCGCCGTCGGCCGAGGCGAGCTGGACCAGCCGGTAATCGCTGCGCTGCGCCAGTCGCCTGAGCGGTTCGACCTCGAAGCACTGGATGAAGATCGGGTCGGCGGGTTCGATCCCCTCCTTCTTCAGGGCCAGCAGCAGCAGGTCGACTGTGTCGATACCCGCATCCTGCAACAGGAATTGCGGGTGCTTGAGTTCGGGATAGAGGCCGATCTTGCGCCCCGTTTCCGCTTCCTTCGCGCGGACCAGCTTCACGATCTGGGCGAATGTGGGAATGGGGTAGAGCCCGTCGAACCGCGCATTGGCGGGGCGCAGACCGGGCAGGCGCTCGCGCGCGTGGAGCGTCTGCAGCTCGGCCAGCGTGAAATCCTCCACGAACCAGCCATTGACCAGCTCGCCATCGACCGTCTTCGCGCGGCGGCGATCCGCGAATTCGGGATGATCGGCAATGTCGGTGGTGCCCGAAATCTCGTTCTCGTGCCGCGCGACCAGCACACCGTCCTTGGTCGGCACGAGGTCGGGCTCGATATAGTCCGCGCCCTGATCGATCGCCCGTTCGTAGGATGCGAGCGTGTGCTCGGGCCGCTCCCCGCTGGCGCCGCGATGGGCGATGACGATCGGTGCCCGGTCCTGCGCTTGAGCCTGCGCGACGTGCGCTGTGGCGAGCAGGCCTAGCGCCGCCAGCCATTTCAGCACAGCGCCGCCTCCCACCGATTCTCGGAGAAGCCGACCAGCAGACCGCCAGAATGCTCGACCACAGGGCGCTTTATCATCGCCGGATTGGCGGCCATCACCGCCGCCGCGCCGCCGCCGTCGATCTCCGCCTTCTGCGCGGGGCTGAGCTGGCGATAGGTCGTCCCGCGGGTGTTGAGCACGGTGCCCAGCCCCTTCTCGTCGACCCAGGCATGGATCTTGTACCGGTCCGCGCCGTCCTTGCGAAAATCGTGGAAGTTGTAGGCGAGCCCCTTCGCGTCGAGCCATTTGCGCGCCTTGCGCACGGTGTCGCAGTTGGGAATGCCGTAAAGGGTGATCATGCGGGAAGTCCTACAGGATGGAACACATGGAACAGTGTCCTGGGGGCGAAAAAACCGCCGGTTGGCGGTGCATCGGCCGACGGGTTAGCGGATTGGTGTTGCGCGGTCATGAACCCGCCCTAGCGTCTCGGCGGGACGTAGGACAGGTGCGCGGCGCATTGCGCCACGCAGCCTGGCCTGCTAGCGCCGCCCCGTCATCTGGGGAGTAGCCCGCCACCCGATCATCGGGCGGTGCGCCCGCGTCAACATACTTGGCCGAGAGGTCATGGCGCGGCGGGGACGGTCGGACCGTCCCGGGCGAGACCAATGACATCGCGCTTTCGCCCGGCCGGGCGGGAGGTGCGATGTCGTTGCTGTCTCGTTTCGCCCGGCCCGGAGATCTGTTCATGGAACCCATCCTCACATCCGCCGCGGTGGTCGCGCTCGCCGAGATCGGCGACAAGACGATGCTGCTGGCGATCGTGCTCGCCACCCGTTTTCGCAAGCCCGTGCCGATCATCCTCGGCATCCTGTTCGCAACGCTCGCCAACCACGCGATTGCCGCCTTCCTCGGCCATTCGATCGCGAGCCTGCTGGAAGGGGCGTGGTTCCGCTATGCCGTGGGCGCCAGCTTCGTCGCCATGGCGGCGTGGACGCTCGTTCCCGACAAGCTGGACGAGGACGAGGCACCAAGGCCGTCGCGCCACGGCGCGTTCCTGACCACGCTGGTCGCGTTCTTCCTGGTCGAGATCGGCGACAAGACGCAGGTCGCCACCATCGCGCTGGGGGCGCAATTTGCCAGCGTGACACTGGTCACGATCGGCACGACGCTGGGCATGATGCTGGCGAACGTGCCCGCGGTGCTGCTGGGTCACTCCATCGTGGAACGCGTCTCGCTCAAATGGGTGCGCGCGATCGCCGCACTGCTGTTCCTGGCGGTCGGCATCTGGGTGATCGCTGATACCGCGATGGGCTGAACGGCGGGCCTAGCGGGGGGCCAGGTGCGCATCCGCGATGGCGACGGCGAGCGCGTCGGCGGCGTCGGCGCCGGCTACCTTCACCCCGGGCAGCAGGACCTTCAGCATCGCCTGCACCTGTGTTTTGTCGGCGCCGCCGGTGCCGACGACCGCCTTCTTCACGAGGCGTGCGGCGTGTTCGCGGACCTCCAAGCCCGCTGTGCCGCATGTGGCCAGCACCGCGCCGCGCGCTTGTGCCAGCTTCAGCGTCGATTGCGGGTTCTTGTTGACGAACACCTCCTCCGCCGCCGCACGGTCAGGTCGGTACTCGGCGATCACGGCGCCGAGCGCCGCTTGCAGCGCCGCGAGGCGCTGCGCCATCGGAGCTTTCGCCGGCGTCGGTATCTGGCCGTTGGCGATATGCGCGATGCGGCTGCCCTCGGCGCGGATAACGCCCCAACCGGTGCAGCTGAGCGATGGGTCGAGGCCGAGTATTACCATGGCGAAGCTGCGCTCAGAGCTTCAGCCCGAGCCGCGGTCCGATCGCGCTCATGCCCAGATACAGCACCACGGTCAGCGCGCATCCGGCCAGCAGCGCGATCCAGAAATTGGTCCCCGAGCGAAGGAGTACCGGGATCAGCAGGAACATCGGCAGACTGGGCAGGACGTACCAGAAGGTCGCCTGCGCGTGGATCGCCATATTTTCCGCATCGGGTCGTGCGTGCCACAGGAAGATCATCCCCAGCACCGACACGAGCGGCAACGACGCGACGATCGCCGCGGTCGCGGGCAGGCGTCGACCGATCTCCGCTATGGCTGCGATCATCACCCCGGCGAGCGCCGCCTTGGCGATGAAGCTCCACATTACCCCTCCACCTTCTCCATCACATCGTCGGAGATGTCGTAATTGCCCCATACGGTCTGCACGTCGTCGTCATCGTCGAGCACGTCGATCAACTTCAGCAGCGTGGAGGCACCCTGTTCGTCCATGTCAACGGTGAGGTTGGGCTTCCACGCGAGCTTGACCTCCTGCGCCTCGCCCAGCGATTTCTCCAGGTCGGAGGCGACCTGGTGCAGATCCTCCGCCGCGGTCCAGATCTCGTGGCCATCATCGGTGCTGGTGATGTCCTCCGCGCCTGCTTCCATCGCCGCTTCGAGCACCTTGTCCTCGCCGCCCGCATCGGCGGGGTACATGATGTAGCCCAGCCGCTCGAAGCCGTGGACCACGCTGCCCTCGGTGCCGAGATTGCCGCCATGCTTGCTGAAAGCGGTGCGAATGGATGTGGCGGTACGGTTGCGGTTGTCGGTCAGGGTCTCGACGATGATCGCGCTGCCGCCGGGGCCGTAGCCTTCGTAGCGGACCTCCTCGTAATTGTCGCCGTCCGCCGCGCTCGCCTTGTCGATCGCGCGCTGGATGTTGTCCTTGGGCATGGACTGCGCCTTTGCCGCATTCACCGCCAAACGCAGGCGCGGGTTCATGTCGGGATCGGGCATCCCCATCTTCGCCGCGACGGTGATCTCGCGGCTGAGCTTGGAGAACAGGTTGGAGCGCTTCTTATCCTGCGCCCCCTTGCGGTGCATGATGTTCTTGAACTTGGAATGGCCTGCCATGATTACCCCAAAAAGTGGTACTTTTTGGGGACCCCAACGCGGGGTCCCGCTGTGCGGAGAGCCTTACACCGGGTGATCGGTTGGGGGCAACTACGAGACTATCAACGAATCCAGCGATGCCCGCTCGGCTCACTTCTCAGAGCGAGAAAAGGAGAAGAAAAGGACCAAAAGCGCGACCACTGGCCATTCAGGCAGCGCGGTGATAAATGCGCCGAGACCCGATTGGCCATCTTATGGCGCTCCAGCATATTCGAGCCCGAAGCCAACCAGGAAGATGGCGGCAAAAGTCACGCCGAAAGCTAGCGCACTACGCGGGATAGCCACGCCCAAGCGCGTGGCGATAGTCAAACCCTAACCGCCGTCCCGCTCGCGCTTACCATCAGCATTGAACCGGTATCGCCGATCACCTCGTAATCGAGGTCGACGCCCACCACCGCGTTGCCGCCGCGGCTGCCGCATTCGGCCTGCAGTTCCTGGATCGCCTGTTCGCGCGCGTCGCGCAGGATGCGTTCGTAGCTGCCCGATCTGCCGCCCACGATGTCGCGGATATTGGCGAACAGGTCGCGGAACAGGTTCGCGCCGACGATCACCTCGCCGGTTACGATGCCCAGATAATCCTGGATCGGCTTGCCCTCGATCGTGGGCGTTGTGGTCACGACGATGTCGCGCGCGTCTTTCCAGGGGCCTGCCATGGTGGCTCTCTCCTTCTCAGCCGTTGATCACGGACCCGCCATTGGGATGCAGGACCTGCCCCGACATATAGGACGAGTCGTTGCAGGCAAGGAAGAGGAAGGATGGGGCAACCTCGTTCGGCTGGCCCGGGCGGCCCATCGGCGTGCTCTCGCCGAAGTCGGGAATGTTCTCCTTCGGCTGCCCGCCCGAAGGGTTGAGCGGCGTCCAGATCGGCCCCGGCGCGACGGCGTTCACGCGGATGCCGTCCTCGATCAGGTTCTCCGACAGAGAGCGGGTGAAGGCGGTGATCGCGCCCTTGGTGCTCGAATAGTCGAGCAGGATCGGCTGCCCCTGATACATCGTCACGCTGGTGCAGTTCACGATCGCCGCGCCCTTCTTCAGATGCGGCCGCGCGGCTTGGACCAGATAGAACTGCGAGAAGATATTGGTCTGGAAGGTGCGCTGCAGCTGCTCGGCGGTGATGTCGCGAATATCCTCATCCGGATGCTGCTCGCCCGCGATGTTCACCAGCACGTCGACCTGGCCGAACGTGTCGATGGTCTTCTCGACCAGCTTGGCACCGGTTTCCTGCTTGCCCAGATCGCCGCGGAAGGTGAAGGCACGCGCGCCTTCCGCTTCGCACAGCTCGCGGGTCTTCTCGGCATCGTCGTCTTCGCACAGATAGGCGATCGCGACATTCGCGCCCTCGCGCGCGAACAGCACCGCAGTGGCGCGCCCGATGCCGCTGTCGGCGCCGGTGACGATCGCCACCTTGCCCTTCAGCCGCCCCGAGCCCGGATAGCGCGGGCGCCAGTCGGGCTTGTCGTCCATCTGCGATTCGTGGCCCGGCATGCCGGGCTCTTCGCTGATGGGTTCGATGAAATTGGCGTCGGCGCTTCCGGTAGCCTGTTCAGTCATGGTCGGTCCTTCGATTTTAGGTTCGAAAGATCAACCACTTGGCCTGCGCACCTGTTCCGATGCGCCCGTCGCGGCGGGGCAACGCCTCAACCCATGCCGAGCGCGGCCTTGTAGGTGTCGAGGATCATTTCCTGCTCGCTGCGATCGTCCGGCTTCATCTTACGCAGGCGCACGATCTGGCGCATGATCTTCGGGTCGTAGCCGGTCGCCTTCGCCTCCGCATAGACGTCGCGGATATCGTCGGCGATGCCCTTCTTCTCTTCCTCGAGGCGTTCGATACGCTCGATCAGCAGGCGCAGGCGGTCGTCGGTGGCTTCGGCCATCTTGGGTGTTCTCCGGCAAAAATCAGAATCGGTTGGCGGCTCGATAGCCAGCCGCGCGCGGGCGGTGAACCCTGGCGCTAAGATTAATCCGCCGCGTTCTTCGCGACGCTGGCCTTCATCCGTTCCAGTTGCTCTTCGGTCGCGGGCGACTGGTGCCGCTCTTTCCACTCGTCGGCCGGCATGCCGTGATCAGCGCCCGCGCCTGGGCCTTGTCGCCTTCGTACCCGGCATCGCGGATCCAGTCGGCAAGGCAATTGCGGCAGAAGCCTGACAGGCCCATGAGATCGATGTTCTGCGCGTCGTGCCGGTGGCGCAGATGGCGCACCAGCCGGCGGAAGGCGGCGGCGGCGGTCGCATCGTCCAGCGTATCGAGCGGGTCGGGTGCATTCGTATCCATTCGGGGTCCTTCGGCTTCGTCCTTGAGTTGCAACGCGCCTGTGCCATAGCGTTGCTCCATGCAAAAGCTCGATCCGCCGAAGTTCGATCCGAGGGGCCGCAAGGTCAAGATCCTCGCCACCACCGGCCCCGCCAGCCGCTCCCCCGAAATGCTGCGCAAGCTGTACAAGGCCGGTGCCGACGCCTTCCGCGTCAATATGAGCCATGGCGATCATGCGACGCACGCGGAGACCATCCGGGCGATCCGGCAGGTGGAGAAGGAATTCGGCCGCCCGATCGCGATCTTCTGCGACCTGCAGGGGCCGAAACTGCGCGTCGGCACGTTCAAGGACGGCAAGGCGGTGATCCGCCATTCGGGTCACTTCACGCTCGACCGCAATCCCGAACCCGGCGACGAGACCCGGGTCGAGCTGCCCCATCCCGAACTGTTCGGCCTGTTGGAGAAGGGGCAGCGCCTCCTGATCAACGACGGCAAGATCAAGCTGCGGGTGATCCGCGCGGACGAAAACGAGATACTGTGCTCGGCCGAGGTCGGCGGGGTCATCTCCGACCGCAAGGGCGTGAACGTGCCCGACGCCGAGATTCCCATTCCGGCGCTGACCGAAAAGGACCGGCGCGACCTCGCTTTCGCGGTGGAGCAGGGCGCGGACTGGATCGGCCTCTCCTTCGTCCAGCGGCCCGACGATCTGGCGGAAACGCGCAAGCTGATGGGCGGCGGCGCGCAGATCCCGGCGCTGTGCGCCAAGATCGAGAAACCCATGGCGGTGCGCCGCCTGGCCGAGATCATCGAGCTGTCCGACGGCGTGATGGTGGCGCGCGGGGACCTGGGCGTCGAACTCGATCCCGAAGAAGTCCCACCGCTGCAGAAGCGGATCGTCAACGATACGCGCTTGGCGGGCAAGCCGGTAATCGTGGCGACGCAGATGCTCGAATCGATGATCGAGAGCCCGACCCCGACCCGCGCCGAGGTGTCCGACGTCGCCAATGCGGTTTACGACGGTGCGGATGCGGTGATGCTGAGCGCGGAAACCGCGGCGGGCGACTGGCCGGAGGAAGCGGTGACGATCATGCACCGCATCGCCCGGCAGGTGGAAAACGACGATGCCTATCTCGGCCGCGTGCGCTTCCTCGAAACCGCGCCCGATCCGACCACTGCGGATGCCCTAGCCCATGCCTGCATGACCATCGCCGATACCGTCCCGATCGGGGCCGTCACGGTGTTCACGGGATCGGGCAGCACGGCCCGGCGCGTGGCGCGCGAGCGGCCCAAGGTGCCGATGCTGGTGCTGACTCCATCGACCCGGATCGCCCGTCGGCTCGCCCTGCTGTGGGGCGCACACGCAGTGGCGACGCGCGACATCGGCAGCTTCGAGGAGATGATCGCCAAGGGCAAGCGCATGGCCTTGCGCCATGGGTTCGGCCAAGCCGGCGCGAAGCTGATCGCGCTGGCGGGCGTTCCCTTCGGTACGCCGGGCAGCACCAATCTGCTGCACGTCGTCACCCTGACCGGCAACGAGCTGGACCAGCACGCGGAATAGGGAACGCGCGCCCATCGGCGGGCCGGGCACGATACCGCCCGTCTCCGAGGCTTGACAAGTGTGTCATTCCGGGATCGGCGGCGTTCACGCGCTTGCCGAGCTGGCCGCGTGGATGTAATTGCGCGCGCATCTATGGTTAGCGGGTCGTTCAGGGAGTTTCCAAGCATGCGCAAGATCGCCTTTTCGGCCATGGCGTCCGTCGCCGTCACACTGCTCGCTACGCCAGCCGCCGCAGCCCCGGTCATCACCGGCACCGATGCGATGCGCGAATGGAACCTGATCGTTCTGGGCGACCTGAAGTCCAGCTCGGAAGTCGAAGGGCGCACCTTCGTCGGCGGAAACCTCAACGGAAACTCTTCGAACTATCAGATCAAGCAGGTTGCGCCTTCTAGCAATGGCACGCCCGGCCTGACCGTGGTCGGCGACGTCAATGGCGGCACCAAGAACCTGCAGGGCGGTGCCAATGTCGGCGGAACGGTGAACAGCGGCTTCAACCTGAACGGTCCGGCGCAGACGGTGAACGCGGGCGGCGCGGTCAAGAACACCAATGTCAACCAGAACACCGTGAACCAGAATCTGAACGGAACCAATCCGGCCTTTGCCGCGGGCCTCGCAGCGCAGGGGAATGCGCTGACCCAGTCGCTGGGCGCGCTTTCGACCGACCTGTCCGGCATGACCGCGACCAATATCGCCGATTTCACCTTCAACCGCGGTACCTTCAACGTGCTGCCGGATTCGATGGGGCAGGCGGTCTTCTCGATCACGGGCGATCAGCTCAATTCGATCGGTGAAATCCAGTTCAACCTCAACGGTGCGAAAACCGTCGTCATCAATGTGGCCGGCAAGGACATCGTGTTGAACGACAACTTCCTGGGCAATTCGAATGGCCTGGGCACCAATGTGCTGTGGAATTTCTACCAGGCCACCACCATCCGCAACAGCACCGCCTTCTACGGTTCGGTCCTGGCCCCCAATGCCGCGGCGACGCTGGGCAATTTCATCCAGGGCAGCACCGTCGTGAAGAGCGCGGTGCAGAACGGCGAAGTCCATCTCGGCGCGCTGGGCGGCGAATTCAATCCGACCGCCGGCGGCGTGCCCGAGCCCACGACCTGGGCGATGCTCGTCCTCGGCTTCGGCCTCATCGGCGGCATGATGCGCTCCGCCAAGCGGCGCCCGCGCAAGGCCGCGCTGGCTGCCTGAGCGCTAGCGCGGCGTTCCTAGCCCCATCCGGCCAGGAACGCCGCCACGTTCGATCCCAGCGCGTCGACCGCGTAGCCCCCTTCCATCACGATAAGCGTCGGCACGCCGAGGGCAGCGATCATGCCGGCCATCGCAGTGTAATCATCGCGGTGCAGGCGGAATTGCGAGATCGGGTCGCCTGCGAAGGTGTCTGCGCCGTAGGAGATCACCAGCAAGTCCGGGCCATGTGCGCGGACCGTGGCTAGCGCCTTCTCCAGCGCGGGGGCGTATCCGCTCCATTCGGTGCCCTGCGGCAGCGGCAGGTTGAGCGTCGCGCCCTCTCCCGCACCCGCGCCGCGCTCGTCCGCGTGGCCCCAGTAGAACGGGAAGTCGGTCTTCGGATCGGCATGGATGGAGGCGAACAGCACCTCTCCGTCTTCGTAGAAGATGTCCTGCGTGCCGTTGCCGTGGTGATAATCGACGTCGAGGATCGCCACCCGGCCGGCCCCGCGTGCCTGCGCCGCGCGGGCGGCGATGGCGGCATTGTTGAGGTAGCAATAGCCACCCATGTAATCCGCCCCGGCATGGTGCCCGGGCGGCCGGCACAGCGCGAAGGCGGCCCGGTCGCCCGTCAGCACGGCGTCCATCCCGGTCAGAGCGCTCTGCGCCGCGCCATAGGCGGCGTCCCACGTACCCGCCGCGATCGGGGTCGACGCGTCGGTGGAATAGGCACCGATCTTCGCATCGATCCGCTCCAGCTCCAGTTTTCTACGCGCCACGATCGGAAAGACGTATCCCATCGCATCGCCTTCGCGCCCGGCGGCGCGCCACTGGCGGTACGCATCGCGCAGGAATGCGACATAGGCGGGATCGTGCGCCGCCAGGATCGGCTCAATCCCGAAATCGCGCGCCGGTTCGCCCGGACCGCAGGCATCCAGCACCGAGGTGAGCCGCGCGGGCACCTCCGCATAGTCCATCCATCCGCCATTGTGCAGCTCGCGCGTGGGCGCATGCTCGACCTGCGCGGGATCGGAGAACACTCTCATCGGCTGCCTCCCGCCGCCCGGGCGAGCCGGGCGCGCGCTTCCGCTTCGCCGATCAGGGGGACCAGTTCGCCCATGTCGGGGCCGTGATCCATGCCGGTCAGCGCCTGGCGCAAAGGCAGGAACAGCTGCTTACCCTTGCGTCCGGTGCGCTCCTTCAGCGTGGCGGTGAGCGCTTGCCAGGGATCGTCGGACCACACCAGGGCATCGGCTGCTTCCGACAGGTACACGCGGTCCTCGGCGGAGAAATCGGGTTGCTCGATCGGTCCGGTGACGAGCCGCCACCAGTCGCCCGCCTCGCCGACATGCGACAGGTTGGGCCGGATCGCATGCCAGCCCGCTTCGTCAATCCCGGCGGGCAAGCGGTCCGCGACCTCGGCGAAATCGAGCTTATGCACGATCGCAGCATTGATCCGATCAAGCTCGGCATCGTCGAACTTGGCCGGTGCGCGCCCGAAGGTCGACAGGTCGAAGCTGTCCAGCAAGCGCGCACGGTCGGCGATCGGTTCGACCGGCTGGCTGGTGCCGAGCCGCGCCAGCAGCGCGACCAGCGCCTCGGGCTCGATCCCCCGTTCGCGAAAGGCTTCGCAGCCAAGCGAGCCGAGCCGCTTCGACAGCTTGCCTTCGCTCCCGACCAGCAGCGCCTCGTGCGCGAAACGGGGCGGGCGCGCATTCATCGCCTCGAACATCTGGATCTGCGCGGCGGTGTTCGACACATGATCCTCACCGCGCAGGACGTCGGTCACGCCCATGTTGATGTCGTCGAGCACGCTCGGCAACATATAGAGCCACGAGCCGTCGGCACGGCGGATCACCGGATCGGACAGCTGCGCCGGATCGAATTTCTGGGCCCCGCGCACCCCGTCGTCCCATTCGATCGGGCGGTCGTGATCGAGGCGGAAGCGCCAGTGGGGCGCGATCCCCTCCGCCTCCTTTGCCGCGCGCTCCTTTTCGGTCAGCGCCAGCGCCGCCCGGTCGTAGATCGGGGGCAGGCCGCGGCCCAGTGCGATCTTGCGCTTCAGCTCCAGCTCCTGCGCAGTCTCGTAAGCCGGGTAGATCCGCCCTGCGGAGCGCAGCCGCTCGAACGCGACGTTGTACATGTTCAGCCGCAGCGACTGGCGTTCCTCGCCGTCGGGCGTGAGGCCCAGCCAGGCGAGATCGGCGCGGATGGCATCGACATATTCCTCGCGGCTGCGCTCCGCATCGGTATCGTCGATCCGCAACATGAAGCGCCCGCCATCCTTTCGCGCCAGCATCCAGTTGTGCAGCGCGGTGCGGATGTTGCCGACATGGAGGCGCCCCGTGGGCGAAGGGGCGAAGCGCGTGATGGTCATGCCATGCCGCTTAGCGCGGCGCCCGCCTCATTGCGAGAAGAGCGTGACCGAATGCCCCGCCGTGCGGCGATCGCGCGCAATCGAGCGAGCCCGTGGCGAGGATGAGCGCCCAGGTCGACGGCCCGGAAGCGCCGCCGGCAAGGCCGGTAAGAAAAAGCCCCGCCGGATCGCTCCGGCGGGGCCTTTCATTTCGGTTCGACGGATCGAACGGCTCAGCTGGCGGGGTCGCTCGCTTCGCCCTCGTCGGAGGTCTGGAGGTACTCACCCGCATCGGCGTCGGTGCCGTGGGTTTCGCCCTCCATCCGCGCGATCGGATCGTCGCCGGTGGCTGCTTCCGGACCCTGCTCCAGCTCCGCCTCGTGCTCTTCCGCGGCGGTGTTGGCAGCGATCAGATCTTCCTGCGCCTTCTTCCACTGCGCACGGAGCGCGGCGTCGCGGCTGGAGGCGGTGATGCGCACCCGGTTCATCGCCGCGCCGGTACCGGCGGGGATGAGACGGCCCACGATCACGTTCTCCTTCAGCCCGATCAGCGTGTCCTTCTTCCCTTCGACCGCCGCCTGCGTCAGCACGCGGGTGGTTTCCTGGAACGAAGCCGCCGAGATGAAGCTGCGGGTCTGCAGCGAAGCCTTGGTGATCCCGAGCAGGATCGGCTTGCCCTGGGCCGGGCTCTTGCCCTTGCCCAGCTTCGAGTTGACCGCGTTCATCTCCTCCAGATCGACCTGTTCGCCCGGCAGCAGCACGGTGTCGCCGCTGTCGGTGATCTCGACCTTCTGCAGCATCTGGCGAACGATCACCTCGATGTGCTTGTCGTTGATCTTCACGCCCTGCAGTCGATAGACTTCCTGGATTTCCGTGCAGAGATACTCGGCCAGCGCCTCCACGCCCAGCACGTCGAGGATGTCGTGCGGGTTCGGCGAACCGGAAATCAGGGTGTCCCCCTTCTTCACGAAGTCGCCTTCCTGCACGTCGATCACCTTGGTCTTGGGGATCAGGTACTCGACTGCCTCGCCTTCTTCCGGAACGATCGCGATCTTGCGCTTGGCCTTGTATTCGCGGACGAATTCGATCTTGCCCGAAATCTTGGCGATGATCGCGTTGTCCTTGGGAATACGCGCTTCGAACAGCTCGGCAACACGCGGCAGACCGCCGGTGATGTCGCGCGTCTTGGCAGCTTCGCGGCTGGCACGGGCAAGGATGTCGCCCGCGTCGACCTGCTGGCCGTCCTGGACCGACAGCGTGGTGCCCGGCGCCAGCATGTAGCGCGCGGCCTCCGTCTCGTCGTTCGCATCGTTCAGCAGGGTCAGGCGCGGCCGCAGGTCCTCGTTCTTCTTGCGACCCGTCGCCCGGTTCTCGGTCACGACGCGCTGGGCGATACCGGTGGCATCGTCCACCCGCTCTTCCAGCGTGGTGCCTTCGAGCAGGTCTTGGAAGCGCACGACACCCGACTGCTCGGTGATGATCGGCAGGCTGAACGGATCCCATTCGGCCAGGCGATCGCCTTCCTTCACCTTCTCGCCGTCCTTGTGCATCAGGACGGTACCGTAAGGCACCTTGTGGATCTCGCGCTCGCGACCTTCCGCGTCGATCACCGCCAGTTCGCCGTTGCGGGCGAGCGACAGGATACGACCCTTCTTGTCGTTGATCGTCGGCATGTCGCGATAGACGACCTTACCGTCAGAGACCGACTCGAGGTGGCTCGTCTCGTTGAGCTGCGCCGCGCCGCCGATGTGGAAGGTCCGCATCGTTAGCTGGGTGCCGGGCTCACCGATCGACTGCGCCGCGATGACGCCGACGGCTTCGCCGATGTTGACCGGCGTACCGCGGGCGAGGTCACGACCGTAGCAGGTGCCGCAAACGCCCTGCTCCGCCTCGCAGACCAGCGGCGAACGGATCTTCGCCACCTGCACCTCGGCCTCCTCGATGTCCTTCACCATCGGCTCGTCGATCAGCGTTCCCGCCTTCACGATGACCTCGCCGGTCGCGGCGTGGACGATGTCCTCCGCCGTGGTCCGGCCCAGGATACGCTCGCCGAGGCTGGCGATGACCGAACCGCCCTGCACGATCGCGCGCATTTCCAGCGCGTTCTGCGTCTTGCAGTCCTCCTCGACGATGACGCAGTCCTGCGACACGTCGACGAGGCGGCGGGTCAGGTAACCCGAGTTCGCGGTCTTCAACGCCGTGTCCGCCAGGCCCTTACGCGCGCCGTGGGTGGAGTTGAAGTATTCGAGGACGGTCAGGCCTTCCTTGAAGTTCGAGATGATCGGCGTTTCGATGATCTCGCCCGACGGCTTGGCCATCAGGCCGCGCATGCCGGCGAGCTGCTTCATCTGCGCCGGCGAACCACGCGCACCGGAGTGGCTCATCATGTAGATCGAGTTGATCTGCGCCTGCTTGCCGTCGTCGTCGATCGGTTGCGACTTGATCTTCTCCATCATCGCGTCGGCCACCTGGTCGCCGCAGCGGCTCCAGGCATCGATCACCTTGTTGTACTTTTCCTGCTGGGTGATCAGGCCGTCCTGGTACTGCTGCTCGTAACCGGCCACCAGTTCCTTGGTCTGCTCGATCATCCCGTCCTTCTCGTGCGGGATGATCATGTCGTCCTTGCCGAACGAGATGCCGGCACGGAACGCGTGGCGGAAGCCCAGCGTCATGATGGCGTCGGCGAACAGCACCGTGTCCTTCTGACCCGTGTGGCGATAAACCTGGTCGATGACGTCGCCGATCTCCTTCTTGGTCAGAAGGCGGTTGATGATGTCGTAGGGAACCTTGTGGTTCTTCGGCAGGCATTCGCCGATCAGCATGCGGCCCGGGGTCGTCTCGAACCGCTTCATCACGGTCTTGCCGTCCTCGTCCGCCTGCGGAACGCGGGCGATGATCTTGGAGTGGAGCGAAACCGCCTTCATCTCGAGCGCCTGGTGCACTTCGGCCATGTCGGCGAAGCGCGGCAGCTTCTCGATCTTCGTGCCGTCCTTCTCCTCGATATATTCGGGGGTGTGCTCCTGCCGTTCCATCGACAGGTAATAGATGCCCAGCACCATGTCCTGCGAGGGCACGATGATCGGCTTGCCATTCGCAGGCGACAGGATGTTGTTGGTGCTCATCATCAGCACGCGCGCTTCGAGCTGGGCTTCCAGCGAAAGCGGAACGTGGACGGCCATCTGGTCGCCGTCGAAGTCGGCGTTGAAGGCCGAGCAGACGAGCGGGTGCAGCTGGATCGCCTTGCCCTCGATCAGCACGGGCTCGAACGCCTGGATGCCGAGGCGGTGGAGCGTGGGCGCGCGGTTCAGGAGGACGGGATGCTCGCGGATGACCTCATCCAGGATGTCCCAGACCTCCTTGCGCTCCTTCTCGACCCACTTCTTCGCCTGCTTCAGGGTCATGGACAGACCCTTGGCGTCGAGGCGGGCGTAGATGAACGGCTTGAACAGCTCGAGCGCCATCTTCTTGGGCAGGCCGCACTGGTGCAGCTTGAGCTCGGGACCGGTCACGATGACCGAACGGCCCGAATAGTCGACGCGCTTGCCGAGCAGGTTCTGGCGGAAGCGGCCCTGCTTGCCCTTGAGCATGTCGGACAGCGACTTCAGCGGGCGCTTGTTGGCGCCGGTGATGACACGGCCGCGGCGACCATTGTCGAACAGCGCGTCGACCGCCTCCTGCAGCATGCGCTTCTCGTTACGCACGATGATGTCGGGCGCGCGCAGTTCCATCAGGCGCTTCAACCGGTTGTTGCGGTTGATGACGCGGCGATAGAGGTCGTTGAGGTCGGACGTCGCGAAACGGCCGCCGTCCAGCGGCACCAGCGGGCGCAGCTCGGGCGGGATCACGGGGACGACTTCCAGGATCATCCACTCGGGGCGGTTGCCCGAATCGATGAAGCTTTCGACGACCTTCAGCCGCTTGATAATCTTGGCCGGCTTCAGCTTGGACTTGGTGGTCTCGAGTTCCTCGAGAAGGTCGGCCTTCTCCTGTTCGAGGTCCAGATCCATCAGCATGAACTTGACCGCTTCCGCGCCGATCCCGGCGGAGAAGGCGTCCTCGCCATACTCGTCCTGCGCCTCGAGCAGCTCGTCCTCGGTCAGCAGCTGGAACTTCTCCAGCGGAGTCAGGCCCGGCTCGGTGACGATATAGGCTTCGAAATAGAGCACGCGCTCCAGCTGCTTGAGCTGCATGTCGAGCAGCAGGCCGATACGGCTCGGCAGCGACTTCAGGAACCAGATATGCGCGACCGGCGCGGCCAGTTCGATATGGCCCATGCGCTCGCGGCGGACCTTGGTCACGGTGACCTCGACGCCGCACTTCTCGCAGACGACGCCCTTGTACTTCATGCGCTTGTACTTGCCGCACAGGCACTCGTAATCCTTCACCGGACCGAAGATGCGCGCGCAGAACAGGCCGTCACGCTCAGGCTTGAACGTGCGGTAGTTGATCGTCTCCGGCTTCTTGATCTCGCCGAAGGACCAGCTGCGGATACGCTCCGGCGATGCCAGACCGATCTGGATCTGGTCGAAGGTTTCCGGCTTGGCCAGCTGGTTGGTGAATTTGGTCAGTTCGTTCATGTCTCAAATCCCTTGGGGGGAGAAATCCTGGGCGAAGGTGCGGGCGACCGGAGCCGCCCGCGCCATCGTCATTCAGCCGCTATCGCGAGGCCGTCGCCGTCCTCGTCGTCCTCACCCAGGCTGGTGAGTTCGACGTTGAGGCCGAGGCTGCGCATTTCCTTCACGAGCACGTTGAAGCTTTCCGGAATGCCGGCCTCGAAGGTGTCGTCGCCCTTGACGATTGCTTCGTAGACCTTGGTCCGCCCGACCACGTCGTCGGACTTCACGGTCAGCATCTCCTGCAGCGTGTAGGCCGCACCGTAGGCCTGGAGTGCCCAGACCTCCATCTCGCCGAAGCGCTGGCCGCCGAACTGCGCCTTGCCGCCCAGCGGCTGCTGGGTGACGAGGCTGTACGGCCCGATCGAACGTGCGTGGATCTTGTCGTCGACCAGGTGGTGCAGCTTCAGCATGTAGATGTAGCCGACGGTGACCTGCCGGTCGAACGCCTCGCCGGTGCGGCCGTCGAACAGCGTGACCTGGCCCGATCCGGGCAGGTTCGCCTTCTCGAGCTGTTCGGTCACGTCGCTCTCGCGCGCGCCGTCGAACACCGGAGTGCCCATGGGTACGCCCATGCGCAGATTGCCGGCCAGCTCCACGATTTCCGAAGTCGAACGGGCGTCGATGTCGGCGTGGTACTGGTCGCCATAGACCTCCTTCAGCTTGGCCTTCACCGCTTCGGGCGGCGCGGCGGCTTCGGGGTCCGGATTGGCGCTGCGCCATTCGTCGAGCGCCGCCGTGACCTGCTGGCCGAGACCGCGTGCGGCCATGCCGAGGTGGGTCTCGAAGATCTGCCCGACGTTCATGCGCGAGGGCACGCCCAGCGGGTTCAGCACGATGTCGACCGGGGTGCCGTCCTCGAGGAACGGCATGTCCTCCTGCGGCAGGATGCGCGAGATGACGCCCTTGTTGCCGTGACGGCCGGCCATCTTGTCGCCCGGCTGCAGCTTGCGCTTCACCGCGACGAAGACCTTGACCATCTTCAGCACGCCCGGGGCCAGCTCGTCACCGCGTTCGAGCTTCTCCTTGCGGTCCTCGAACTTGTGATCGATGCCCTTCACGGCCTCGTCGTACTGGGTCTTGACCGCCTCCAGCTGGGCCTGACGGTTGTCGTCGGCCACCGCGAACTTGAACCATTCGTGGCGGTCGATGCCGTCGAGCATCTCCTCGCTGATCTCCGTGCCCTTCTTAACGCCCTTGGGCGCAGCCGAAGCGGTCTGGCCGATCAGCATATCGCGCAGCCGGTTGTAGGTCGCCCGGTTGAGGATCGCGCGTTCGTCCTGGCTGTCCTTGCGCAGACGCTCGATTTCCTCGTTCTGGATCGCGCGGGTACGGTCGTCGATCTCGATACCGTGGCGGTTGAACACCCGCACCTCGACCACCGTGCCGGCAACGCCGGGCGGCAGGCGGAGCGAGGTGTCGCGCACGTCGCTGGCCTTCTCGCCGAAGATCGCACGGAGGAGCTTTTCCTCCGGCGTCATCGGGCTTTCGCCCTTCGGCGTGATCTTGCCCGCCAGGATGTCGCCCGGGTGTACTTCGGCACCGATATAGACGATGCCTGCTTCGTCGAGGTTGCGCAGCGCTTCCTCGCCCACATTGGGAATGTCGCGGGTGATGTCTTCCGGACCCAACTTGGTGTCGCGGGCCATCACCTCGAATTCCTCGATGTGGATCGAGGTGAACACGTCGTCCTTCACGATGCGCTCGGAGATGAGGATGGAGTCCTCGTAGTTGTAGCCGTTCCAGGGCATGAAGGCGACGAGGCTGTTCTTGCCCAGGGCCAGCTCGCCCAGATCGGTGCTGGGACCGTCCGCAATCACGTCGCCCGGCTCCACCGTCTCGCCCACCTTCACCAGCGGACGCTGGTTGATGCAGGTGTTCTGGTTGGAACGCTGGAACTTCTGCAGGGTGTAGATGTCGACGCCGGACTGACCGGCCTCCACATCGCCCTGCGCACGGATGACGATACGGGTCGCGTCGACCTGGTCGACGATGCCGCCGCGCTTGGCGGTGATCGCCGCGCCGCTGTCACGCGCCACGGTCTCTTCCATGCCGGTGCCCACGAACGGCGCCTCGGCGCGAACCAGCGGCACCGCCTGGCGCTGCATGTTCGAACCCATCAGCGCGCGGTTGGCGTCGTCGTTTTCCAGGAACGGGATCAACGAGGCCGCGACCGAGACGAGCTGCTTGGGCGAAACGTCCATCAGCGTGATCTGCTCGCGCGGGGCCATCAGGTTGTCGCCCGAATGGCGCGCCGAAACCAGCTCTTCCACGAAGCTGCCGTCTTCGGTCAGCTCGGCGGAAGCCTGCGCGACGGTGTGCTTCTGCTCCTCCATCGCGGAGAGGTAGATCACGTCGCTGGTGACCTTGCCGTCCTTCACCTGGCGATACGGCGTCTCGATGAAGCCGTACTTGTTCACCCGGCTGAAGCTGGCGAGCGAGTTGATCAGGCCGATGTTCGGGCCTTCCGGCGTCTCGATCGGGCAGATGCGGCCATAGTGGGTCGGGTGAACGTCGCGGACTTCGAAGCCTGCGCGCTCACGCGTCAGACCGCCCGGCCCGAGCGCCGAGACGCGGCGCTTGTGGGTGACTTCCGACAGCGGATTGGTCTGGTCCATGAACTGCGACAGCTGGCTGGAGCCGAAGAACTCGCGCACCGCGGCCACGGCGGGCTTCGCGTTGATGAGATCGTTCGGCATCACGGTCGAGACGTCGACCGAAGACATGCGCTCCTTCACGGCGCGCTCCATGCGCAGCAGGCCGACGCGGTACTGGTTTTCCAGCAGTTCGCCCACCGAACGCACGCGGCGATTGCCGAGATTGTCGATGTCGTCGACTTCGCCCTTGCCGTCCTTCAGGCCGACGAGCTCCTTCACCACCGCAAGGATGTCTTCCTTGCGCAGCGTGGTGACGGTGTCTTCGGCATCGAGTTCGAGCCGCATGTTCAGCTTGACGCGGCCGACGGCCGACAGGTCGTAGCGGTCGCCATCGAAGAACAGACCTTCGAACAGCGCCTCGGCGGTTTCCTTGGTCGGCGGCTCGCCCGGGCGCATCACCTTGTAGATCGCCTCCAGACCCTCTTCACGATTCTCGGCCTTGTCGGCCTGCAGCGTGTTGCGGATCCACGGGCCGGTGTTGACGTGGTCAATGTCGAGCAGCTGGATGCGGTCGATTCCGGCATTGTCCAGCGCCTCGAGGTTTTCGGGCGACACTTCCTCGCCCGCCTCGATGTAGATGCGGCCCGTGGATTCGTCGATCATGTCCGCCGCGGCGTAGCGGGCGAACACTTCCTCGGTCGGCAGCAGCAGCGTGGTGAGGCCGTCCTTGGCCTCCTTATTAGCGGCGCGCGGGCTGATCTTGTGGCCGGCGCCGAACACTTCCTCGCCGGTGTCGGCATTGACCAGGGCGAAGCCCGGCTTCACGCCGCGCCATTGCTCGGGCACGAACGGAATCTTCCACCCGTCCTTGGCCCGTTCCCACGTCACGGTGTCGTAGAAGTGATCGAGGATCGCCTCGCTATCGAGACCCAGCGCGTAGAGCAGGCTGGTGACCGGCAGCTTGCGCTTGCGGTCGATGCGGACGTTTACGATGTCCTTCGCGTCGAACTCGAAATCGAGCCACGAACCGCGATAGGGAATGACGCGCGCGGCGAACAGCAGCTTGCCGGACGAGTGGGTCTTCCCGCGGTCGTGGTCGAACAGCACACCGGGCGAACGGTGCATCTGCGACACGATCACGCGCTCGGTGCCGTTGATGATGAAGGTGCCGTTCTCGGTCATGAGCGGCATGTCGCCCATGTAGACGTCCTGCTCCTTGATATCGAGCACGGAGCGGGTCTCGGTCTCTTGGTCCACTTCGAACACGATCAGGCGCAGCGTCACCTTCATCGGGGCCGCGTAGGTGATGCCGCGCTGGCGGCATTCGGTAGTGTCGTATTTCGGCGGCTCGAGCTCGTAATTGACGAAGTCCAGCTCGGCGGTGCCGGCGAAGTCGCGGATGGGGAACACGCTGCGCAGCGTCTTCTCGAGGCCGGAAACGTAATCGATCTCCTTGTCGGAACGCAGGAACTGCTCGTAGCTCTCGCGCTGGACCTCGATCAGGTTCGGCATCTGCACCACTTCGTGGATGTCGCCGAAAATCTTGCGGATGCGCCGCTTCGCGGTGCCGGTGTTGGCCCGAGCCTTCGCCTTGGTCGCCATGGAGGAGAGTACCTCTTTCTTCGTGTTCCCGGACGCCGCGGGACGCGCGCGCCGGATCGCCGTGATGTTCGCGTGCGGGACAGGCTCCACCGCAGACGCTGCAAGGCCGCAGCGAATCGCCCACCGGTCCGGTGGACAGCTGCAGCCAGTCAGAACGTCGCGATTATGGAGCGCGCCGCTTCCATTCCTAGGTCGATCCCCGCGCAGGACCGTCCTTGCTCGAAGCCGGCGGTTGGGTGCGAGATAGGCGGGAGGCCGCGCGAAGTCAACGGGTGAGGGCGGACACGGGGCGGGCAAATGCGAGCGGTATCAATGGATTATCGTTTTTCGATATTATCGATTGACGATATGGGCGGTTTTGTTTATCGATTAGCGATATCGACATCATCGTGATTCGATACATGAAAGGAACATAATCATGACCGCTCGCCTCTTCGCATTCGCCACCGCCGTGCTGCTGACCTTCGCCACGTTCCAGCAGGTGGCCGCGATCCCCGCCGCGCCTGTCGCGAGCCAGCCCGCCGCCGGGCAGCTTGCCTGAGCCCACCCGCCCCGCCCTTCACCCGGAGTTCGCCATCATGAAAGCCACCAAGTCCGATCCCCTGCTCACCATAGCGCGCATCGTCGTGGTCATCGGGGAAACCCTGATGGCGATCGCGATCCTCGCCATGGGGGTGGTCGCGGCCATCCTGCCCTTCGTCGGCGACACGGTGGAGGAAAAGCTGCGCACCGCCTCCGGCGTGCCGACCGCCGATTTCCCCGTGCTGCCAGCCATCGCCGTGCTGCTGCTGGCGCTGGTCGCGTTCGTGCTGCTCTACCTGTTCCTGCGCAATCTGCGCCGCATCATCGACACGGTGGGCGAGGGCGATCCGTTCCTGCCCGTCAACGCGACGCGCCTCACCAATATGGCGTGGCAGATGCTGGCGGTGCAGTTGCTCGCCCTGCCGATCGGCGCGATCGGGATGCTCTTCGCAGGCGACATGCCCCGGCCGGAGGGTTCGCAGACGGACTGGATCCATGTCGATGCCAGCCTGGACTTCAGCGGCATCGTGATGGTCGTCGTCCTGTTCATCCTCGCCCGCGTGTTCCGGCAAGGTGCCGCCATGCGCGCCGATCTGGAAGGAACCGTGTGATGCCCGCGGAGGAAGGAGCCAACATCATGGTAAAGCTCGACGACCTGCTGCACGAGCGGCGCATGACCCTGACCGAGCTGGCCGATCGCGTCGGCCTGACCCTCGCCAACCTCTCGATCCTGAAGACCGGCAAGGCGAAGGCGATCCGCTTCTCCACGCTCGAGGCGATCTGCCGCGAGCTGGAATGCCAGCCCGGCGACCTGCTGGCCTACGGCCCGGAAAAAGCGTAACCAACCTTTCCATCGGATGAATTTTTCGCTCCCAATTCGGAACGAATCGAATTATGGCCGCATTGAGGCATTGAAACCTCACCTAGGAGATTCGTTATGAAGAAGCTTTTGATCGCCGCCCTGCCCGTCGCCTTCGCCCTCGCCGCCTGCGGCGAGAAGCCGGCCGAAGACACGACCGCGATGGACGACACCACGATGGCGACCCCGACCGAGACCGCGATGCCCGACGCCACGATGACCGACGGCACCATGACCGACGGCGCGATGACCGACACCGCGACCCCGACCGACGGCGCGATGACCGACGGCGCGACCCCGACCGACACGGCTTCGACCGACGCGGCGATGTAAGCCATTCGATCCTTCCCCGTCCCAGCGGCGGGGATCGATCGTCCGGAGAAGGCCCGCCCAATGGCGGGCCTTTTTCGTATGAGGGAACGACAGGTCCGGGCGGCGCATGCCCGCGCCCTGCCTTGACATTCCCCCGCCATTGCGCGAAAGGCGCGCCCGATCGCTTCGGCGGTCATCCGTCCGAGACAGCTGGTGAGGGAAACCTGTCCCTCTTAATTTCCGGCCTAGACGGGGAAACGAGATTTTCGGCCCGCCCTGCCCGGTGCCACCGCGCATCCCTCGGCCATGTCCCGGGATCGCACTCCTCCTTCCCTGATCGAACGGACCAAGCCCCGTGCCGGCTACGGCGCGGGACGTGTGAGCCGGTCGTGCGTGCCCATGCCGGGCAGGTGCGGCCATTAGTGAAGGAGTACGGCATGGATCGTTCGCAGAAAACCGAAGCGGTCGCCCAGCTCAATGCGGTCTTCAAAGAGGTCGGCGTGGTGGTTGTCACCCGCAACCTCGGCCTGTCGGTGGCGCAATCCACCGATCTGCGCAGCAAGGTCCGCGAAGCGGGTGCGACTTACAAGGTTGCGAAGAACCGTCTTGCCACGCTCGCCCTGAAGGACACCGATTACGAAGGGCTGGAGGAATATCTCTCCGGCCCGACGGCGCTGGCCTGGTCGGAAGACCCGGTCGCCGCGGCGAAGGCCACGGTGGATTTCGCCAAGACGAACGACAAGCTCGAAATCGTCGGCGGATCGATGGGCGGGCAGATGCTCGACGAAGCAGGGGTCAGGGCGCTCGCCGCGCTGCCCAGCCTCGACGAGCTGCGCGCAAAGCTGGTGGGTCTCGTCAACGCCCCGGCGACCAAGGTCGCCCAGGTGGTCAACGCCCCCGCCGCCAAGCTCGCCCGCGTGTTCGGTGCCTATGGCGCCAAGGACGCGGCGTAAGCGGTTTTTCCAATACGCAAACATTCAACTGGGGCGCAGCACGCACCCCGCCTAAATTTGGAGTAATGCATCATGGCCGATATCAAGGCTCTCGTTGAAGAACTGTCGAAGCTGACCGTCCTCGAAGCCGCCGAGCTCGCCTCGGCTCTCGAGGAAGAGTGGGGCGTGTCCGCCGCGGCCGCGGTGGCGATGCCTGCCGCCGGTGGCGCGGGCGATGCGCCCGCCGCCGAAGAGAAGGACGAGTTCGACGTCATCCTGACCGGTGACGGCGGCAAGAAGATCCAGGTCATCAAGGAAGTCCGCGCCATCACCGGCCTGGGCCTCACCGAAGCCAAGGGTCTCGTCGAAGGCGCGCCGAAGCCGCTCAAGGAAGGCGTCAACAAGGCCGAAGCCGAAGAGATCAAGAGCAAGATCGAAGCCGCCGGCGGCACGGTCGAGCTCAAGTAACGGATCGGGCGGGCCACAGGCTCGCCACCGTTACCCCGGAGCCGATCCGGGTCTCGCACCAAAAGAAGGGGCGGTACCGCGAGGTGCCGCCCTTTTCTTTTGTGCGAGTAGCCTATTGCGAAAACTGCTCCCGATGGTCCTCGATGAAATCGGTGAAGCTGTGGGGCGGCTTGCCGGTCAGGCGCTCGACTTCGAATGTCGGGTCGATATCGTGGTGCCCGGCGACGACATCGTCGAACTGGACGACCAGCCCCTTCGCCATCCACTGCGAATTGTTGGTCAGGCGCAGGATCGCCCAGAACACCGACGTTGGCAGATCGAGATAGCGGACCTTGTGGCCCAACGCCTTCGACAGGCGGGCGGAGGCTTCCTTCATGTCCAGCGTTTCCGGTCCGGTCAGGAAATAGGTCGCGTCCGCGTGCCCTTCCTCGGTCAGCACCTTGGCCGCGACGAGGGCGATGTCGCGCGTGTCGATCCAGGAAACCGAACCGCTGCCCGTCACCTGCGGCAGAAAGCCCTTAGCGATCGGGTCCTTGAACCACAGGAAATTCTGCATGAACGCGGTCGGCTTCAGGATCGTCCAGTCGATCCCCGACGGGCGCAGATGATGGTCGATCAGCGCATGCGCCTTGGCCCAGGGAACGGGCGAGCGCGCATTGCTGTCGGAGGCGGAGATCTTTACGATCCGGCCGATACCCGCCGCCTTCGCCGCATCGATCGCCGCGGTCTCCTGCGCCACCTGTCGCTGCGTTGGCGGGGTGATGAGGAACATGCTGTCGATGCCCTGCATCGCGGACGGCAGCGTCTCCGGCCGGTCGAAATCACCCAACACAGCGTCCATGCCCCTGTGGCCGAAGTCTTCGACCTGCTGTTCCTTGCGGCAAAGGGCGCGAAACGGCGTCCCCGCTTCCTTGAATATCCGGCAGATTTCACCCCCGATTCCGCCGGTTGCACCTGAGACCAGGATCATGAGATCATTTGCTTTCTACGATTTCGGATGGGGACCGGAGACGCGGTGGCGCTGTCGAGCCACTCGGCAAGGATCGTATTAATGGCTTCCAGCGTTCGCACCATCTCACCAATTCGAGCGGTTCCGACCCGATTGGCGATCTCTGCATCCAGCGCTGCTGCGGCCTGGTCGGCGCTGGTGACGGCTGCGATGCCCGCGTCGGTCAGAACGACGAGCCTGGCGCGGCGATGATGTGGATTATCCCGGAATTCCACCAGCTCGCGATAGGCCAGCAAATCGACGATTCGCTGCACTGCCTGCCGCGTTAGCCCCATGTTCCTTGCGATCGAGGCGATAGGAAGCGGCACCGGCGAGTAGCGCAGTGCAGCTAGGATCTGCCACCAGGCACTGGTCAGCCCCAGTGGCGCGACCAGCTCATTTCCGGTGGCGATCAGCCTTACATTGGTGGCGAATACGGTAAGAGCAAATTCGCGTACGTCGGTTTTCTTGTTCGCCATGGAACAGCGCACCAAATATATGCAGGCATTGTAAAATGTTCCTGGCGTGCGTCGGTTCCTCCAACCGATGGGAGCATTCCGCCGCGGCTACCGAAGAAGTCGCGCAAAGGGGCGGGATGACATAGTCGGGGGTCGGATACGCGCCGAAGCATATCGCTGGCGCATGCTCTTCGTCTAGCCGAGATCGAAGCCACCGAGAGACGATCCAGAACGACGGCAACCTTCCTCCGCGCCCGCGATTTCCTACGTCGCAGCGATCGACTACGCTCGCGTCGCTCTTTCCTATCGTCTGCCTGGCTCGCCACCTGCGGCAACGCTGCTTCGTTCGTAGCGTGCGTGTCGCCGAAGCACGTCGCGGCGCGAGAAACGCGGAAGTTGACCCTTCGCGACGTGAATCGACCGTCAACTCTCTGAAATTACACTTTTTCCCAGCCGCGCGCTATTTTGCAAAGCACCCGCTTCGGTGTTCCACCTTGGTCGTTACCGGGCCGTCATTCCGGGGCCGTCACGCGCAGGGTTCGCTCGTTCCCGGCATGCAGGTCGCCAGCATCGATCTGCGCCGCCAGCCGCGCGGCGTCGTTCTCACGGAAGGTCTGGACCAGCTGGTCGATCTGCTCCCCGCCCAGCCCCACGCAATCGAGCGCGGCGCGGCCCATCGCGATCGAGCCCTCGCGCACCTCGCGCTCCACATGTGCCATCTCGACCGGGGCGAGGCGGATCAGCGTACGCCGGTCGAAGGCGCGTACCATGATCGCGGCATCCGGGAACGCCTCCTTCACCGAGGCGAGGAAATCGGGCTGCAACTGGTCGCCGTCGATACAGAAGCAGATCAGCGCCGCCTCGTCCGCCCCGGCCTGGCGCAGCAGGTCCATGCGCAGGCCGTCGCCGAAGAACACGCGATGGCCGAACTCTTCCGCGACGTCGATCTGGTCCACCTGCCGGTCGATCAGGGAGACCCGGATGCCGCCCAGCAGCAGCATCTGCGCCACCGTCTGCCCGAACCGGCCGAAACCGATCACGAGCGCCCGCGCGCCGTCCGCGCTCGGCCCCTCACGCGTGCGCTCGTCCGCCCCCGCCCGGCGCAGCGGCGCGGTGACCATCATCAGGAACGGCGTGGTCGCCATCGACAGGGTTACGATCGCGCCGAACAGGCTGGCGGTGTCGGCATCGATCACCCCGCCCGTGCGCGCCTGCGTAAACAGGACGAAGGCGAACTCCCCGCCCTGGCTCAGCAGCAGGCCCAGCGCCAACGCACTGCGCCAGCGCATCTTCAGGACCAGCCCGATCGCGGTGATGATCGCGGTCTTGGCCGTCACCAGCGCCAGCGCCATGGCGACCACGAACAGCGGCTGGCGCGCGATCGCCGCCAGGTCCAGCATCATGCCGATGGAAAGGAAGAACAGGCCGAGCAGTATCGACCGGAACGGCTCGATATCCGCCTCCAGCTCGTGCCGGTAGGGGGTGCTCGCCAGCATGACCCCCGCGACGAAGGCCCCGAGCGCGGCGGAGAGGCCCAGCGCCTCCATGATCGCAGCGGCGGCGACCACGGTGAAGAGGCCCGCGACCACGAACATCTCGCGCTCGCCCAGCCGCCCGATCAGGCGGAACAGCGGGCGCAGCAGGTATCGCCCGGCCAGGATCAGCACCGCGATGGCGACCACGCTTTCCACCGCCAGCAGCCAGCCGGGCGGCCCGGTCTCCGCCCCCTGCGCGCCCAATGCCGCGACGATGGTGATGAGCGGGATGATCGACAGGTCCTGGAACAGCAGTATCGCAAAGGCGCGCTCGCCGAACGGAGTCCTCAGCCGTCCCGCACTCTGCAACATCGGCAGCACCTGCGCGGTCGAGGAGAGGCCGAGCGGCAGGCCGAGCGCGATCGCCGCCGTAAGCGGATAGGCCGCCGCGAGCCAGATCACCGCCACCAGCGCCGCGCCGCACAGGGCCACCTGCGCCAGGCCGAGGCCGAAGATCGCCTCCTTCATGCGCCACAGCCGCTTGGGCTCCAGCTCCAGCCCGACAATGAAGAGGAGGAGGACGATGCCGAGCTCGGCAAAGCCGATCATGTCCTCGCCGTCGCCTGCCAGGCCCAGCATCTGCGGGCCGACCACCGCCCCAGCGACGAGATAGCCCAGCGTGGCGCCCAGCCCCAGCTTGCGGAACAGGAGCACGAAGACCAGCGCTGCCGCCAGCAGCACCAGCCCGCTCGCCAGCATCGATTGTTCGCCGTGTTCCATGCGTGCTCTTTCGCCGCTACCCCGCGCCCCGCGGTTTGGCCTTCCTAGCGCGACCCCGTGACGAGGCAAGCGCGCCCGTTACTAGCGGGGTATCGGCCTCGCCATGCGCGCCTGCGCCAGCTGGGTCCAAGCGGCGCGCGCCTGCGGATGGTCCGGCATGATCGCGAGCAGGCGCGCGAGCAGGGTTTCCGCCTCGTCCGCATCGGGCAGTTCCGTGGCCAGCAGGGCCTGCAGTGCGGCGGCATTGTAAGGCGCTTCGTCGAGCACGGCGCGGAACAGCCCAGCCGCGCGTTCGCCCTGACCCAGCATCAGCCGCGCGAGACCCACGCGCAGGCGATCGTCGGGAGAGGGGCTTTGCTCCGCGCGCTCGAGGTGAGGTTCCGCGCGGCGCGCATCGCCCCTGGCCGCGTAATAGGCCCCGTTGATCAGGTCGGCCCAGACATGGTCGGGCGCCTGTCGGGCGATGCGTGCCGCCAGCTCCGGCAATTCAGCCACGCCGTCTTCCAAGGCGACGAGGGCGGAGGCGAGGATGCCGCAGGCGAGGATGTTGTCCGGCTCGTCCGTCAGGATGGCGCGCGCCAGCTCCGCCGCCCGCGCCGGGTCGCGCGCCAGCGCCAGCTCCGCTTCGGCAAGGCGGTAGCGCATATGCCACGCACGCACCTGCGGCTGATGCAGCGGGGCCAGCGCGAGCAAATCGTCGAGGCTGCGGCTGGTGATGGGAGCAGCCGCGCTCTCGTCGGCCCCGGACGATCCGCCGCGCGATGCGTCGAGACCGAACTCGGCAAGGACCAAATCCGGAACCCCCAGCGTGGAGAGACCTGCCGCCCGCGTTCCCGGGGGAAAGCGCTCTCCCCGCGCGATCAGGAAGCCGGCCGATCGCGCTCCGGGCGACAGCACCATCACGGTGCAGTCGTCCGACACCAATTGCAGGATCTGCTGCAGCGTCTGGTCGAACAGAAACCACGCCGCGGGGGGGAGATCGGCGGGGCTTTCGACCCCCAGCGCGGCGCATGCCGCCTCGAACCAGTCCTGGTACAGGAAGATCGCTTCGGCCCCCGCCGTTTCCAGCAGTTCGGTCGCGACCGGATGGAGGGACGCCAGTCGCGCGATCGCGAGTGCGACCTTGCGCTCGCGCGCCGCGCGTTGCTCGGGATCGGCGTCCGCCTCCGTCAGCAGCGGCGCGAGGAGCTGGCGCGGCAGCTCCGCCGGGTGGACGCGCAATTCGCGCAGCGTCTGGCGAAACGCATCCGGCGCGACGTCAAGCGGCAGGGGCCAGTCGTCGCGCCCCAGCCCTTCCGCCTCGCCGAAGCGCGGGTCGATATGCGTCCCCGTCCATGTCGCGCCCGGCAGCGTGCCGGGCCAACCGAGGCTGGCGGTTTGCATACCCGCATCGGACAGCCGCTCCCATACAGGCGCGATCCGCCAAGAAGCCTTGCCAGCCGGCCTGAGCCCGGAGGGACCGGGTTCTTCGGTCAGGAGCAGGCCGTGTTCGTCCGGCATGACGCCGCTCGACAGCGTGGCCCAGGCGGCGATCGAGAGCGGGGGGACGGGCGATACCAGCGGTCGCACCTGCGCCCGCCCGGCCAGCCGGGCCAGGGTGGGCAACGCCCCGCGCCGCATCGCCGCGTCGAGCGTATCGAGATCGAGCCCGGCGAGGCCCATAACGAGGAGTTTTGCGCTCATGACAACCGTGATAGCAGGCGGCGATGAACGATGTCTCGATCGAACGCGCGGGCGATGCTCAGATGCCGGAGATTCTGCCCCTGCTGGCACCGCTTGCCGGAACGCAGATCGTCGCATTCGTCGCGCGCGACGGAAATGGCGCGATGCTGGGTGCTGGCGGCATCGGCTGGCAGAGCTGGGGCGACCCGCCCGGCTTCCCGGCGTGGATTCATGTCATGCCCGATCATCGCCGGGCGGGCGTGGGCCGCGCGCTGGCGCGTGCGCTGATCGAGCGGACGCAGGGGGAGGCACCGGCGCTGTGGGCGATCCGCCCGCTGGTTGAGGGGGAGCCCGCCCCCGCCTTCGCGAAAGCCATGGGGATGGAGCCCCGGTATCGCCAGTTGCGCTTCCGAGGCGATGCGCAGAGGCTGTACGCGCATCTCGTCTCGATTCTCGATCGCCTCCGCCGTCACGACCGCATTCCCGACGGAGCGACATGCGTCCGGCTGGACGGAAACAATGCAGCGGCGGTCGCGGCGCTGGTGCGGCGCGAGGTGCGCGGCGCGTCCCCCGCGATCGGCGGATGGATCGCGCAAGCGCTGAAGGACCCCACGCGGCGCTCGGCGATCGATCTCGACCGCAGCCGCGTACTCGAAATCAACGGTGTGGTCGCGGGCGCGGTGCTCACCCGGCGTCTTGCCGACGGGGACAATAGCGAGATCATCTGTACCGTCGTGTCACCCGAAGTGCGAGGTGGCTGGGCGAATGTCCTGGTGCTGACCGAAACCACCCGCACCGGCGCGGAATCGACCTGCGACTGGTACCTGTTCGATTGCGCGCACGACAACCGCGACACGCTCGGCCTGGCCCGCAGGACCGGGGCCGAGCATCTATCGACGGAAGAGAATTACTATTACGCGATCGCGGGGCGCGGCGCGGCCTGATTGCGGCGACGCATCGCCGCGCCGGCGGCACCCAGGCCCAGGATCATTAGCGCCCAGGTCGCGGGTTCCGGCACACCGCCCGCGCTTAGTGCCTCGTAGCTGATTTGGGTGACCTTGTAGCCAGTGGAGTCCACCGTGGCAGTGCCAGAATAACGGGAAGCGCCGATATCGAAGAGAAGCGAGTAGGTCTTATCGTCCTGCACATAAACACCCCCGCGGTCAGTAGGCTCCCCGGGTAAGCCTATTCTAGCCGTGCCGTTCGCCGCCAGAAATGCTTTTGTAAAACCCCCGGATGGACTAAAAAACGTGTATTGTGCACTTGAAGCGCCGCCGATCGTGATCGGAGTGCCGTCAGGGCTCGCGTCGTAGTCCACGTCGATCGTGGTCGCGGCGTGGGCTTGGCCCGCCATGCCCGCTAATGCGAAGAGAGCGGCCGGCTTGGCGATCGTCGAAGCTTTCATGAAACAGTTCCCCTCTAACTGAATATTGTTACGCGATCGCGGGGCGCGGGGCGACCTGATTGCGGCGGCGCATCGCCGCGCCGGCGGCACCCATGCCCAGGATCATCAGCGCCCAGGTCGCCGGTTCCGGCACGCCGCCTGCACCCAAGGCCTCGTAGCTGATCTGCGAGATGTGGTTCCCCGCGCCATCGACGGTCGCTGTGCCCGAATAGCGGGTATCACCGATATCGAACCGCAACGAGAATTCGCCATTGGTGTAGATCGGGAAGGGAATGCCGTCGCCCCCGTAACCAAAGCCCAGATTGGTCTCGACCGAACTATAGTTCGCGGGTTCCCCGGGAGAACCGATCTTAGCGTTGCCATTGGCGTAGATACGCGTCTTGGTCGGTCCGGCACCGCCGAACTCATCCGGCGTCGGCACATCGAGCTTGAAGGTGTATTGCGGGGCAGCGGCACCGCCGATCGTAATGGGCGTGCCATCCACGGTCGGCGCGTAATCCACATCCACCGTCGTGGCAGCGCTAGCCGGCCCCGCCATACCGACGAGGGCAAAGAGTGACGTGGGTGCGACCGCGTAAGCAAGCTTCATTTCGTTTCCCCTCATCCGCCCGATACTGCCACTTGGTAGTATCGGGAAAAGCCGTCCCAGCGTGGCAGTATAGTTAAACTCCGATTAACCAATAACGGTATTTCCGATGGCTGGATACGGTTTTTTTGGGGGTCCACCAAGAATTGTTCCAAAACAATACATCGAACCGGATGGGTCCAAGAAGTAGGGCCGGCCGCTTCGCTGGAAATGCCGGTTTGCGGGTTCTCAACCTCGCCAGCACGCCCTACCGGACCTGGGCGACGCGCGTCCCGTAGCGGGAACGGGTTGCCCAGCCGATATCGGATCGACCATTGCGACCATCCTCATCCATCGTGGAAACGCCTTCATGGCGCGGCGAGCTCGCGGCGACGCTGCGGCTCGGCTGGCCGCTGGCGGCGGCGAACCTGCTGCAGATGCTGACTTATGCGGTCGACGTGATCTTCATCGGTCGGCTGGGAGAGGCGCCGCTGGCCGCGTCGGCGATCGTGGTGGCGCTGTTCGGCCTGGTGCTGTGGGCGCTGTCCGGCCTGACCGGCGCCGTCGCGCCGCTGATCGCGGAGGCGCTGGGCGCGCGCGCTCCGGCGCTGCGCATAGTGCGCCGGGCGACCCGCATGGCGCTGTGGCTGGCTGTCATCACCGGCGCGCTGGGCATGGCCGCGTGTCTCGCTCTCCCCGCACTGATGCGTGCAACGGGACAGGAGTCCGCGATCATCTCGCTGGCGAACGAGTACAACCGCGTGCTGATCTGGTCGATGATCCCGATGCTGATCGTCAACGTGCTCAGGACATTCGTCTCCGCCCTGGGCCGACCGCTATTCGCGACCGTCATCACCGCGGGCGGGATCGGGGTGAACGCGCTGGCGAATTACGCCTTCATATTCGGAAACTGGGGTGCCCCGGCACTGGGGCTGGCGGGAGCGGCGGTGGCGACGATCACGACGGGTGTCGTGACCGCGCTCGCCTATATCGTTGCCATCCGTTTGGATCCGCGGCTGCATGTCTATCACATCTTCGGCAATGTCTGGCGGCCCGACTGGCAGCGGTTGCGCCAGATCGTGGTCATCGGGACGCCCATCGGGTTGACGATCACGGCGGAGGCGGGGATCTTCGGCGCCGCCGCGTTCCTGATGGGGCGGATCGGCGCGACCGAGCTCGCCGCGCATACCATCGCCCTGCAGATCGCAGCTCTTGCCTTCCAGGTGCCGTTCGGGATCGGCCAGGCGGCGACCATTCGCGTCGGCTATCATTACGGGGCGCGCGATCCGGTCGGGATCCGGCGCGCCGGGTGGAGCGGGATCGCGCTGGGCGCGGGCTTCATGGTGGCGACCGCGCTGGCGATGCTGCTGGCACCCGTGCCGCTGCTGGCGATCTATATCGACCCCTTCGCAGCGGCGAATGCGGGCCTTGTGGTATTTGCGCTGCGATTCCTGAAAGTCGCGGCCGCGTTCCAACTCGTCGACGGCATCCAGGCGGTCGCCGCCGGGGCGCTGCGCGGTCTGCAGGACACGCGCGTACCGATGACGATTGCCGCCTTCGCCTATTGGGTTCCGGGGTTTGGCACGGCGCTGTTCCTCGGCTTCTACACGCCATTGCGGGGTACGGGCGTGTGGATCGGATTGGCGACCGGCCTGGGCGTCGCGGCCGCATTGTTGCTATGGCGCTGGGCGCGACGCCGGGACCTTGGACTGACCGTGACGGACGCGCCCGCCGACCCGGCGTAGAGGAGGCACGACCGGCCCCTAATTTCTTGATGAACACAGCTTGACGACCATGTGGGTCGCACACATATGCGCCCTGCTGGCACTCTCCACCGGTGAGTGCCAACGGATATTCATCAACGTAATCTGAGAGGTCACAACATGGCATTTCGTCCGCTGCACGACCGCGTACTGGTCCGTCGCATCGAAGCCGAGGAAAAGACCGCCGGCGGGATCATCATTCCCGACAGCGCCAAGGAAAAGCCGAGCGAGGGCGAAATCGTAGCCGTCGGTTCGGGCGCCAAGGCCGAAGACGGCAAGGTCACTCCGCTCGACGTCAAGGAAGGCGACCGCATCCTGTTCGGCAAGTGGTCCGGCACCGAGGTGAAGCTCGACGGCGAAGACCTGCTGATCATGAAGGAAAGCGACATCATGGGGATCATCGGCTGAGCCGATCTCTCCGTCTGTACTTCCTCAACTAAACTCAAATTCCAGGAGAAACGAAAATGGCAGCCAAGGACGTGAAATTTTCGCGCGACGCGCGCGAACGCATCCTGAAGGGCGTGGATACGCTCGCCAATGCGGTAAAGGTGACACTGGGGCCGAAGGGCCGCAACGTCGTGATCGACAAGAGCTTCGGTGCCCCGCGCATCACCAAGGACGGCGTTTCCGTCGCCAAGGAAATCGAGCTCAAGGACAAGTTCGAGAACATGGGCGCGCAGATGCTGCGCGAAGTCGCCAGCAAGGCGAACGACAAGGCCGGTGACGGCACCACGACCGCGACCGTGCTGGCGCAGTCGATCGTCAAGGAAGGCATGAAGTCGGTTTCCGCCGGCATGAACCCGATGGACCTGAAGCGCGGCATCGACATCGCGGTGGGCAAGGTCGTCGAGGACCTCAAGGGCCGTTCCAAGGACGTCTCCGGCTCTTCCGAGATCGCCCAGGTCGGCGTGATCTCGGCGAACGGAGACAAGGAAGTCGGCGAGAAGATCGCGGAAGCGATGGACAAGGTCGGCAAGGAAGGCGTGATCACCGTCGACGAATCGAAGGGCCTCGAATTCGAGCTCGAGACCGTCGAAGGCATGCAGTTCGATCGCGGCTATCTCTCCCCCTACTTCATCACCAACCCGGAAAAGATGCAGGTGGAGCTCGATAACCCCTACATCCTGATCCACGAGAAGAAGCTGTCGAACCTGCAGTCGATGCTGCCGGTGCTCGAAGCGGCGGTGCAGAGCGGGCGTCCGCTTCTCATCATCGCCGAGGACATCGAAGGCGAGGCGCTGGCCACGCTGGTGGTCAACAAGCTGCGCGGCGGCCTGAAGGTCGCGGCGGTCAAGGCCCCCGGCTTCGGCGATCGCCGCAAGGCGATGCTGCAGGACATCGCGATCCTGACCAAGGGCGAGATGATCAGCGAAGATCTCGGCATCAAGCTCGAGAACGTCACGCTGGGCATGCTGGGCGAAGCCAAGCGCGTCACCATCGACAAGGACAACACCACCATCGTCGACGGTTCGGGCTCGGCCGAGGACATCCAGGCCCGGGTCGGTGAAATCCGCACCCAGATCGACAACACTTCGAGCGACTACGATCGCGAGAAGCTGCAGGAACGGCTTGCGAAGCTGGCCGGCGGCGTTGCCGTGATCAAGGTCGGCGGTGCCACCGAAGTCGAGGTGAAGGAGCGCAAGGATCGCGTCGACGACGCTCTGCATGCGACCCGCGCCGCGGTGGAAGAAGGCATCGTCCCGGGCGGCGGCACCGCCCTGCTCTATGCCACGAAGGCGCTGAGCGGTCTCGAAGGCGAGAACGACGATCAGACCCGCGGCATCGACATCGTGCGTCGCGCGCTGCAGGCACCGCTTCGCCAGATTGCCGAGAACGCCGGTCACGACGGCGCGGTCGTCGCGGGCAAGCTGCTCGATGGCGAAGACCAGTCGATGGGCTTCAACGCACAGACCGACACTTACGAGGATTTGGTCAAGGCCGGCGTCGTCGACCCGACCAAGGTCGTACGCACCGCGCTGCAGGACGCAGCCTCGGTCGCCGGCCTGCTCATCACCACCGAAGCGGCGGTGAGCGAGATCCCGGAAGAGAAGTCCGGCGGCGGCGGCATGCCCGATATGGGCGGCATGGGCGGAATGGGTGGAATGGGCGGCTTCTAAGCCGACCGTTTATCCGGCCTACCAGCCGACAGACAAGAAGGCCCGGCGGAGCGATCCGCCGGGCCTTTTTTCGCGTTCTTCCGCACATCCGAACCGCTCGCATGGACCCGCGGGGCGTTTCACCCGTTTCCACGACATACCATCCAACAAGAGAGGAGACCTCGATGAAACTACCGCAGAATGCCCATGTCGCACTGGTCGATGGCCAACGTTTCGTGATGTTGCGCAACAGCGGCGCGATCTTCGAACCCAAGCTTACCGCGACCGATACGCCCGATATCGAAGGCACGAACTTCAGCGCTGGCGTGCGACATCAGGATTCGGCCAGCCAGCGGACCGGTGAAACCGATCTCAACGAACTGGCCCATGGGGCAGCTGCGGCCGAATGGCTCAACGGAAAGGTGCTCGAGAACGAGATCAAGGATCTGCTCGTGATCGCCGACCCCAAGACGCTGGGCGAAATGCGACGCCATTATCACAAGGAACTGAAAGCCCGGCTGGTCGGAGAGATCGACAAGGCGCTTACCGGCGAACCCCTTGCCAAGATCGAGCAGGCGATCGTCGCCGCCTGAGCCGATCGATGAGTGATCGTGCCGCCGACGTCTGAAAAGGGCGGCAGATCGAACCCCCAAAAAGTTCGTATATTTCGGCGGCTCGCTCCCATCGGAGCGGGCCGTTCGATCGCCATGGTCGCACCTGTTCCGGCAGTTCGTCGCGTGTATGGAGTCGCCTGTCGCATTGCGGTTGGCCATCCGGGTAAGGAGGCAAAATGATGCGCCTGCGGATCGCGGGGCCGTTAAGGCTCTGACAACCATGCAGGGGTTAGACGGGGATTATGGTTTCGAAATTCTTTTCGCTCGCGGCGGCCGGGATCGCCCTCGCTATCGCGACAGTACCCGCAGCAGCGCAGACCACCAATCTCGAGGCGTCGTTCGACAGCATGCTGGGAACCGAGGTTCGCGCTCCGCGCAGCTTCGAGGCCGTCTACGATACCGATTTCGCGCGTCGCATCGCTCAGCTGGCGAATGCGTCCGACGGGCGTATCGGGGTTGCCGCGGTCGACCTTTCCACGGGCGAGCAGATTTCCGTTCTGGGGGAGCAACGCTTCCCGATGGCGAGCACCAGCAAGATCGCCATTGCTTGCACTTTCCTGGAAGGTGTAGAGCAGGGCAAATGGACGCTCAACAGCGAATTTCCGATGCTCTATCCCGTCAGCTCGGGCAAATATTCCAGTGCCCGCGCCCCCGTGCGCGAGGGGAAGGCCATGCCCGCGATCGACCTGATCGAACAGATGATCACCCGGTCGAACAATTACGCGACCGATGGGCTGTTGCGCGCGGTTGGAGGGCCCGAAGCGGTCAACGCCTGGGTCCGCCGCAACGGGATCCGCGAGTTCAACCTGACGCGCGATATCGCCACGCTGGTGCGCGACGACGGTGAATTCGATCCCGCCTACCAGATCGATGCCCGGGACAGCGCCACCCCGCTTGCCATGATCGATTTGTTGACAGGCTTGCAGCAAGGACGCTTCCTGTCAGACAAGAGCCGCAAGGTGTTGCTCGGCGCGATGAGCCGCACGCGCACCGGTACGCGCCGCATTCCGAAGCTGATCCCGTCCTCGGCACAAGTGCTGCACAAGACCGGTTCGCTCAACAATACGTCGAGTGATGTCGGGATCATCCGCATGCCCGACGGGCGCGCCTTCGCCTTGGCGATTTACGTCACCGGCCAGGGCTCGCGTTCGGCGCGAGAGGCGAAGATCGCCTCCATCGCCCGGGCGCTTTACGATGGCTACGCAGCCCGTTCTCCCGCAACGCACTATACCGCAGCGACTTACGGCGGGCATTGAAACCGGCCTCGGTTCCGCTCCGCGAATCCTGCCAAAGGCGTCAAAAGGCAACCGGACATAAGAAAAGGGCGCGGCCATCGACCGCGCCCTTTCTTTTTGTCGTCCGCCATCCTGCGATGGCGGCAACCGAATTAGTCGGCCTGCGCTTCCGCGGTCGACTCGTCCTGCACGGTCGCTTCTGCAGCGGCACCGGCGTTGTCGGCGGCAGCGGCACCGGTTTCGACGGCTTCGCCGGCATCGGCAGCGGCATTGTCGACGGCGTCACCGGCGGCTTCCATGTTGGCGTTGGTGTCGGCAGCAGCCGAATCGGCGGTCGTTTCGGCGGCGTCCTGGGTCTTTTCCGAGCAGGCGGCGAGGCTGAGAGCGGCGCCGGCAACGGCGGCAGCGAGAACGATCTTACGCATAAAGGCAGTTCCTTGATTGTGAGAACCAAGCCTGGCCCGGGGGCCGAGGCGAAACCCCCTCTCACGGGTCGGCTTCGCAGTCACAAATAATGGCGAGAATGTGGCAGGGCAAGAACTATCTGCCCAATTTCGCCTTAATTGTGCGAAGCCCCCTGCTACCCTTGTAAACAAGTGGCTGTCTTTGCCGCCCGCCGCTGCTAGCAGGACGCATGGCCGATAAACAGCATCTCTACCTGGTGGATGGCTCCGCCTATATCTTCCGCGCCTACCACCGCCTCCCCCCGCTTACGAACCCTCAGGGTACGCCGGTCGGGGCGGTCTATGGCTACACCACGATGCTGTGGAAGCTGGCCGACGATCTCGACAAGGCGGAAGGGCCGACACATCTGGCCGTGGTGCTGGACAAGTCGAGCCATTCCTTCCGCAACGAGCTGTACGACCAGTACAAGGCCAACCGCCCCGAGCCGCCCGAGGATCTGGTCCCGCAATTCCCGCTGATCCGCGACGCCACCCGTGCCTTCAGCCTGCCGATGATCGAGGAACCAGACGTCGAGGCGGACGACATGATCGCGAGCTACGCCCGTGCCGCGACGCGCAAAGGGTGGGACGTCACCATCGTCAGCTCCGACAAGGATCTGATGCAGCTGATCGGCCAATGCGCCGACGACGAGCTGGAGGATGGCGTCAGCGAAGGCGGCTGCATCGACATGCTCGACACGATGAAGAACGCGCGCATCGGGCGCGAGGAAGTGATCGAGAAGTTCGGTGTCCCGCCCGAGCTGGTCGGCGACGTGCTGGCCCTGATGGGCGACAGCGTCGACAACATCCCGGGCATCTACGGCATCGGACCGAAGACCGCATCGAAGCTGATCGCGGAGAACGGCTCGCTTACCGCGGCTCTCGACTCGGCTGCGGACATGAAGAAGTCCAAGCTGAAAGAGCGGTTGCTGGAAAACCGCGCCGATGCGGAACTGAGCCGTGTGCTAGTCACGCTGAAAGAGGATTGCGGCCTGCCGATCCTGCTGGAGGATATGGCGCTGAAATCGGTGCCGCCCGAGCCGCTGGCCGCGTTCCTCGAACAGCACGGGTTCACCAGCCTGCTGCGGCGGCTCGATGCGGGCAGCGGCAGCCCCGACCGGCCGACCCAGCTCAATCCGGCGAAGGCCGAAACGAAGGGTGCGAACGCCGCGCCCGGCGGCGATCGCCAGCCCCTGCCCGATTTTCCGGCGGTCGATCGCAGCGCCTATGAATGCGTCCAGACGCTCGACCGGCTGGAGGCTTGGGTCACACGCGCCTTCGCCGCGCGCCTGGTCGCCGTCGATACCGAAACCAGCGCGCTCGATGCGATGCAGGCCGACCTCACCGGGGTCAGTCTGGCGCTCGGCCCCAACGATGCCTGCTACATCCCTTTCTTGCATTTCAATGTTGGCGGGGGAGGCGACGACATGTTCGCCGAACGGCCCGAACAGATCGCGCGCGAGACGGCGCTGGCAGTCCTCAAGCCGCTGCTGGAAAGCGACGCCGTCCTGAAGGTCGGTCAGAACATCAAATACGACCTCACGATCCTCGCCCGGCACGGCATCCACGTCGCGCCGATCGACGATACGATGATCGTCAGCTTCGCGCTCGACGCCGGGCGCAGCCTGGACGGGATCGGGGGCGGACACGGGATGGACGAGCTGTCCGAGCGACATCTCGGCCATACCACGCTGACCTTCAAGGATATCTGCGGGACGGGCAAAAAGGCGATCCCCTTCGGCGAGGTGCCGCTGGACCGCGCGACCGAATACGCGGCCGAGGATGCGGACGTGACCTGGCGGCTCCACGCCCATCTCCATCCGCGCCTCGCGCTGGAGGGTGGCACGCGCGTGTACGAGCGGGTCGATCGGCCGCTGATCCCGGTGGTCGCGCAAATGGAACGACACGGGATCAAGGTCGACCGTGCGCGCCTCGCCAAGCTGTCGGAAGAATTCGCGGGGGAAACCGCGAGGCTGGAAGGCGAAATCCACGAGATCGCGGGGCAGGAATTCGCGGTCGGCAGTCCCAAGCAACTGGGCGAAATCCTGTTCGACAAGATGGGCTACAAGGGCGGGCGCAAGGGTAAGAGGGCCAGTATTCGACCGACCAGGCGATGCTGGAAAAGCTGTCGAACCAGGGCGCGCCGATCGCCAACAAGGTGCTGGAATGGCGCCAGCTGGCGAAGCTCAAATCGACCTATACAGACGCGCTGCAGCAGGCGATCGACCCCGATACCGGACGGGTCCATACGAGCTACAGTCTGGTGGGCGCGCAGACCGGGCGACTGTCCTCGACCGACCCGAACTTGCAGAACATCCCGATTCGCACCCAGATCGGGCGACAGATCCGCGAGGCTTTCGTGGCCGAGGAGGGCAATGTCCTGCTGGCCGCCGACTATTCGCAGATCGAGCTGCGCCTCGCCGCGCACATGGCGAATGTCGATGCGCTGAAGGAAGCCTTCGCCCAGGGCGAGGACATTCACAATCGCACCGCGCGCGAAATGTACGGGGAGGTCACGCGCGATACCCGCGCGCAGGCGAAGACGATCAACTTCGCGATCCTCTACGGCATCAGCCGCTGGGGCCTCGCCGGGCGCCTGGGCGTCGAGCCGGACGAGGCGCAGGCGATGATCGATCGGTACTTCGAGCGCTTTCCGGGTATCCAGCGCTACATCGTGCAGACCCTGGAGACTGTGCGCGAGCGCGGGTATTCGGAGACGCTGTTCGGGCGCAAGACGTGGTTCCCGCGCATCGGATCGAAGAATCAGGCTGAACGGCAGGGCAGCGAACGCGCGGCGATCAACGCGCCCATCCAGGGAACCAGCGCCGACATTATCAAGCGCGCGATGGTGCGGATGGGCCCGGCGCTGTCCGATGCCGGACTGAAGGAAGTCCGCATGCTGCTCCAGGTGCATGACGAGCTGGTGTTCGAATTGCCGGAAGCCGATATCGCCGCGGCCAGCCCGATCATCGAACGGGTAATGGCCGAGGCCGCGCTGCCTTCCGTCGAGCTCAGCGTTCCGCTGGGTATCGAGATCGGCACCGGCTCCAGCTGGGATGCGGCACACTGATCGGCAAAACATCCCTCGCGATGACCGGGCGGTCGACCCGCTGGCTGGTGCTGGCGCTGGTGGCGCTCGCTCTGTTCGCGTCCGTCTGGCTCATCTTCCAGACCGTTTCTGCCGAAAGGATGGAGCGCGCCCAGGTCGAACGCACGACGCAGACGATGAACGACCTGCGCGATATCGAGCGATTGGCCCTTGCCGCGGAAACGGCGCAGCGCGGCTACTACATCACGCTCGACCGCCGCTATCTCGAACCGTGGACGGGCGCACATGATCGCGCTCGCACCGCCCTCGGCAGGCTGGAGCGCCGCATCGGCCCCACGGCCACTGAAACCGAACGCGAACTGCTGAATCAGATCAGCCTGTCGCTGGACGATAAGTTCGCCGAACTGGACGAAACCATCGGCAAGATGCGCGATCGGGAATTGGCCGACGCGCGCACGCGCATCCTGACCGGCGACGGTATCGAGGCGATGCAACGCCTCGAAAGTGCCATCGGCCAGTTCGAGCGGATCGAAGCGCATGCTTTGGCAGTGCGGGCGGAGAAGACCGCGCAGGTGGAGGCGCGCATGCTTCCGCTGATCGGCGGTCTGCTGGCCTTGCTACTGGTCGCATTGCTGCTGGGCATGCGGTTGCTGGCGCGCGTCGCCGGAGCAGAGGCCGAAGCGGCGCAGGCCCAGGTGCTGGCCGAAGCACGCGATCGTGCCGATCTGCTCGCGCGCGAACTCAATCACCGGGTGAAGAACATTTTCGCCATCGTCCTCGCGCTGGTGCAGATGAGCGGTCGCGACTCGCCGGAGGCGAAGCCGGTGCTGGAAAAGGTCGGCAATCGCGTTCGCGCCCTGCTTTCCGCGCACGAAGTGACCCAGGGCCGGCCGGGGCATCGCCGGGCGTCCTTGCGCGACCTGCTCGAAGTGACTCTGAAACCCTATCGCGACGAGGCGGACCAACCCAAGCTGGATGGGCCCGACGTCAGGCTGTCGCAGCAACAGGTAACCCCGCTCGGCCTGGTACTGCACGAGTGCGCGACCAACGCCGTCAAGTATGGCTGCTGGGCCAGCGAGGGAGAACTCTCGGTTAGCTGGTGGATAGATGGCGAGACCGTACGGATCGAATGGCTCGAGGAATGCGGCACGCCGGTCGAGCCGTCGGAGCGCAAGGGCTTCGGCGGAACGCTGATGGAAGGCTCCGCGCGCCAGCTGGGCGGCACTATCGAGCGCACTTTCACTGGCACCGGCATGTCAATTGCAATCGCGTTCCCCAACGCGGCCGAACACGAACAGGCTGGCACCGCCACGACTTGATCGGGGGCATCGCCATTCGATAGAGGCGCACCATGCTCGACGGTCTCGACCCCCGCAACTGGAACGTCTCGCCCGAACAGGGGGCGATCGCCGCACTGGCGCTCGGGATCGCGGTGGTCGTGGTGCTCGCCCTGCACTGGCTGGCGTTCTCGCTGATGCGGCGTGTGGTGCGAGGGACCCATACTCAAGCCGACAATCTGATCATCGAGCGGCTTTACAAGCCGACCCGCTGGCTTGGCGTGGCGATCGCGGTCGGGATCGTGGCACGGCACGACCGCGTGGTCGCCGTGCCGTGGGAAGCGCTCGCCCGCTTCGTCGTCCCCGCATTGCTCGGCTGGCTGGCGCTGGCGGTGGTGCGCGGGCTGGCGGACGCGATGGAACAGCGGCTGGACGAGCGGGAGGATCCGATCGCGGCGCGCAGCCGCAAGACGAAGATTTCGATCTTCAGCCGGGTCGCGTCGGTGGTGGTCATTATCATTACCCTCGCGCTAGTGCTCATCGGCATACCGGGCGTGCGCCAGGTCGGGGTGACCCTGATGGCGTCGGCCGGCCTTGCCGCGCTGGCCATCGGCGCGGCGGCGCAGCCGGCGCTCAAGTCATTGATTGCAGGGCTACAAATGGCGTTGACCGAGCCGATCCGGATCGGCGACCTGGTGGTGATCGACGGGCATACGGGGCGGGTCGAGGAAATCCGCATGAGTTACGTGCTGGTCCGGACATGGGACGAGCGGCTGGCGGTGGTGCCGACCAACCGGTTCCTGGAAAACACCTTCGAAAACTGGTCGCGCAGCAGCGAGAAGCTGACCGCGCCGATCTTCCTCTATCTCGATCCGATCGCCGATATCGATCCGATCCGCGAAGAATTCCTGCGCTGGGTCGCCACGCACGAATTGTGGGACCAGCGCACCGCGAAGGCGGTGATCAGCGACGCGCGGGCGGAAACGGTCACGCTACGCCTGTCGGTCAGCGCGCTGACCATCGGCGACCTGTTCCAGCTCGGCTGGGACCTGCGCGAGCACATGCTGCGCTGGCTGCGCGAGAACCAGCCCGAGGCGCTGATCCGCCGCCGGATGGAAGTCGAACACGCGAACGAGCGGGCGGACGGGCCAACCATCTAGCAGGCCCGCCCGCCCCAAACCACGGCCCGTCAGCCGTGCTTCTGTTCGCGCGTAGGTTCCACCATGCCTTCCTGAATGAAGCCGATCGGCATAGCTTCCGCCGCGCGCTTCTTCAGCTCGCCGCGCATCTTCTTGTATTCCTCTTCCATCTGCACGGTGACGGTCGCGCGTGAATCCTCCAGCGCCGCGGCAAAGTCGGCCGCGTTCACCTCGCGCACATCCGCCCCCGCGCGGTGCAGCGCGTTGAGCCCCGCCCGGCGCACCACATCCTCCAGATCGGCCCCGGTGAAGCGCTCGGTCTTCTGCGCGATCGACGCCAGCGACACGTCGTCGGCCAGCGGCATCGCATCGGTGTGGATTTCCAGGATCTGCTCGCGCCCCGTCTGGTCGGGCGTGCCGACATAGACGAGTTCGTCGAACCGGCCGGGCCGCAACAACGCAGGGTCGACCAAGGTCGGGCGGTTGGTCGCGCCGATCACGACGACCGATTGTAATTCTTCCAGCCCGTCCATCTCGGCCAGGATGGTGTTGACCACCCGGCCCGTCACCTGCGGCTCGCCAGCACCCGAACCGCGCGCCGGGACGAGCGAATCGATCTCGTCGATGAAGACCACGCACGGTGCCACCGACCGTGCCCGGCGGAACATCCGGGCGATCTGCTGCTCGCTCTCGCCATACCATTTGGACAGCAGATCGGAGCTTTTCATGGAGATGAAGTTCGCTTCCGCCTCGCGCGCGACCGCCTTCGCCAGCAGCGTCTTGCCGGTCCCCGGTGGGCCGTAGAGCAGGAAGCCCTTGGCGGGTCGGATACCCAGCCGATGGAACGCCGCGCGGTTCTTGATCGGAAGCTCGATGCCTTCCTTCAGTTTCTCGATCGATTCGTCGACGCCGCCGATATCGTCCCAGCCGACATCGGGCACCTGCACCATGACTTCGCGCATGGCGGAGGGCTGGACCCGCTTGAGCGCGGAGAGGAAGTCCTCGCGCCCGACATGCAGGTTCTCCAGCACTTCGGGCGGTACGGTCCGCTCGTCGAGATCGAGCATCGGCATTATGCGGCGCACCGCGTCGATCGCGGCCTCGCGCGCCAGCGCCGCGAGATCGGCCCCGACGAAGCCGTGCGTGACCTTGGCCAGCTCCTTCAGATCGACTCTGTCGCCCAGCGGCATGCCGCGGGTGTGGATCGCCAGGATCTCGCGCCGCCCGTTCTCGTCCGGCACGCCGATCACGATCTCGCGGTCGAAGCGGCCCGGACGGCGCAGCGCCTCGTCGATCGCATCGGGCCGGTTGGTGGCGGCGATCACGACCACGTTGGCGCGCGCTTCTAGCCCGTCCATCAAAGTGAGCAGTTGCGCGACGAGGCGCTTTTCCGCTTCACCGGTTACCTGATCCCGTTTGGGGGCGATCGAATCGATCTCGTCGATGAAGATGATCGCGGGCGCGTTCTGGCTGGCCTTCTCGAACACCTCGCGCAGCCGCTTCTCGCTCTCGCCATAGCCGGAACCCATGATCTCCGGCCCGTTGATGATCGAGAATTCGGCGTCGGATTCGTTGGCGACCGCCTGCGCCAGCCGCGTCTTGCCGGTTCCGGGCGGGCCGTGCAGCAACACGCCCTTGGGCGGATCGACGCCGAGCCGGGTGAACAGTTCGGGATAGCGCAGCGGCAGCTCGACCATTTCGCGCAATTGCTGAATGGTCTCGTCGATGCCGCCGACATCGTCGTAATTGACCACCGCGCGGCCCGATTTGGGCTCCTCGAACTCGGCGCGCAATTCGACCTCAGTATTCTCGTCGATATGGACGATGCCCTTGGGCACGGTCGACATCACCCGCAGGCGGATCTGCGTGAGCGCATAGGCCGGGGCGTTGAACATGCGGCGCACCTCCGGCGGCATGTTCTGGACCGGCTGCTGGCCGGTTGTCGCGACCAGATCCCCTGCCATCAGCGGCTTGCGGAAGAAATTGCGCTTCAGCGCCTGCGTCGGTCCCTGCAAGCGCATCTCGCGGCTGGCGGGGGCGAAGACCACGCGCGTGGCAGGCCGCGATTGGGCGGCGACGATCTTCACATGCTCGCCCGATCCGGCTTCGGCATTGCCGCGCTGGAGCCCGTCGAGGCGCACCACCGACAGCGCCTGATCCTCGTCATAGGCGCTCATGGCGATGGCGGCGGTGGTCCGCTTGCCCGTGATCTCCACCACGTCGCCTTCGGTCACGCCCAGGGCCTGGAAGGCGGCGCGGGGCATGCGGGCGATGCCCTGCCCGCTTTCCTCCTGCCGGGCGGCCGCGACCTGCAATTTTACGGTTCGCTCTTCGGTGGCGACGTCGGCTTCGGCCATGGGCGGGAAAACTCCTCGTGCTTGAATGCCATATCGGCTGGGACGAGGTAGGGAGCGCCCGTCCACCATTCAAATGAGCGAGAATGAACATGGGTCCGGCATGGCCGACGATACGGCATCACTTCGCACGTCGCTTGGGCGAACGCGGCAAAGAAAAAGGCCCGGCTGGATAAACCGGCCGGGCCTGAAAAGTTTGGGAGAGGATGCCTGAAAGGCACGCTCTAAGTGCACTGCACAACCGTATCTCGCAAGTGCGAAATAGACACGGAAACTTGCAAGAAACGCAACAGAAACGCAATGCTTTGATATTGCACGTCATATTTTTCGGATAGCGCTACCATTACCATGTTGCGATGCACAAATATGGTCTTTGGCCGACCCCGTATGCGGGCCGGATGCGGATGACAGATGCGTCGAACGGTCCTAAGGCACCCCCGACCAGCCGAACCATACCGATGGAGTCCCATGCAGAAACTCTATTCCGACGCCGCCGCCGCCCTGGACGGGCTGCTCCATGATGGTCTTTTGATAGCGTCGGGCGGGTTCGGCCTGTGCGGCATCCCCGAACGCCTGTTGACCGCGATCCGCGAATCGGGCGTGAAGGACCTGACCTTCGCCAGCAACAATGCCGGGATCGACAACGAAGGCATCGGCATGCTGCTGCGCACGAAGCAGGTGAAGAAGATGATCAGCTCCTATGTCGGGGAGAACAAGGAGTTCGAGCGGCAATTTCTCTCCGGCGAGCTGGAGGTGGAATTCTGCCCGCAGGGCACGCTGGCCGAGCGGATGCGTGCGGGCGGCGCAGGCATTCCCGGCTTCTACACCAAGACCGGCGTCGGCACCCAGGTCGCCGAGGGCAAGGAAGTGAAGCAGTTCGCCGATCGCGATGGGCGAATGGAGGATTACATCCTCGAACACGGCATTTTCGCCGATCTTTCGATCGTGAAGGCATGGAAGGCGGACGAGACCGGCAATGTCCTGTTCCGCAAGACCGCGCGCAATTTCAACGTACCCGCCGCGACCTGCGGCAAGGTGTGCGTGGTGGAGGTGGAGGAGATCGTCCCCGCGGGCGCGCTCGACCCCGACGAGATTCACTTGCCCGGCGTATTCGTGAACCGGATGATCGTGGGCGCGCCCTACGACAAGAAGATCGAGTTCGTGACCACGCGCGAGCGCGAGGCGGCATGATGCGGCGCGCGGTCGTCGCGGCGCTGCTGGCGAGCGCAAGCCTGTCGGGCTGCGTCTCAACCAGCGACAGCCTGATGGCCGACGCGCGCGCGGCGGCGAGCCAGCCGGTTGCGAGCCTGCGCGGGAACGACGCGCTGGGTGGGACGACCGATGGAGCCCGTCCGGAAGCGACGATGGCGACCGATCCGCTCGACCAGCCCGCGCCCGATTCGATGCGCTGGCTCTATGGTTCGGGCGAAGCCGCCGGGGCCTCCATCCAGGCGTATCGCATGCTTGCCGATTACGCGATCGGCGCGGCCGCCGCGAAGCCCGCGCGATCGGTCGAGATGGGCCTGCCCGATGCCGCTGGCGGAACCGGAACGGTGGATTGCCGCAAGCCCGACGGCTCGACCAAGCAGCCCGCCGTGGTGTTCGATGTGGACGAGACGGTGATCCTCAATAGCGGGTTCGAATACTGGACCGCGCTCGGCCATCCCTATGACAGCAAGTCTTGGGATGAATGGGCCGCCAACGGCGCGCCGTTCGTGGCACCCGTCCCCGGCGCGGTGACCGGTCTGCGCCGCCTGCGCGAGGCGGGCATCGCGGTTGTCTACAACACCAATCGCGATGCGCGATATGCGAAGGGAACCGCCGCCGCCATTGCCGCCGCGGGCCTGGGCCCGGCAACGCATTTCGACACGCTGTTCCTGAAGGGTGACGATGCGATGGGCGGGCGCAAGGACGGTCGCCGCGCCACCATCGCCGCACGCTATTGCGTGGTGGCGCTGGCAGGTGACAATCTCGGCGACTTCGCCGACGTCTTCAACGACAGCGGTCTCGCTCCGCAGGCCCGCCGCGAACTCGCCGCGCGGGGGCGCTATGCGCAGTTGTGGGGCAATGGCTGGTTCGCGCTGCCCAACCCCGTTTACGGCGAATCGATCAAGGGGAATGTGGGCGACGTCTTCCCGCCCGACGCGCGCTGGCAGCCGGGCATCGCGGGAGACGCGCCCAACCCATGAGGCTGCGCGCGTCCCTCCTCGCGCTGGCGGTGCTGCCGACGCTGTCGGGCTGCGTCGCCGCGGCGCTGATCCCGGTCGCAGCCGGGGGTGCGATCGCGGGGCGCGAGACCGGCTTGCTCGACGTCGGGAGCTCCACCCGCTCGGCACCCGATACGGCGCGCCCGCGTACCGCTGACAAGGTCGGCCTGGACGAGACTGTGCCGGAGACGCGCATTCCCGCCGTCGCGCCGGGCGGCGCGGGGGCGAGCGACGCGCGACCCGCCATGGCGCAGCCGGTCGGCGGTCGGGCGGATTATGCCGTCCTCGACACCTATCTTGCGGCGCAGACGCGCACCGGCCCGGGCGAGGAGCGTCTGTCCGCGACTCTGGCCGATCCCGGATCGATGGGGACCGAGCGCGCCGATTGCGCCGCGCGCCCGCCTGCGGTGCTGGTCGATCTCGACCCCGCCGGCGAGCCCTTGCGGATGGACCGGCCGCTGGGCGGCGATGGCGCGCTTGCCGATGTTCTCGCCCATGCCCGCGACCGCGGGGCGGATATCGCCTGGATCTCGCGACTCGGCGCGGGTTTCGCGGGCGAGCTTCGCATGGCGCTCGAAGAAAGCGGCCTCGATCCCGCCGGAACCGATACGCTGCTGCTGATGCGCCGCCCGGGCGACAGCAAGCAGGCGCGGCGCGAAGAACTCGCCGCGAGCCATTGCACGGTCGCGATTCTGGGGGATACCCGCAGCGATTTCGACCAGCTGTTCGACTATCTCAAGGATCCGAACGCGGCCCATGCGCTCGATCCGCTTCTCGGGCGGGGATGGTTCCTCGTCCCCCCGCCGCTCCAACCGCAGAAAGACTGACCTATGACCGATACCGCCCCCGGCTGGACCCGCGACCAGATGGCCGCCCGCGCCGCGCAGGAATTGCAGGACGGGTACTACGTCAATCTGGGCATCGGCATCCCGACGCTGGTCGCCAACCACATCCCCGAAGGAATGCAGGTGACGCTGCAGAGCGAGAACGGCATGCTTGGGATCGGTCCCTTCCCCTACGAGGGCGAGGAGGACGCCGACCTGATCAATGCCGGCAAGCAGACCATCAGTGAGCTGCCGCACAGCGCCTATTTCGACAGCGCGACCAGCTTCGCGATGATCCGCGGGGGGCATATCGACCTCACCGTGCTGGGCGCGATGGAAGTGGCCGAGAACGGCGACATCGCCAACTGGATGATCCCGGGCAAGATGATCAAGGGCATGGGCGGCGCGATGGACCTGGTCGCCGGGGTCAAGAAGATCATCGTGGTGATGGACCACACCGCCAAGGACGGCAGCCCGAAATTCATCCCCGAGTGCACCCTGCCGCTGACCGGCACCAATGTCGTCGACATGATCGTGACCAACCTCGCGGTATTCCAGCGACCCGATCACGATAGCCCCTTTGCGCTGAAGGAGCTGGCCCCGGGCGTGACGGCGGAGGAGGTCGCCGCGCAGACCACCGCGCACTACACCGCCTGATGCGCGGGCGGATCGCGCTCGCGGGCCTGGCGATCGCCGCGCTGGCGGCGGGCGTGGTGCTCGCGACCACCTCCCCGCCCAGCCTGCTGTCCGGCTACGACTGGGCCTGGGGCGGCGATCGCGGCGCGACCAAGGTTGCGAAAGCGGTCCCCTTCGGCAGCCACGCCCAGACGCTGGATATCTGGCGACCCGAAGGCACATCCGCCTCCGTCCGCCTGCCGGTGGTGATCTTCTGGTATGGCGGTGGCTGGGTGAAGGGCGACCGGGCCGCCTATGCCTTTGCCGGACGCGCACTGGCCAATGCGGGCTTCCTCGTCGTCATCCCCGATTATCGCAAGGTGCCCGCGGTGCGCTTCCCAGCCTTCCTGCAGGACGGGGCCGAGGCGGTGCGCTGGACGCGGGACAATGCTGCCCGCTACGGCGGCGATCCCGACCGTATCGCCCTCGTCGGGCATTCGGCGGGCGCATACGAGGCGATCATGCTGGCGCTGGACGGGAAATGGCTGCGCGAAGCCCGCGTCGATCCCGCCATCGTGAAGGCCGCCATCGGCCTGTCCGGCCCATACGACTTCTACCCCTTCGACACGAAGCGTTCGATCGATGCGATGTCCCGCTGGCCCCGCCCGCTGGAGACGCAGCCGATCACCTATGCCCGCGCCGACGCCCCGCCGCTGTTGCTGGTGACCTCGAACGGTGACGAGACGGTGCGGCACCGCAATGCCGACAGGCTCGCGGCGAAGCTGCGAAAGCTCGGCGCACCGGTCGAGCTGAAGAATTATGGGCCGATCGATCACGAAGAAGTGGTGATGGCTCTGTCGACGCCGTTTCGCGACAAGGCCCCAGTGCTGGCCGACAGCGTGGCGTTCCTGAAACGCAATCTGGGGCAGGTTTCGCAATGAGCATCGAATGGCTGGACAATCCGCGCAATCCACAGTCACCGCTGGCCGGATTGAAAGTGCTGGAACTGGCGCGGGTACTGGCGGGCCCCTGGGCAGGCCAGATGCTGGCCGATCTGGGGGCCGACGTCATCAAGGTGGAAAGCCCCGGCGGGGACAACACCCGGCAATGGGGCCCACCCTATATCGAGCGCGCGGATGGCACGCCGGAGGCCGCCTATTATCACGCCTGCAATCGGGGCAAGCGCGGGATCGTGGCCGATTTCCGGGACGAGGGTCAGCTGGAAGGGGTCAAGGATCTGGCCGCGGGCGCGGATGTCTTGATCGAGAACTTCCTGCCAGGCAAGCTCGTCCGCTTCGGGCTCGACTACCCGGCCCTGGCGCAAGCGAACGAGCGCCTCGTCTACTGCTCGATAACGGGTTTCGGGCAGGACGGGCCGCGCCGCGACGAGCCGGGTTACGATTTCGTCATCCAGGCGATGAGCGGCTTCATGGCGCTGACGGGGGAGCCCGAGGGCGAACCGATGAAGCACGGGCTGGCGATCTCGGACCTGTTCTGTGGCATCTACGCGGCGAACGCGATCCAGGCGGCGCTGTTTATGCGCGCGCGCACCGGCACCGGGCAGCATGTCGACATGGCGCTGCTCGATTGTTCGGTGTCGCTGCTCGCCAATCAGGCGATGGCGCTGTTCGCCAGCGGCGCAAACCCGCCGCGCATGGGCAACCAGCATCTGCAGGTGAGCGCCTATGGCGTCTATCCGGTCGCCGATGGCGAGGTGGTGCTCGCCCCCGGCAATGACGGTCTGTTCCGCAAGCTGCTGGACGTGCTCGATCGGTCAGACCTGCTCTCGGACGAGCGTTTCGCCACCAACGCCGCCAGGCTCGCCAACCGCGACGCGCTGAACGCGATGCTGGCGGGCGAGACGCGCGGCTGGCAGCGCGCCGAGCTGCTGCGCGCCTGCGCCGCCGCGGGCATCCCCGCCGGACCGATCAATCAGCTGAACGACGTCTTCGCCGATCCGCAGGTTCGCGCGCGCGGGCTGAAGGTGGAGCTGGAGGGCATTCCCGGCGTGCGCAGCCCATTCCGGTTCTCCGACGCCGAACTGGCGCTCGACCGCCCGTCGCCCCGGCTGGGCGAACACGAGGATAACGGCTGAAGCCCGGGCAATGGAAAGACCTGCAATGAAACCGATCGAATGGCTGGCCCCGACCTATCGCCAGATGCTGACCGCGCTGTCCCAATGGCTGGCGAAGGTGGAGCAGCAGTCGGCGGACGATCAAGGCGCGGCCCTTCTCGCCGCGCGGCTCGCGCCGGACATGTTCCCGCTGGCCACGCAAGTCCGCTTCGCTTGCGTGCAGGCCTATGAAGGGGTGTGCCGCCTGCTGGAAACCAATTTTCCGCCGGTGGTCGATATGCTGCTGAACGAAGGGCGCGAGGCGGGCGAGCGACCCGGGACTCTCGCCGAAGCGCAAACCCGCATTGCTGACACGCTCGCTTTCCTGGACGAAGCGGTGCCGGACAGCGCGCCCGATGCACCCGCCGAGATCGCGCACGCGCTGCCCATGGGCATGATCTTCGACCTGACGGGCGAGCAATATGCGCGCGATTGGGCACTACCCCAGTTCTACTTCCACCTGATGACCGCATACGCGATCCTGCGGAAGGAAGGCGTCGAACTGGGGAAGGCCGACTACGTCGCCCACATGTTCGCGTATCTGCGCCCCGGAACCGCGCCCGGCGGCTGACGGGCTCGCCTAAGCGAGCGCCGCCTTCAGCTCGTCGGCGAGGTCGGTCCGCTCCCACGGGAAATATTCGCCGGTCACATCGCGGCCGAAATGACCGTAGGCGGCGCTCTTGCGATAGATCGGCTTGTTGAGGCCCAGATGCGTGCGGATCGCACGCGGGGTCAGCCCACCCAGCTTGCCGATCTTGCGGATCGCCGCCTCAAGCGCCTCGTCCTCCACCGTGCCGGTGCCGTGCGTGTCGACATAGAGCGACAGCGGCTCGCTGACGCCGATCGCGTAGGCGACCTGGATTGTGCAGCGCTTCGCCAGCCCGGCGGCGACCACGTTCTTCGCGAGATAGCGGGTGATGTAGGCGGCGGAACGATCGACCTTGGTTGGATCCTTGCCGCTGAACGCGCCGCCGCCATGCGGGGCCGCGCCGCCATAGGTATCGACGATGATCTTGCGCCCGGTCAGTCCGGCGTCGCCGTCCGGCCCGCCGATCTCGAAAGTGCCGGTGGGGTTGATGTGCCACTTCGTCTCGTCCGACAGGAAGCCGTCGGGCAGGATATCCGAGACCACGCCCTTCACATAGTCGCGCAGCTGGGCTTCCTTTTCGCCCTCGTCGTAGCCGGGCTTGTGCTGCGTGCTCACGACCACTGCGGTGCAGGCCACCGGCTTGTGATCCTCGTAGCGCAGCGTGATCTGGCTCTTGCTGTCGGGCTCCAGGAACGGTGCCGCGCCGCTCTTGCGGTCCTGCGCCATGCGGTGGAGCACCTTGTGGCTGTAATCGAGCGTCGCCGGCATCAGGTCGGGCGTCTCGTCGCAGGCGAAACCGAACATGATGCCCTGATCGCCCGCGCCCTCGTCCTTGTTGGAGCCATCGCTGCCCGCATCGACGCCCTGCGCGATGTCGACGCTCTGGCCGTGCAGATGGTTGTCGAAGGTGAGCGTTTCCCAGTGGAAACCATCCTGCGCGTAGCCGATGTCGCGTACCACCTCGCGCACCGTACGCTCGATCTCGTCCTCGATCCCGGGGGCCCAGTTGCCGTCCGAGTCCATGATGCCCTGGCCGCGGATTTCGCCGGCCAGGATGACGCGCTGCGTGGTCGTCAGCGTCTCGCAGGCGACCCGCGCCTCGGGATCCTTGGAAAGGAACAGGTCGACGATGGCATCGGAAATCTGGTCCGAAACCTTGTCCGGATGGCCTTCCGAAACGCTTTCGGAGGTGAAGATGTAATTGGCGCGCATGGGACCTCTTTGGAGGGATATAACGAAAGCTTTATGTCCCGGTCTGTTAGCGCGGCCTCCGGCGCATGGCAACCAGCGAGGCGAGCAGGAACGCCGCCGCCCATGCCAGTGCCAGCGCGTTGCCGAAGCGGGAGAAGAGCGTGGGTGCCTTCGCCGCGGGGACGAGCCCCGTCAGCCGCCCGGCGACGCCATGCGGCAGATGCTGGCGGACGACGCCGTTCGCGTCGATCACGCCGCTGATCCCGTTCACGGTGGAGCGCAGCACTGGCAGCCCCTCCTCGATCGCGCGCATGCGGGATTGCGCGAAATGCTGGGGCGGGCCCCAGGCGCCGAACCAGCCGTCGTTCGACGGGGTGAAGATGTAATCGGGCCGGTGGGCGCGATCGACGACCTCGCCCGAGAACACGATCTCGTAGCAGATCTGCACCCCGACCTTCCCATAGTCGCCCAGGTCGATCGTGCGCGCGCCCGGCCCGGCGAGGAAATCGAACGCCCCCGCCACCAGGCGCGATGCGCCCAACGGCTCCAGCAGCCAGCGCAGCGGCAAATATTCGCCGTAGGGGACCAGATGCGCCTTGCGATAGCTGCCGACGATGTCGCCGTCCGGATCGAGCGCCGTCACCACGTTGTAGGCACCGATGGCCCGCTGCTGCGCCGGGTCGATCACCAGATCGACATTGCCGGTCAGCAAGCGGCTGTCCGGGCCGATCACCTGGCCGAGACGCTTGCGCGCGAATCGCGGATCGCGCCCGGCGGTCGTCTCGTCGTAATAGCGCTGCGGATAGCCGGGCCGCAGATAGTCGGGCAGTCCGCTTTCCGGCCACAGCACGATCCGGCGGCCGTCATCCTGCTGCCGCGCGGAAAGCCCGGCCATGGTCAGGAAGGCGGGCTCGTATTCACGCGGATCGACGAGCTGGGCCTGGCTGAGATTGGGCTGGACCAGCGTGTAGCGCAGGTCCGTGTCGCGCTGCGTCGGCGCGGGGAAATACATGCCCAGCGCCATGGCGGCGAAAGCGATGGCGGCAGCCACCCAATAGCGCCGCTCCAGTAGTTCGAACAGCAGCCGCCCGATCAGGACGGCGCACGCAGACAACGCATAGGTCCCCATGAATGGCAGCAGCGCCGCCAGCCCGGTCCGGTCCATCGGGCCGAGCAGCAACAGGCTGAAGGGCCCCCAGGCATAGCCGGTGAAGACCCAGCTGCGCAGCCATTCGGCAATGGTCCACAGCCCTGCATAGGCGAGCGCGAAGGGCAGCGTTCGGGTGCGCCCGAACAGCCTTTGCGCCGCCGCGGCGGCAAGTGCGGGATAGACAGCGAGATAAAGGGAGAGCAGCGGCACCGCGAACCAGCCGAGGATGGCGGGCATATTAGACTGGTGCGTGAACGCGGCGGCGATCCAGTTGTCCGCCACGGTGAAATGCGCGACGCCGAACAGCCAGCCGAGCCAGGCGGCCCGCCGCATACTGCCACTGCGATGAAGGATATGGCCCGCCGCGCCCATCGCCAGCAAGGCGACCGGCCACAGGTCGAGCGGCGGAAACCCGGTTGCGGCCAGCGCGCCCAGCGCCAGCATCGACCAGGCCGGATAGCGCAGCAGAATTCGATCGGTCAGCCGGGCCATGATACGGCGCGCCTCGCGGTCGTCGCTCAGCCGACCGCGCTCATCCTGCCATCGTCGCCCTGATCGTCGCTATCCTTGGCTACCTTGCGGGTGCGGCGCGGCTTGCGCGCGGGCGCGGCGTCCCCGTCGGCACCGATCGAGGGCGGCAGGACCGTCGCGTCGATTTCGCCCTCGACACCCTTCTCGCCTTCTTTGGCGCGGGGAGTGCGTGGCTTGCGAGCCTTGCGCGGCTTTTCTTCCCGCTCCGCATCGTCGCCGGAGTTGCGACCGCCAGCACGATCGGCCGAGCGATCGGTATCGTCGGAGCGATTGTCCTCGCCGTCGTCGCCATCCCGGTCGCGGCGCGACCGGCGGCGGGGGCTCTGCTGCTGGTCGTCGCCGTCGTCGCGGCGCTGGCGTGGCTGGCGGCGCGCACTGCGCCGATCGTCGTCCTCGTCGTCGCCATCGCTGTCGTCGTTAGACTGATCGCGATCGTCGCGTTTGGCGCGCTGTTCGTCCTGACGCGCCTTGTTGTCGGCGATTACGCGGAAATAATGGTCGGCGAACTGCAGGTAGTATTCCGCCTGCACGCGGTCGCCATGATGCTGCGCGTCCTGCGCCAGCTTCTTGTACTTGTCGAGCAGCTGGGGAGCGTTGCCGCGCGCCCGGCTGTCGATGCGATTCTGGTTGTTGCCGCCGCCGCTCTGATTGCGATTCCCGCGACCGCGACGCCGATTGTTTCGATTGTTGTTGTTGTTCAAGGAAATATCTTCCTCACACTCGGGCTGATAGAAAAGGGGTGCCCGTCCCGACCCCTCGTCGCGCCGACACCATTCTCAGGGCGCGACCGTCATTTGCGTTGCTGACAAGCGGCTTCCGCCCGAACCTCTGCGCAAATGTTGGATCAAGACCGCGAGAGCGCCACGCGGCTTCCTGCCGGTCTTGACAGCGAAATAGCGCGCCTATTCGCCTTTGCCAAGACCCCAGCGCAGAATAAGCGCGCGGTCCCTGTGGGCAAGGTCGCGCGCCACCTCTACCGTGGCACCGGCGGAAACGGCCAGGTCGGACACCGCCCCCGCCTGCGTCGCGCCGATTTCGAGCACGGCCACGCCCGCTGGGCTCAGCAGCGCATCCAGTTGCCGCACCAATACGCGATAGTCGGCAAGCCCGTCCGCCCCGGCGAACAGCGCAGCTGCGGGCTCGTGGCCGCGGACGCAGGGGTCGAGTGCAGCGTCATCTTCCACATAGGGCGGGTTGCACAAGACAAGTTCGAACATGCCCAGATCGCGCTGCCAGTCGCCCTTGCGCCAGCTGCGCCGCAGAAAGCGGCTCCGCTCCGCCAGTCCCAGCTTCATCGCATTGCACTGCGCCACCCGCAGCGCGGGCATCGACGCGTCTAGGGCCACGCCTTGCGCTTCGGGCCACAGCGACAGCGCCGCCAGCAGCAGCGCGCCCGACCCGGTGCCGAGGTCGAGGATGCGCCGCGGCGATTCGCGATCGGCGAAGTGCTCCCTTGCGGCATCGATCAGCGTCTCGCTGTCGCCGCGCGGGATCAGCACGGCTGGCGTGACCTGCAGCTCCAGCCCATAGAACTCCGCGCTGCCGGTGATGTAGGCGACCGGTTCGTGGCCCAGCCGCCGCGCGAACAGCGGGGCGAAGCCATCGGGCGCAGGATCGCGCATGTGGTGCAGCAGCATGGCCGAACGCGAGACGCCCAGCGCATGGGCCATAAGCAGCTCGGCATCGAGCCGCGCGGTGTCGGAGGTGGCGGACAGGCGCGCCGTGGCAAGGCGCAACGCTTCGCCTACGGTTGTCACGTATCCAGCGCCGCCAGCCGCTTGGCCTCGTCCTCGGCGGTCAGCGCGTCGATCAGTTCGGCGAGGCCCGGTCCGGCGATGATTTCGGGCAGCTTGTGCAGCGTCAGCCCGATCCGGTGATCGGTCACGCGCCCTTGCGGGAAATTGTAGGTGCGGATCCGTTCGGAGCGGTCGCCCGAACCCACCATCGCCTTCCTCGCCTCGGCCTCGGCCCCCTGCGTCGCCTCGCGCTGTTGCTCGTAAAGCCGCGCGCGCAGCACCTGCATCGCCTTCTCGCGGTTCTTGTGCTGGCTGCGCCCGTCCTGGCAGGTGACGACGAGGCCGGTCGGCAGATGCGTGATGCGGATCGCGGAGTCGGTCGTGTTGACGTGCTGCCCGCCCGCGCCGCTCGCGCGATAGGTGTCGATCTTGAGGTCGCCCGCGTCGATCTGCACATCGACCTCGTCCGGCTCGGGCAACACGGCGACGGTCGCGGCGCTGGTGTGGATGCGCCCGCCGCTCTCGGTCTCGGGCACGCGCTGCACGCGGTGGACGCCGCTTTCGAACTTCAATTTCGCGAACACGCCGGTGCCGGTGACGTTGGCGACGATTTCCTTGAAGCCGCCGACTTCGGACGCGCTCATGCTGACCGGCTCGACCTTCCAGCCCTGCTCACCCGCGAAACGTTCGTACATGCGGTAAAGGTCGCCCGCGAACAGCGCCGCCTCGTCGCCGCCCGTGCCCGCGCGGATTTCGAGCATCGCGGGCTTGGCATCGGCGCTGTCGCGCGGCAGCATGGCGAGCGCGAGCTGGCGCTCTTTTTCCGGCAGGCTCGCGCGGATCGCGGCCAGCTCATCCTCCGCCATGGCGCGCATCTCCGGGTCAGCGAGCATATCCTCCAGCCCGGCGATCTCCTCGCGCGCGCCGCGCACCTCGGCGGCGATGCGGGCGACCGGCTCCAGCTCGGCATAGTCGCGGCTCGCCTGCACGAACGCGTCGCCCTCGAGCGTACCCGAAGCCAGCCGCGCCTCGATTTCGGCGAAGCGGTTGGCGATCTGGTCGAGGCGTTCGGGGGGGACTTGCATGACGATTAGCCGCGCAGTTTCATGGCAAATCCGCGCAGGGCATGTCCGACACGTTCGATATCAGCTTCATCGCCTTTCAAACGCGGCGGCTGGAGCTTGCCTTCGCTATCCTCGCTGTAGGCCATGATGACCTTGGCTCCGCTTTTTACGGCCTTGTCGAACCGTTTACGCGGCGATCCAGCGGCAAACGTGTCGACCGTCACGCCTTCGCTTCGCGCCATCATGGCGGTCCGCACGCATACAGTATGAAGCTGCTCGGTTTCGCCCTCCACAACCAGGGCGAGGTCCAGCGCGGATTCTTCCTTCTCCCCCACAAGCATCGCCAGCCGCTCGATCCCGGCTGCCCAGCCGACAGCAGGAGTGGACGGCCCCCCGAGGCTCTCCATCAGCCCGTCGTAGCGCCCGCCGCCCAGCACGGTGCTCTGGCTGCCTAGCTTCGCCGCGGCGTCGCTGCCCTCGTCGGGGACGAACTCGAACGCGGTGTGGCGGTAGTAGTCGAGGCCGCGCACCAGGCTCTCGGCGCGGGTCCATTTCACCCCCGCCGCATCCAGCCCGCTGGTGACGGCATCGAAGAAGGCGCGCGCATCGTCCGACAGGAACTGGTCGATCTTCGGCGCATCGGCGACGAAGCGCTGGTCGCGCCGGTCCTTGCTGTCGAGGATGCGCAGCGGGTTCTTCTCCAGCCGCTCCTGCGAATCCTCCGAAAGCTCGTCCTTCACGGCGCGGAAGTGCTCGACCAGCGCGGCGCGCCATGCCTCGCGGCTGTCGCCATCGCCCAGCGTGTTGAGATGCAGCGTTACGCCGGAGATACCCAGCTCGCGCAGCAACTGGTCCGCCATCGCCAGCAGCTCCACGTCCGCCTGCGGTTCCGCCGCCCCGATGATCTCCGCGTCGATCTGGTGGAACTGGCGATAGCGGCCCTTCTGCGGGCGCTCGTACCGGAACAGCGGCCCGTGGGTCGCCAGCTTGAGCGGCGCGTGCTGCTGCCAGCCATTGGTGAGGAAGGCGCGCGCGATCCCGGCGGTGAATTCGGGCCGCAGCGTCAGCGAATCGCCGCCGCGATCCTCGAACGAATACATCTCCTTGGAGACGATGTCGGTCGTCTCGCCGATCGAACGGGCGAACACCTCGGTCTTCTCGAACACCGGCATTTCGGCGCGGCGGAAGCGGTAGAGCTTGCGCACGCGCTCGAACGTCTCGACCACGAAGGCGAAGCTTTCCGCCTCTGCCCCGAAAATGTCCTGCGTGCCGCGAATGGCCTGCGGTGTGTTCTTGCTCATGCCCAAATCCTGTTCATGGGCGCGCGCTTAGCGCGGCGGGCGGCGAAGCGAAAGCATGATACCCTGTTGCATGGATGCGCCGATCCGCGCATGGGATGCGATCATGAAGCACCTCTCTCTCGGCACCGCGCTCGCCGCTGCCCTCCTCGCCCTTCCTCTCTCCGCCCCCGCATCGGCGCAGGACATTCGCCCCGCGGGCAATTCCGCGCCGGTCGAACAGCAGCTGGCCGACCAGACCCCGCTGCCCAGCGACACGGCGTGGCCGGGCGGCACGATCTCGCTCGACATCGATGCGACCGATACGGTGCGGGGCATCTACCGCGTGACGGAAACGATCCCGGTGACCGGCGGCATGCGCGAGCTGCACCTGCTGTTCCCCGAATGGCTGCCCGGCAATCATGCCGCGCGCGGCCCGATCAACCTCGTCAGCGGGTTCCAGTTCACCTCCGGCGGGAAGACGCTGGAATGGACCCGCAATCCGCTCGACGTGTACGAGATCATCGTCTCGGTCCCGCAGGGGGCGAAGAACGTGGTCGCGAATTTCGTCCACACCTCGCCGGTAGACGGCAGCGAGGGGCGGATCACGATGACGCCCGAAATGCTGAACCTGCAGTGGGAGAAGATGAGCTTCTACCCCGCGGGCCATTACACCCGCCGCATCGCGATCAAGCCGACGGTGAAATTCCCGGCCGGATGGACCGCCTTCACCGCGCTGGACGGGCAGAGGCGCAGCGGCGATACGGTCACCTGGCAGACCGTCGATTACGAAACGCTGGTCGATTCCCCGATCTTCGCGGGCAAATATGCCAAGCAGTGGCAGCTCGATCCGGCGGTGAAGCTCGACGCCATCGCCGACAAGCCGAAATATCTCGAGCTCGCGCCGGAAAACCTCGCGCATTTCGAGAAGCTGATCGACGAGGCCGACGCGCTGTTCAGCGCGCGCCATTTCGACCATTACGACATCCTGCTGGCGATGACCGACACTATGGGCGGGATCGGGCTGGAGCATCACCGCTCGGCCGAGAACCAGTACGAGCCGACCGCGCTGACCGACTGGGATGCGATGGACTGGGACCACAATGTCGTCAGCCACGAACTGGTGCACAGCTGGAACGGCAAGTTCCGCCGTCCGTCCGACCTCTGGACGCCCGACTATCGCACCCCGATGCAGGACACGCTGCTGTGGGTGTACGAGGGGCAGACCCAGTTCTGGGGCTGGGTCCTCGCCGCGCGCAGCGGGCTGCAGAAGAAGCAGACCTTCCTCGATGCCTTCGCGACCTATGCCGCGAACTATGCCGAAGGCCAGCCGGGCCGCGCCTATCGCTCGGTCGAGGATACTACGCACGATCCGATCATCAATTCGCGCGCGCCGCTGCCCTATTCCTCGCTCAGCCGCAGCGAGGACTATTACGTCGAGGGCGCGCTGGTCTGGCTCGAGGCCGACCAGATCATCCGCGAAGGCACGAACGGGGCGAAGGGGCTGGACGATTTCGCCAAGGCGTTCTTCGGCGTGCGCGACGGGGACTGGGGCGAACTGCCCTACGATTTCGACGAGGTCGTCTCCACGCTGAACGGCGTCTACCCCTACGACTGGGCCACCTTCCTCACCACCCGCCTGTACGGGGTCAACCAGCCCGCACCGCTGCGCGGCCTGAACATGGCCGGATACAAGCTGGTCTGGAAGGAAGAGCCCAACAGCTACGACAAGGGGCGCATGGGCGGGTACAACTATACCAGCCTTACCTACTCGCTGGGGGTCAACCTGACTGACAACGGCACGGTCAGCTCCACGTTGTGGGACGGGCCGGCCTTCGATGCGGGGCTGGTCGACGGCAGCCAGATCCTGGCCGTGAATGGCACCGCCTATTCGAAGGAAGCGATCATGGACGCGATCACCGCGGCCAAGGGGACGAAGGACCCGATCGAGCTGATGGTGAAACGCGGCGATGCCTATCGCACCGTGAAAATCGATTATCACGGCGGGCTGCGCTATCCCTATCTGGAAAAGACCGGAGAGGGTGAGCAAGGGCTCGACCGGCTGCTGGCACCGCGCACCGGCGGCTGAGCCCGCCCGACGCAGCGGCGGGGCAGGCTTTGCCGCGCCGCACAAAATGCGTTGCGATGCGCGCGACGGTTGCCTAGGCCCCGTCGCGCGTCCTCGTTTCTAGAGAATACGGAAAAAAAGACCCCCATGCGTATCGACCTGATCCCCACCGGGCCCAACCCGCCCGCGGAACTCAACGTCATCATCGAGGTGCCGACCGGCGGCGAGCCCGTGAAGTACGAGTTCGACAAGGAATCGGGCGCGCTGTTCGTCGACCGCATCCTGCACACCCCGATGCGCTATCCGGCGAATTACGGTTTCGTGCCCCACACGCTCAGCCCCGACGGCGATCCGCTCGACGCGCTGGTGATCGCGCGCAGTCCCTTCATCCCCGGCTGCGTGGTCCGCGCCCGCCCGATCGGCGTCCTCAATCTCGAGGACGAGCATGGCGGCGACGAGAAGCTGGTTTGCGTGCCGCTCGACACCACCTTCCCCTATTATTCCGACGTCGGTGAGACCAAGGATCTGCCGAGCATCATCTTCCAGCAGATCGAGCACTTCTTCACCCATTACAAGGATCTGGAGAAGGAGAAGTGGGTGCGGATCGGGCAGTGGGGCGATGCGGCCGAAGCGCGCCGTGTCGTGCTCGAGGCGATCGAACTGGCGAAGAGCGAGGCGGCGAAGAAGAACGGCTGAGCCGCCGCGCGACGCGGGCGTTACTCGATCGGCCTGCCGCTATCGAGCAGGTCCTTGTCCTTCGTTTCCGCGCGCCGCTCCGCCGCCACCATGCCCGCGATCTCGTCGGCGGGCCTCACATCCTCGTCCGGATGCGCTGACGGCGCGGGTTTCGGCGCCGGTGATGTCGTTGGCGACGCCGCAGCCGTGGACGTAGCTTCTGCCACCTCGGTTTCCAGCGGCAGCTTGGCCGAGCGCGGATCGAAGCGCAGGCGATAGATCGGCTCCGGCAGGCCGAACCCGGCCGCCTCCAGCGCGTCCTTGACCGCAGGGATGGCGTTCGACCGCGCCTTGAAGAAATCCGCCTCGGTCTGGTCGATCCAGGCGAGGAAGCGGATCACGATGTTCGAATCGCCGACCTCCTCTATCCGCGCCTCCGGAGCCGGGTCGGCCAGCACGAAGGGCAGGCCCGCCAGCGTGTCGCGCCCCAGCCGCCGGGCGGCGCGCGGATCGTCGTCCGCATCCACCCCCAGCGCGAAGTCGAAGCGCCGCTGCGGATTGCGCGTGTAATTGACGATCACCGCCTTGAAGACGGTGGAATTGGGAATGCGCAAATGGTTGCCGTCCAGCGTCATCAGCACGGTCGCGCGACTGGTCAGCCGGATGACGCGCCCTTCCAGATCGTCGATCAGGACGTGATCGTTGGCGCGGAACGGCTGGCGCACGCTGAGCATGATCGAGGCGACGTAGTTCTCGATCAGGTCGCGCATCGCAAAGCCCAGCGCGATGCCGATGACGCCCGCGCCGCCCAGCACCGCGCCGAGCAGTGCGCCTGCACCGACCATGTCCAGCGCCACCACGATGCCGAGCAGGACGAAGACGAAACGCACCGCGCTGCCGATCAGTTCGGCGAGGAAGCCGTTTGGCGCGATCCGGTGCCAGAGCCGCCCGAACCCGCCGAGCAGATAGCCCACCATCGCGATCAGCAGGGCCACGGCCAGCGCGAGACCGATCAGCGGGAGCATGTTCACCAGGCCGCGCAGCTTGCCCGACAGCGCGCCGATAGCGTTCAGCCCCTCCCCCAGCGAAGCGTCGCGGGTGAGACCGTTCTCCACCGTGACCACGCCTTCGACCCGGCTGGCGATCGCCTCCGCCCGTTCGATATCGGCAGCATCGGCGACGCTACCGCTCAGCGTGACGACCCCGTCGCTGACCCGTAGCTGCACATTGGTGTAGGCCGGCAGTTCCCCGAAGATACCGCGCAGCCGCTGCGCGATCCGCGTATCGGTATTCGGATCGGTGGATGTATCGATCGCGGGCGCGGCAACCGTGGGGGTCGGCGACGCACTCGCGGTCGGCAATTGCGCGCTGGCAATGCCCGGCAGGGTCACGACCGCGACCAGCGCGGCCAGTGCCGAGAGAAATGTCTTCAGGATAGACCGCGATCCCATCACCCGGTTCAAGCGGCGAACCGGCGTGGAGTTCCGCCTCAAAACAGCGTGTAGGCCAGCTTGAAGGCGAAAGTGATGACGAATGGCAGTCCGATCGCGATCACCCACAAGGTGATGGCATCGCGCACGAACGGTCCCTTCATCGCCGGGTCGGTGGCGGCGGCATCGTCCAGCTTCGCCCAGCGCCGCTCGAACGCGCGACAGGCCGGGATGATGCCCGCGACCAGGATGACCAGCGCCAGATAGGGCAGCATCGACGGCAGCCCCTCGGCCATCGCCTGCACCGTCACGAAAATCTGCAGGCCGGTATAGACCAGCAGCGCGCTGGCGACGTGATCGCTCATCTTCCTGCGCCAGTCGCGTTTCGCCGGAATGGCGGCCTCGTGCCGATTGGCGATCCTGTGCGCTTGTTGATCCATCACGCTCTTCTCCCACCTTCTCTTGGCAAGGTTTATTCCAGAGAGTCCGGTTCGACGCAAGTTTGCGACTATCGTGCGTTGCATGCACGGACCCTGCCAAATCGATCGATCGGGGGTTCAAACCGCGCGATCGGATGCTAGAGGTTGACCCATGAGCGCACAGGATGCCGAATACGACACGCCCGCCGCCGAGGAAGTCGAGCGCAGCGCGGCCCCGCCGATCCCGCAGGGCGGGCTCGAAGTCGTGTCCATCGCCAAGAGCTACGACAAGCGGGCGGTCCTCACCGATATCTCGCTGTCCGTCGGCAAGGGCGAGGTGCTCGGCCTGCTCGGCCCCAACGGCGCGGGCAAGACGACCTGCTTCTATTCCATCATGGGACTGGTGAAGCCCGATTCGGGCCGCATCCTGATGGATGGGGAGGATGTGACCAAGCTGCCGATGTATCGCCGCGCGATTCTGGGCCTGGGCTATCTGCCGCAGGAAACCAGCATCTTCCGCGGGATGACGGTGGAGCAGAACATCAACTGCGTGCTCGAAATGGTCGAGCCCGATGCCGATACGCGCGCCGCCGAGCTCGACCGTCTGCTCGACGAATTCGGCCTGACCCGGCTCAGGACCAGCCCGGCCATGGCGCTGTCGGGCGGCGAGCGGCGCCGGTGCGAAATCGCCCGCGCGCTGGCGGCGAAGCCATCCATCATGCTGCTCGACGAACCCTTCGCCGGAATCGATCCGCTGTCGATCAGCGACATCCGCGACCTGGTAAAGGATCTGAAGACGCGCGGCATCGGCGTGCTGATCACCGACCACAACGTGCGCGAGACGCTGGAAATCGTGGACCGCGCCTGCATCATCTATGGCGGCCAGGTGCTGTTCGCCGGCACGCCCGAGGAACTGGTCGCCGACGCCAATGTCCGCCGGCTCTATCTGGGCGAGGGGTTCACGTTGTGATTATCCGGCCTCTTGCGAAACTATCGCGAGGGGCAAGGGTTGGCGGCCGGACCCGGCACCAGCCCGCTCCGAGGCGACAGCTCCGCTGGAGCCGGGTCACGCACTGATGGCACTCGCGCCCCGCCTCGACCTGCGCCAGTCGCAATCGCTGGTGATGACGCCGCAGCTGCAGCAGGCGATCAAGCTGCTGGCGCTCTCCAATCTCGAGATCGAGACCTTCATCGGCGAGGCGCTGGAGGCCAATCCGCTGCTGGAAGCGGGCGAGGTCCGGCGCGAGGATGGCGGGGACGAGCTCGGCGAAGCGCAGGCCCCGTCCGAATACGAGGCCGACAGCGCAGGTGGCGACGAAGCGCTCGACATCGATCCCGGCGCGCTCGACCGCGATCGGGACACCGGCGACGGCGACTGGGGCACGGCGCTGTCCGCTCCCGGGGGTGCCGCGGACGACCTGCCGGGGATCGAGGAAAGACACGCCAGCGGCGAAACGCTGGCCGAACATCTCGATGCGCAAGTCGGCGCGGTGGCGGGCGATGTGCGCGAGGAATTCCTCGCGCGCCACATCATCGGCCTGCTCGACGAGGCGGGCTATCTGCGCAGCGATCTGGCCGAGGTCGCGCGCGATCTGGGCGTGCCGCTGGCCGAGGCGGAACGCGCGCTCGAAGTGGTGCAGGCGCTGGAGCCGACCGGGGTCGGCGCGCGCAATCTGGGCGAATGCCTCGCCCTGCAGGCGAAGGAGGCGGACCGCTACGATCCGTGTATGGCGCGGCTGATCGACAATCTCGAGCTCGTCGCGCGCGGCGAGGTTTCGCGGCTCAAGCGCATGTGCGACGTCGACGACGAGGATTTCGCCGACATGCTGGCGGAGCTGCGCGCCTACGATCCGCGGCCCGGCCTCGCCTTCGGCGCGGCGGAGGCGGGCGCGGTGGTGCCCGACATCCTCCTGACCCGGGATCGCGCGGGAAGCTGGAAGATCGCGCTCAATCCCGCCAGCCTCCCGCGCGTCGTGGTGAACCGCGAATATGTGGTCGAGCTGCGCGAGGACTGCCGCGACAAGGCGAGCCGCGGCTGGTTGCGCGAAAAGCTGGCCGATGCGCGCTGGCTGGTGAAGGCGCTCGACCAGCGCCAGCGGACCATCCTGGCGGTGGCGGCGCAGATCGTAGAACAGCAGGCCGGTTTCTTCGCCAAGGGGGTCAGCCAGCTGAAGCCGCTGACCCTGCGCCGGGTGGCGGAAGAGATCGAGATGCACGAAAGCACCGTCAGCCGCGTCACAAGCAACAAGTACCTGCACTGCGAGCGCGGGACGTTCGAGCTCAAATATTTCTTCACCAGCGGCGTCGGCAGCGCCGATGGCGACGGGGCGAGCGCGGAATCGGTAAAGGCCCGCATCCGCGCGCTGACCGATGCCGAGGATCCGAAGAAAATCCTGTCCGACGACAAGCTGGTCGACCTGCTGAAAGCGGAAGGGTTCGACATCGCCCGCCGCACGGTCGCGAAATATCGCGAGGCCGCGGGCATCGGATCCAGCGTGGAACGCCGACGCGCGAAAAAGCTGCGCGCGGCCGGATAATCGCCCCGCCTGCGCCGTGTGGCATTAAAGACTCATGAAAAAGCCTTAACGTGTTAAACCGCTTGTTAACCTTTTTCGGTGAGAAACGGGGTGGTTAATAGATAGCAACCGTAGCTGCGATACGGTTACCCGAGCATATCAGGGGCTAACGAAGGGGAGCGCCCATGCGCGTATTGCTGATCGAGGACGAGCCGACGACCGCCAAGGCGATCGAGCTCATGCTGACGACCGAGGGATTCAACGTCTATTCGACCGATCTGGGCGAGGAAGGCCTCGATCTGGGCAAGCTGTACGATTACGACATCATCCTGCTCGACCTGAACCTGCCCGACATGCACGGTTACGATGTGCTGAAGAAGCTGCGCGTCGCCAAGGTGCAGACGCCGGTGCTGATCCTGTCCGGCATCGCCGAAATGGACAGCAAGGTCCGCAGCTTCGGCTTCGGTGCCGACGATTACGTAACCAAGCCGTTCCACCGTGACGAGCTGGTCGCCCGCATCCACGCCGTGGTCCGCCGCAGCAAGGGCCACAGCCAGTCGGTCATCCGCACCGGCAAGCTGGCGGTCAACCTCGATGCCAAGACCGTCGAGGTCGATGGCGCGCGGGTTCACCTGACCGGCAAGGAATACGCGATGCTGGAGCTGCTCAGCTTGCGCAAGGGCACCACGCTGACCAAGGAAATGTTCCTCAACCACCTTTATGGCGGGATGGACGAACCCGAGCTCAAGATCATCGACGTCTTCATCTGCAAGCTGCGCAAGAAGCTCAGCCATGCATGCGGTGGCGAGAACTACATCGAGACCGTCTGGGGCCGCGGCTACGTGCTGCGCGACCCGATGGAAGAGGCCGAAGCGGCCTGATCACCTCTTAAGTGCCCGTCTCTCCTGTTGGGCCAAAGGCGGCCCGCCATCCCCACCGGGTGGCGGGCCGTTTTCTTTCGCGCGCTCAGGACAGCGAGGCGTGGCCCCCGGTGGAGCCGAACCCGTCGCTGCCGCGAGCGGTCGCATCCAGATCGTCGGCTTCCTGCCATACCGCCCGCGTCACGGGGGCGAGCACCAGCTGCGCCACCCGGTCGCCGCGTTCGATGGCGAACGATTCGGTCCCGTGGTTGATCAGGATCGCCTTCACCTCGCCGCGATAGTCGCTGTCGATCGTGCCGGGCGCGTTCGGCACGGTGATCCCGTGGCGCAGCGCCAGGCCGGAGCGCGGGCGCACCTGCACCTCGTACCCAGGCGGAATGGCGATGGCGAAGCCGGTCGCGACCGCGTGGCGCGCGCCGGGCGGAATGATCACGTCCTCCGCGCTGACCACGTCCATGCCGGCCGCACCGTCGGTCGCATAGGCGGGCAGCGGCAGACCTTCTCCGTGCGGCAGCCGCTTCAGCTTCACCGGGACCTCGCTCATTCGCTTTCCTCCAGCGCGGCCGCGATCCGCTGGACAAGCGCGCGGGCGATATCGCCCTTCGCCGCGCGCGGCAGCTCCTCCACCCCATGTTCCGACACGATGTGGACCGCGTTCTCTTCGCCGCCCATGACATCGCCGGAAACGTCGTTGGCGACGATCCAGTCGGCCCCCTTCCGCTCCCGCTTGGCGATGGCATTGGCGAGCACGTCGTCGGTTTCCGCAGCGAAGCCTATCAGCAGGCCGGGCCGCTGCGAGGACTTGGCGAGGCCGGCAAGAATATCCGGGTTTTCCGCCAGTTCGAGCGGGGGCGGCGCCCCGCCCTGTTTCTTGAGCTTGCGCGGATGGCTGTCCGCCGCGCGCCAGTCCGCCACCGCGGCCACCATCACGGCGACATCGGCGGGGAGCGCATCCTCCACCGCCGCCGCCATCTCGCGCGCGCTTTCGACATCGACCCTATCGACGCCGGGCGGCGTATCGAGCGCGACCGGCCCGGCGACCAGCGTCACCCGCGCACCGGCGGCGGCGGCGGCGGCAGCGATCGCGAAGCCCTGCCGCCCGCTGGACCGGTTGGCGATATAGCGCACCGGATCGATCGGCTCGTGCGTGGGACCGGCGGTGACGAGGACGTGGCGACCGTAAAGCGGGCGGTGCCGATCATCGGAAAAGTCCGGCTGTCCCGCCAGTGGATCGGCCCCGCCCAGCGCGCTCTCGATCGCGGACCAGATCGCGTCGGGTTCGGGCAGGCGCCCCGGCCCGAATTCCCCACAGGCCATCGCCCCCTCGTCGGGATCGAGCACGGTGACGCCGCGCTGGCGCAGCGTGGCGACATTCGCCTGCGTCGCGGCGTGGCCCCACATGCGCACGTTCATCGCCGGGGCGGCCAGCACGCGCGTATCCGTCGCGAGCAGCAGCGTGGTGGCGAGATCGTCCGCGATGCCCGCCGTCATCTTCGCCAGCAGATCGGCGGTGGCGGGACAGACGACCACCAGATCGGCCTCGCGGCTGAGCTGGATATGGCCCATTTCGACTTCGTTCTTGAGGTCCCACAGCGTCGTGTGGACGGCGTTCTCGCTCAGCGCGGCGAGCGTCATCGGGGTGACGAAATGGCTGCCCCCCTCGGTCAGCACGCAGGTGACCGTGCCGCCCCGCTTGCGGATCAGGCGCACCAGCTCGCACGCCTTGTAGGCCGCGATGCCGCCGCCCACGATCAGCAGGATATGCGGTCCGTCGGGGGAATGGGTTGCCACGCGCCTGCCTCGCCTCTTGCCTCGTGCCCCGCCTAGCGAGCGGGCGCGCGATAGGCTAGTGCTTCACGCCAGGAGGCATCGTTTCGCCCATGCGCAATCTTCTTCGCATCCTGCTGGGTTTGGCAGGCCTGTTCTTCACCTATCTCGGCCTTGCCTTCCTGTTCGCACCCGAACAGCAGGGCGCATCGCTGGGGCTGGCGGCGGCGGGTTCGCTCGGACGTTCGACATTGCGGGCCGACATGACCGCGTTCTTCGTGCTGGCGGGCGGGGGATTCCTCTACGCCGCGATCCGTCAGCGGGCGCTCGCGCTCGCAGTGCCCATGGCGCTGTTCGGGATCGCGTTCTTCGGGCGGCTGGTCGGCATCCTGGCGGACGGCGCGACCCACGACGTGTTGTTACCGCTGACGGTGGAGGCGCTGATGGTCGCGCTGGGTGCGTTCGGTGCAGCGTGGCTCGCGCGCAAACCGGTAAAGCCGGAAGCAGTCGAGCCGGTCGAGCCGCTCTAGCCTACCCAGCCCAGCGCCATCGCGCCGATCGCGGCCCCGCCGCCGACCAGCGCGGCGAGCAGATAGCCGGGCCAGCGGGCGAGCAGACCGCCCTTGCGGCGGCGGCGTTCCCAGATCAGTTCGACATCGGCCAGCGGCGGCGGCTCGGGCGCGGCCCCCTTCGCCGGGAAGGCGGCATCGATCCGGCGCACCAGATCGGGCAGGCGCAGCAGCGTCTTCGCATCCTCACGCAACCGGTCGGCCAGCGCCGCCTCGGGCCCCAGCTCGTCGCGGATCCAGCCGCGTACGAAGGGGGCGGACACGTCCCACATGTTGATCTCGGGATCGAGCTGGGTCGCGATCCCTTCGACCATCACCATGGTCTTCTGCAGCAGCAGCAGATGCGGCTGGGTCTGCATGTCGAAATCGCGCGTGATCGCGAACAGGCCGTCGAGCATCTGGCCGACTGACAAATCCTTCACCGGCTTGCCCCGCATCGGCTCGCCCACGGCGCGCAGCGCGGTCGCGAATTCGTCCACCGAGTGATAGCTCGGCACGTATTGCGCCTCGAAATGGATTTCCGCCACGCGGCGATAATCGCCCGTCGTCAGGCCGTAGAGGATTTCCGCCAGCCATTGCCGCGCACGCCGGTCGATCCGGCCCATGATACCGAAATCGATCGCCACGATGGTGCCGTCGGGTTCGACGAACAGGTTGCCCTGATGCATGTCGGCGTGGAAGAAACCCGCGCTGATCGCCTGCGTCAGGAACGCGATCACCAGCCGCTCGGCCAGCGCGGGCAGATCGTGCCCGGCGGCGATCAGGTCGTCGCGGCGGCTGATCTTGATGCCGTCGATCCAGTCGATCGTCATCACCCGGCCATTGGTGCGGTCCCAGTCGATCGCGGGGATGCGATACCCCTCGAACCCCTTCATCGCCTCGGCCAGTTCGCTGGCGGAGGCGGCTTCGCGCCTGAGATCGAGCTCGCGTTGGGTCCAGCGCTTGAAATTGGCGATCACCAGCCGCGGGCGCAGCCGCGACGCCTCGCCGCCCATTGCCTCGACATGCGCGGCGGCCCATTCGTAGGTCGCGAGATCGCGCTTGAAATGCTCGCGGATATGGGGCCGCAGCACCTTGATCGCGACTTCCCGGCCATCGGTCGTCACTGCGCGGTGAACCTGCGCGATCGAGGCGGCGCCGACCGGGTCGGGATCGATCCGCGCGAACAGCGTGTCGAGCGGCTGGGCGAAGGTCGCCGCGATGTCGGGCTCGATCTGCGAAAAGGGCACCGGCGGCAGATCGTCCTGCAGCGCCAGCAGATTGTGTGCCGCGTCCTCGCCTACGAGATCGGGCCGCGTCGCCAGCGTCTGTCCCAGCTTGATCGCCGCCGGGCCGATGGCGCGGAAGGCCCCGGCATAGTCGGGCACCGCAGGCTGGCGCGTGCCGAAGCGGGCGAGCCGGACCAGCCGCTGGACCGGCGCGGGCGTATGCGGATCGCGCTCGATCCCGCGCAGCGCGCCATACCGCGCCAGCGTGCGGCCCCATTTCAGGAGCCGCCAGATATGTGTCGCGGGGCGGGTCATGGTTTTTGAAGGCCCCTCAAGCGCCGGGCGCTCACATCCGTTCGCTTGGCTCTCGCCCTACCGGGCGGCGCGCAGTCGCGCTTTGGGTCGCTGCCGCTCCCGTTCATTGTTCAAATCTTCCAGCCCGAATGGATCGCGACCAAGCCACCCATGATCGGCTCCACCTTCGTCTGGGCGAAGCCGGCCTCGCGGATCATCCCCTCGAATTGGGGCATGGGTGGGAAACGGCGGATCGATTCGACGAGATAGCGATAGCTTGCTTCGTCCTTCGCGATCATTTCTCCCAACTTCGGCACCAGATGTTCGGAGTATGCGTCGTACACGTCTTTGAAGCCGGGCCACTCTACCGTACTGAATTCAAGGCAGAAAAACCGCCCGCCGAACTTCAGCACGCGCCGCGCCTCGCGCAGCGCCCGGGGGATGTCGGTGACGTTCCGGATGCCGAAGGCGATGGTGTAGGCGTCGAACACACCGCCCGGATAGCTCAGTTCCTCGGCGTTCTGGCACGACCAGGAAAGCCCGGTGATCCCACGCTCCATCGCGCGCTCGATACCGACGTCGAGCATGTCCTGGTTGATGTCGGCGACCGTCACCTCGGCCCCGCGCGCCGCCATGCGGAATGCGATGTCGCCGGTACCGCCCGCCATGTCGAGCACCGCCTCGCCCGGCTGCGGTTTCACCCGGCGCACGAAGCGATCCTTCCACAATCGGTGCATGCCGCCCGACATCGCATCGTTCATGATGTCGTAGCTGGCCGCAACATTGGAGAAGACTGCGCCCACGCGCCGCGTCTTCTCGTCCGGGGCCACGTCCTCGTAGCCGAAGGAGACCGTTTCGCTCATGGTCGCGAGCCTTAGGTGCAAACGGGCGCAGCGTCCATCGGCATGGGCACGCGTTTTCTCACCCGTTGAGCGCGTTGATCGCCTCCTGCACGCGCGCCTCGATCTCGGCCCGGGACAGGCCCGGCTCGATCGGCGCGCCGAAGCGATAGGTGATCTGGCCGCTACGCTTGATCTTGCGGTGATAGAGCGGGCCGCTGTTCACCGCGACCGGCACCACCGGCAGTCCGATCATCTTGTAGATTCCCGCAAAGCCCGACTGGATCGTGCCGCGTTGGCCATGGGGAACCCGCGTGCCTTCGGGAAAGATGATCAGCGGCCGCCCCTCCGCCGCGCGGTCGCGCGCCTGGCGGATCATGCGGCGCAGCGTCGCGGCCCCCTGGGTCCGCGCGACCGGCACCAATCCATAGGCGGACGCCGCCTTGCCCCAGCCCGGGATGGCGAACAGCTCCTCCTTGGCGAAGGGCACGGGAAGGTCGAACACCATCGGCGCATCGATCGCTTCGAAGAAGCTTTCGTGCCGGATCGCGTAGAGCGCCGGTTCGACCAGCGGCGCACCCTCGGACACGACCTCGATCCCGAGCAAGATGCGCGCGCAGCGGCGATGGAACCGGCTCCAGCCGCGAACCGCCTTCTGGAATAATTTGTCACGGCCAAGCGAGGCCAGGAGCACGGCGGTCAGCACATAGACCACGCTGCCGCCGTAGAAGACGAGGTAGAAGGCCAGGCTGCGAAGGACGGGGATCATGCGCCCGGCAGCCAGTGCGAGACCGTGCTGGCCAGCCATTTGTTGTATTCGATCATCAGGATCGCGAAGGACGGTTCGGTCGCGACCGCATCCTCCACGATCTCGACATTGGTCGGCAGGCGATAGCGCAACTCGCCCGCGGCCCGGCGCATGTGCCAGTCGGAGGTCACGATGCGCAGGCTGCGGATCTTGTTGTCCTCCACCCAGCGGAGCGTTTCCGCCGCGTTGCTGCGGGTATCGACCGCATCGAAGCCCAGCGTGACGCAGCATTCCATCACGTCCATCGGCACGCCGAACCGGTCGCAAACTCCTTCGGCTTCACGTTCGGATCGACCCCGGTGACCAGCATCAGGCGCGCCCGGTCGGAGCGGACGATTTCGAGTCCGCGCCCGATCCGGCCCGCCGCCCCCGTCGGCACGATCACCGCGTCTGTCCGCTCGTCGCCCGCCGGGCGCGGCAGCGTGGTGGCGAACACGAGGAAGCCGAGCGCCCACAGCATGGCGATGGCGGCGAGGATACGACGGATCACAGAAGAGCCTTCAATGCGGCGGTGACGGTCCAGCGCGCGGTAAGCATCGCCAGCCCGATCATTGCAAGGGGAACGAGAGCAAGCAGCAGCCAGTCGAACCAGCGCAGGACGCCGCCTCCGACCAGCCCACTGCCGAGCCCGGCGAACTGGCTGCCGAGCGTCAGGACGATGATGAGGCCGACGAGGAACCCTATGGCGCCTCCGACGGCGGCGTCGAGCCGTACCGAGCGCTGGAACACCCGGGCGATCTGCGTATCGGTGCCGCCCAGCAGATGCACCACCTCGATGGTGGAGCGGTTGCCTCCCAGCGCGCTGCGGGCGGCAAGGAACACCGCCGCCGCGCTGGTCGCGCCCAGCAATGCGATCAGGGCGATCGCCAACCAGCGCAGCGATGCGATGGTATCGACGACCGGTTCCAGCCAGCGCGATGCGGCGTCGATCCGCGCGTCGGGAGCGACGGCGGCCAGTTCCACGCGCAGGCGTCGCAGCCGCTCGCGCGTGGCGGCCCCGCGCAGTGTCACGTCGATCAGGGCCGGGATGGGCACCGATTCGCTGTCCGCGCCGTCCTCGCCCAGCCAGGGGGCCAGCAAACGCTCGACTTCCTGTGCGGGCACGACATGCACCGTGGCGACCTCCGCGCTTCGCGTCAGCGCGTCGCGCGCCGCAACGGCTTGCCGTTCGCGCTGGCCCCTATCTGCCTGCACGATCTGCACCGTCGCGCCCCCCGCGAGATCGCCGCCGACGCGGCCCGCCAGATGCGACAGGGCAAGCGCCGCAGCGGCCGCGACCACCGTCAGCGCGACCATGATGGCGATGACCCATGGAACGGGTCCGGCCAGACGTGTCCGGGGCAGCAACTGCGCCGCCCGCGCGCCGCGAAACCGGGCAAGCCCGGTCACCTTGCGCGTATCGCCGGCCGGGGGCGCTTCCCTCACAGGGTATGCCACGCTTCGGCCTCCGCCTCGCGCTGCCGCCCGGCGCGCGGGGGATAGCGCAGGGCCCCCGTGGGGTCCGACAGCCGCCCGCCGTCGAGCCGCATGATCATCGCCTCCGGCATGCGGGGAAGCAATTGCAGATCGTGCGTCGCCACCACGACCGTCGTCCCCAACCGGTTGAGCGATCCGAACAGGCGCAGCAATCGCTCCGACATTTCCGGATCGACATTGCCGGTCGGCTCGTCCGCGACCAGCAGGTCGGGCCGGCCGATCACCGCCCGCGCGATCGCCACCCGCTGCTGCTCCCCGCCCGAAAGCGTTTCCGGCCGTGCGTCCCCGCGATGGCCCAGCCCGACCCATTCGAGCATGTCGGCGACGGGCTGCGCCAGTTCCTCTTCGGGCACACCCGCGATGCGCAGCGGCAGGGCGATATTGTCGAAGGTGGACATGTGCGGCACCAGGCGAAAGTCCTGGAACACGACGCCCAGCCGCCGGCGGAAACCGGGAAGCCGACTGCGCGGCAGGGTAATCACGTCGCTGTCGAACATGCGGATCGCCCCGCGCGAGGGACGCTGTGCGAGATAGAGCAGCTTGAGGAGCGAGGTCTTCCCCGCTCCGCTAGCCCCGGTGAGGAAATAGAAATTGCCCGGCCACAGCGCGAAGGAGATGTCGCTCAGCACTTCGGGGTCGGTGCCGTAACGCAGACCGACATTGTCGAAAGCCACGACCGCGCGCTCCGAACCGGTGCTGTCCTGCGCCACCCGCTTTATTGCCCTGCCCGATACGCCATCGCGCGAGGGGCTATAGCGACCCTTCCATGTGGAAAAAAGGCGCGATGCGACGCGCGCGCGGCCCCCGCGACTTGCCAGCGATTCGCAGCCGGGCCTACACACCGGCTCACCATGATCATTTCATGCCCCGCCTGTTCGACCCGCTACGCGGTACCCGATACCGCCATCGGGACGGACGGCCGCACGGTGCGCTGCGCCAAATGCCGGCACAGCTGGTTCCAGGACGGCGAACCGTTACCTTCGCGACCGGTCGAGCCCGCCGCCTCCGAGGCGCCAAGCGTCGCTCCGCCGCAACCCGAGCCGGTGCCCTCGCCCGAAACTCCGCCACCACCGAGCCCGGTGGAAGAGGATGCAGTGCCGCAGGATCGGGATTCCGGCGCGCCCGCGACCTCTCGCGATCCGGACTCGCCCGTGCGCAGCGCGGCACCTGACGCTGCTTTCGGAGAGGATGATTTCGACCGAAAGGATTTCGGTCGCGAAGATTTCTCCGGGGACGAACCCTCGCCTTACGATTACGCCCCGCCGTTCCGCCCGCGCCGCAATCCGCTGAAGATCTGGACCATGGCCGCCGCGGCGTTCGCCGTGGTTGCGCTGTGCGGGATCGCCGCGATCAGCTATTGGGGCGTGCCGGACTGGATGCCGGTCAGTCGCCCGACCTTCGGTGTCGACCAGCCCGATCTCGTGCTCGATTTCCCGCCCGGCAAACAGGACCGTGGCACGCTGCCCGATGGCAGCGAATATTTCGGCGTCACCGGCTCCATCAGCAATGTCGGACGCGAGACGCGAACCGTGCCGCCGGTGCTGATCGTCCTGTACGACGAGCGCAATCGCAAGGTGTTCAGCTGGGAGATCCCTCCCACCCGGCGGAGCCTGAAGCCGGGTGAGCGCATCTCCGTGAACGAGGCGATCCGCGACGTGCCGAAATCGGCCAAGTTCGCGGAAATCGGCTGGAGCCCGTCCTGAGCGCTCCCCTCGCCCGCCGCCCGCGCTAAACCGGCTTGCGGCCCGTCCACCGCGCTGCTAGGGGCGCGCTCCTACCGGCGGGGGCCGACGCCCCCGATGCGGACTGTGTGCGGTCGTGGCGGAACTGGTAGACGCGCAACGTTGAGGTCGTTGTGGGCGAAAGCCCGTGGAAGTTCGAGTCTTCTCGACCGCACCAGATATTCTTCGCAAGCTTTCTGGACACGCGACCGGCGCGAGAGTTCGTAAGCCATCCTGCCAGCGGGGATCGCCCCTCCGAGAGGGCAAGCTTGCGGATTTCCCCGAGAACAAGCGGCGAAATTTCCTTTCGACATTCCATCGTCAGCATCTAATCCGGGGCCAGCCTCGGAACGAGACTGCAAGTTTTTGATGGGAGAGACGGGATGCGATCCCCAGTGCCGGGCACCGCCCCGACCTCGCAGCGCAAGCCGTGGTATCGGCAACTCTATCTTCAGGTCGTCGCCGCGATCGTGGTGGGCGCTTTGCTGGGGCATTTTCTTCCCGATGTCGGCACCCAGCTGAAGCCGCTCGGCGATGCCTTCATCGCGCTGGTCAAGATGATCATCGCCCCGGTCATCTTCATCACGGTCGCGACCGGGATCGCGGGCATGAAGGACATGTCGCGCGTGGGCGGCGTCGCGACCAAAGCTCTGGTCTATTTCCTCGCCGTCTCGACACTGGCGCTGATCGTCGGACTTGTAGTCGCAAACCTCGTACATCCCGGCACTGGCCTTGGCATTGATCCCGCTTCGCTGGATGCGGAGTCGGTGGCGCAATATGCCGAAACCGCGCACGAGCAGACGCTCGCGGGCTTCCTGCTGGCGATCATTCCGGAAACGCTTATCTCCGCCCTCACCAGCGGCAGCATCCTACAGGCGCTGCTGGTCGCGATCCTCGTCGGCTCGGCGATCTCGCTCACCCGCCCACATAGCGACCTGCTGCTCGATACGCTCGTCTCTGCCGGCGAGGTGGTGTTCAAGCTCGTCCACATGCTGATGAAACTGGCACCGATCGGGGCCTTCGGCGCGATCGCGTTCACCATCGGCAGTTTCGGGATCGGCACGCTGGCCCAGCTCGCCGGGCTTGTCGCCACGTTCTACCTCACCTCGCTGCTATTCGTAATCGTGGTGATGGGCGCGATCGCGTGGGCAGCGGGTTTCTCGATCTTCGCGCTGATCCGCTATCTGCGCGAGGAGCTGCTGCTGGTGCTGGGCACCTCGTCTTCCGAAGCGGCGCTTCCCAGTCTGCTGGAGAAGCTCGAGATTGCGGGGTGCCGCCGCAACGTCGTCGGGCTCGTGGTGCCGACAGGCTATTCGTTCAACCTCGACGGCACCAACATCTACATGACGCTGGCCGCGCTGTTCATCGCGCAGGCGCTGGGCATAGATCTCTCGCTTGGCGAACAGCTCTCGCTGGTCCTCGTCGCGATGGTGAGTTCCAAGGGGGCGGCGGGCGTGACCGGTGCCGGGTTCGTGATCCTGGCGGCGACCCTGTCGGTCGTGCCGTCGGTGCCGGTCGCGGGGATGGCGCTGATCCTGGGTGTCGACCGCTTCATGAGCGAGTGCCGCGCGCTCACCAATTTCATCGGCAACGCGGTGGCGACCATCGTGGTCGCGAAGTGGGAGAAGGCGTTGGACAAGGACCGCCTCGCCGCCGCCATGGCAGGCACACCGCTGCCTTTGCCGGAGCGCGACAGCGAGCGCCACGAACGCCATTTGCCTGCGAATGGAGCCGAGGAGGACACGACCTGATCGACGGTAGAGCGAGCCTAGTCAGTTCCCTTCGCTTCTCGGGCCTTCTCTCTTTCCGATTTTTCGCAGCTCGCGTCGCGCCGCGCGACGGCGGCTCTTCTCGAACCACTGCTCTAGCGACAGATCGCCCTCGACCAGGTCGGCCAGCACGGCACCGCGCTCTCCGGCCGGAAGAGGCGTGCCGGTGGTCGTGTCGACGGTGGTCTGGCGCTCTATCTCGGCGTTGATCAGCGCGCCCGCCAGCACGGCATAGGCGCTGAGGAACAGCCACATCAGGAATACAACGATGGCTGACAGCGAACCGTAGGTCGCGTTGTAGTCGCTGATATACGCCACATAGAGAGAGAAGCCGAAGCTGATGAGGATCCATAGCAGGGTGGCCAGGAATGCGCCCGGTGCGAGCCAGCGCCAGCGAGCGGGGCTGCGATCCGGCCCGTAGCGCATGATGAGCGCGAACCCCGCGCTGCCGAGGAGGAAGGAGAACGCCCATGCGGCCACCTTCAGCACGAGGTCCAGACCCGCACCGATCAGGTTTCCGGCCTGCGTCTGCAACCACGCGAAGGCGCCTGCGCTGACGATGCCGGTCAGCGCGACGAGGATTGCCGCCAGCGTCAGCGCCGCCGCGCGCAAGGTCAACGGCACGATGCCGCGCGTCTCGTGCTCCTCGTTGATGATGTTGAGCGCCCCGATCAAACCGCTCGCCGCCCGCATCCCGCCGTAAATCGCGAAGAACAGCGCCACGATCAGGGCGAGGCCCGTCACCCCGGAATTCGCCGAGACGACCGATACCAGCTGGTCTTCCAGCAGCGTCCGGGCGTCGGTCGGCAATACGCCGGTGAACGCGCCCATCTGGCGCTGGACCATGCCGACATTGCCCACCAGCCCGTAGATCATCACGGTCGCCGCGATGAGCGGGGTAATGGCGAGGAAGGTAAAGAAAGCGACCCCGGCCCCCAGCAGGGAGAGATTGTGAAATCCCCACATGGTATAGGCGCGCTTCAGTATCTTTTTCCATGCCTTCCACGGCATCGCTAGCGGCGAAGTAGCAGTTGCGCCGGGTGCATTTATCGGCGAATGTCCAGCGTTACCGGTTTGCGCCGCAGACTCAGCGTCTTGGCGGGAGGCAGGTTGGGGTCGTACTTCCGTATTCAAGGGAAGCTCCTTTTTCTGGAAGGTGCATGCGCAGGTCGATGGTAAAGTTAATGCCCTGGGGCGACCTTGGTGCCCTGCTCCCTCATGGATTCAGCGTGGCGAGCGTGCTGGCATTGGCCCTGTCTGCGCAGGCGCTGGCAGCGCAAGACGCCGCTGCCGACAATCTGGCCGGGCAGGACCCTGTCATAGACGAGGTTCCCGCCCCACCCCCGGGTGTCGAGTTGCCCGCTGTCGAGCCGGTGATTTCCAACGAGGAATTCCAGAAAGAGATACCCGAGCTCGATCCGGCGGACGACGCCGAACTCGATGCGCCGCTCGAATCGATCGACGAATTCGAGCGTCGGGTCGCGGCCGAGCAGGCCGATGCAGCTCCCACCGAAGGGCAAGAGGCTCCCTTGGGCGATCCCGCATTGGCGGATCAGGACACGACCGAGGAAATCGGCGACGCGCCGATCCGCGATGCCGAACTGGCCGCGCCCCTGCCTCCGCTGGGCGAGTTCGATGTCCAGCCGGTCCAGATCGCCGAGGACGAAACCGACCAGGAAGTCACCGAGGTGGCTTATTCGGTGCAGGTCAACGGGCTGGAGCAGGCCGACGAGGAAGCCGACACCGATCTGGCGGGCATGTTCAATGACCTGTCCGCGCTACGCGACGCCGACGGTAAGGCTGCCAATGTCGCGCAGGTTTCCGCCCGCTTGACCGAAGACAGTGCTTTGCTCAAACGCATCCTGGCCTCCGAAGGCTGGTACGAAGCGTCGGTGAATACCCGGGTGGATCGGTCCGAGGAGGTGAACGGGCAGCCGCTGACCGCGGTGCTCGACGTCGTGCCGGGCACGCGTTTCACCTTCGCGAAGATCAATCTCGACGCCCCGCCGGTAGAGCCATCCGACCTGCTGGAGAAGAATTTCGCGATTCAAGCGGGCGAACCGATCGTCGCCGAGCGCGTTCAGGGTGCCGAGGCAAAGCTCGCTGTCACCCTGCCGGAGAACGGCTATCCCTTCGCCGAGATCGGGCAGCGCGACATCCTGCTCGATCAGGATACGGGCGATGGCATCTATACCCTCCCGATCGATACCGGACCGCGATCGCGTTTCGGCGGGATCGAAACCACCGGCGACCTGGCCTTCGATGCCGACCATGTCGAAGTGCTGTCACGCTTCGAACGCGGCGAGCTCTACGACAGCCGCGATGTCGACGATCTGCGCCAGGCGCTAGTCGCGACCGGCCTGTTCAACACCGTATCGGTCACGCCCGAGCGCAGCGGCGAGGATGCGGGTGACGGAACCGAATATGCCACCATCCTGGTGGAGCAGGAGGCAGGGCCGCCACGCACCATCGCCGGCAGCGCAGGCTACGGGACCGGTCAGGGCTTCCGGCTGGAGGGCAGCTGGACCCATCGCAACCTGTTCCCGCCAGAGGGCGCACTCATCGGCTCCGCCGTGGCTGGGACAAGGGAGCAGAGCGTTACGGGAACCTTCCGCCGGTCCAACGCGGGGAAGCGCGACCGCACCTTCCAGGTAACAGCGCAGGCGCTGCATAGCGATTACGACGCCTACGAGGCTTTCACGGGTCAGCTCTCCGCTCTGATCAGCTACGATTCGACGCCGATCTGGCAAAAGCCGTTCACCTATGCCTACGGCGTCCGGCTGATAGGCACGAACGAGCAGGACTACGACCCCGCGACCGCCGACCTGCGCCGGCGCACGTTCTTCATCGGCGGGTTGACCGGCCAGGTCGGGATCGATCGCACCGACAGCCTGCTGAACGCGACGAAGGGCTTCCGCACCACCTTGCTGGTCGAGCCGGAGGGTTCGCTGCAGGGCGGGTTCACCCCCTATGTCCGCGCGCTGTTCGACGCATCGGCCTATATCAGCCCGACCGACTCGATCGTGCTGGCGGGCCGGGTACGGTTCGGCACGATCCAGGGGATCGACCGGTTCGACCTCGCCCCGTCGCGGCGTTTCTACGCCGGTGGCGGCGGATCGGTGCGCGGCTTCGGCTATCAGGAACTGGGACCCAAGGCGCAGGTGCCCAATCCCGATTTCGATCCCACCGATCCGGACGAGGAGGATTCGCCCTTCCTGATCCGGCCGATCGGCGGGCGCAGCGTGAACGAGGCAGCGGCCGAGGTGCGCTACCGCTTCGGCGATTTCGGCGTGGTCGGCTTCGTCGATGCGGGGCAGGTCTATGAACAGAGCTTGCCCCAGCTCTCCGACATTCGTTTCGGCGTGGGACTCGGCGCGCGCTACTACACCAATTTCGGGCCGTTCCGGTTCGACATCGCGACGCCGATCAACCGCCAGCCGGGCGAGAGCAAGATCAGCGTCTATGTCTCCATCGGGCAGGCGTTCTGATGGCCGAGATCGAAGATCAGGAGCCGGTCGCGCAGCCCGAAGAGCACAGCGAAGGCGAGCGCCATCGTGGGTCGACCCTGCGCAAGATTGCGAAATGGGCGGCGATCGTCCTTGCCGTGCTGGTGCTGCTGGTTGGCGCCGCACTCGTGTTCCTCGACACCGCACCCGGGCATCGCTTCATCGCCGGTCAGGTGGAGGGGCTAGAGTTCAAGAACGGGATGAAGATCGGCATCGGCGAGATCGAGGGATCGATCTATGGCGAAATGACGGTCCGGAATCTTTCGATCCGCGATCCTAAGGGCGAGTTCCTGTCTTCGCCGCAGGTAAATCTCGACTGGCGACCCTTTGCCTTCGCGCGAAGCCATGTCGATATTCGGTCGCTAACCGCCGGTCTGGTGACGCTGAAGCGCCTGCCCGAGTTCAACCCGACCCCGCCTTCGGACGAGCCGCTGCTCCCCGACCTCGATATCGACATAAACCAGCTCAGGATCGACCGCTTCGTTGCCGAAGCTCCGGTCAGCGGGGAGAGGCGGGTCGCGAGCATCGCCGGAAACGCGCACATTGCCGATGGCCGTGCGCAGGTCGCCCTGAACGGCGCGACGATCGCCGGACAGGGAAGCGCGGGCGGCGACCGCATTGCGCTGAAACTCGATGCGGTGCCGGAAGACAACAGGCTCGCTCTCGATCTCGATCTGAATGCGCCCGGCGACGGCGTCATCGCGGCGCTGGCCGGGCTGACCGATCCGCTGCGCGTACGGATCAACGGGTCGGGCGACTGGAAGCAGTGGAACGGGCGGCTCGACGCCAACCTGGCGGGCAGCGAGTTCGCGCGGCTCCAATTGCTTGCTCGCGACGGCACCTTCGGCCTTCGCGGTCCGACGCGGATCGCGCGGCTGTTCGAAGGGCCCACCGCGACGCTGCTGGGGCCGGTGCTGAATGTCGATCTGACCGCTGCACTGAACGAGCGGCGCGCGAACTTGCGTGGCGGCGTATCCAGCGACGCCTTCCGGCTCGACACGCAAGGGACCGTCGATCTGGGCGAGAGCGCGTTCGACGGTCTGAAGCTGCAATTCACCTTGCTCGAACCGTCGGCAATCGCGCCGAACCTGTCCGGGCGCGGGTTGCAAGCGCGGCTGGCGCTCGACGGCGCGTTTACCACGCCTTCGGTGGATTACGTGATCAACGCCGCGCAAGTGTCGATGAATGACATGGGGCTGGTCGACCTGACCGCCAGCGGCAGCGCCACGGTCAATTCCGACCGCATCCTGATCCCCGTTTCCGCGCGTGTGGGCCGTATCACCGGTCTCGACACCGTGGCTGGCGGGACTTTGGCCAATGTCCGGCTCAACGGTGATGTGGCGATAGACGGCACGCGAATCCTGTCGGACAACATGCGCATCCGCTCGGACCGGATTGATGCCAAGGTCATCCTCCTCGCCGATACCGCGACGGGGCTCTACACCGGGGCGATCGACGGCCGGATCGACAATTATCGCGTCGAGAGCGTGGGCATCTTCAACATCGAGACCGACGTCGACCTGGAAACCGCCGCGAATGGCGGCTGGGCGCTGGCTGGGCGCGTTCGCGTGCGCTCCACCAGCCTGTTCAACGAAAGCGTGCGCAATTTCCTCGGCGGAAATGCGGTCGCCGCGACCAATATCCGCTACGGAACCGATGGGACGGTGCGGTTCACCGGGCTGACCCTGTCCGCCCCGGCCGCGCGGATCACCGGGGGGAGCGGCTCCTATTCCCCCGATGGACGCATCGTGCTGAACGCCGACGGGTTCACGGACGCCTATGGAAGAGTGGGCGTGCGCGTGGCCGGTACGATCAGCGATCCGCAAGCGACCATCACCGCAGAGCGGCCGGGCTTGGGTATCGGGATCGCCAATCTGCGCGCCAGAATCACGGGCGCGCGTAACGGGTATCGTCTCGCTGCGACGGCCGATACCAATTACGGCCCGCTGACCGCCGACGTCGTGCTCGGGACCGGTCGGCAGCTGACGGTCGACATCAACAGCGCCAATCTGGCCGGAATCGATTTCGTCGGCTCGCTGCGCCAGACGCCGGCTGGGCCGTTTGCCGGGCAATTGACAGCCGAGGGGCAGGGTCTGGGCGGCGTCGTCCGGCTGGGTGCGCAGGGGAAGTATCAAGAGGCCCTGGTCAATCTGCGGGCGAAGAATACGGTCCTGCCCGGCCCGGCCCAGCTTTCGATCGGATCGGCGATCGTCGACGCGCGGGTCGTGCTCTACGATACGCCATATGTCGTCGCCGATGCGCAACTGGCGCAGACCACGCTGGGGAGCCTGAACCTCACCGCCGCGCGCGCGCAGGTCGATTATCGTGGCGGTCGCGGCACTGCGAAGGTGCTAGCCGAAGGTGTCAGCGGCGTACCCTTCCGGATCGCCGCAAACGCCGAACTGACGCCGAAACTGTGGCGCGCCGCGCTGAACGGGCGCGCGCGCGGGATCGATTTCCGCACGACCTCTCCGGCCCGGATCATACCGCGCGGCGGCAGCTACGAACTGCTGCCCACCCGGATCGATTTCGGCCAGGGCAATATCCGCCTTGCCGGAACCTACGGCAACGGGATCAAGCTGCAGAGCCGCCTCGACCGGCTCGACCTGTCGCTGGTCAATGCATTCGTCCCGGGCCTGGGTGTTTCGGGGAAGGCGACGGGCAGCCTCGATTTCGCGCAGGCGAGTTCCACCGCATTCCCGCGTGCGGATGCCCGCCTTTCGATCAACGGTTTCACGCGCACGACCGCCGCATCGGTCAGCCAGCCGATCGACATCAACTTCGTCGGGAAGCTGCTGGCCGATGGCGGGGAGGCCCGGGCGGTGATGCGCCGCGGCGGCACCGTGATCGGCCGCCTGGTCACTTCGCTGCGTCCGCTATCCGCCGGTTCGGGAAGCTGGGTCACCCGCGTACTCGAAGCGCCGCTTTCGGGCGGCATCCGTTACAACGGCCCGGCCGATACGCTGTTCTCCTTCGCCGGTCAGGCGGACCAGCGGCTGTCCGGCCCGATCGGGGTCGCCGCCGACTTCTCCGGCCGTGTCAGCCAGCCGCAGCTGTCGGGCATCATTCGCGCGAACAGCCTTACTTACGAGAATCAGACTTACGGCACGCGGCTGTCGAACATGGCCATTCAAGGCCGCTTCTCTGGCGACCGGCTCGAACTGCAGCAGCTCAGGGCGACCGCAGGGGATGGGACGGTAGAGGCGCAAGGCTCTGTCAGTCTGGCATCGAACAGCGGTTATCCAATGGACGTACGGGTAACGCTCGACGATGCAAGGCTGGCGCGCAGCGACGCCCTCTCGGCTACGGCAACCGGCAATTTGCGCCTCCAGAAGACGGCCGGGCAAACCGCCCTGATCTCCGGCCAGATTCGCTTGCCCGAAACCCGCTATCAGATCATCCGGCAGGGCGCGGCGGAAGTGCCCGAGCTGAGCGGCGTGCGGTTCAAGCCGCCGAAGGGTCCCAAGCGGATCACCGGCGACGAGCCGGCCACGCCGTCCGCCGGGCTGTTCGACCAGTTGCGGCTCGATATCGCACTGACCGCGCCCGAACGGCTCTACGTGTCCGGGATGGGGCTTGAAAGCGAGTGGGAAGCCGATCTCAAGCTTGGGGGGACCAGCACTGCGCCGCGCCTGTCGGGTAGCGTCAATCTGGTGCGCGGTACGCTGGGCTTTGCCAACCGCTCGTTCGAGCTGACCGAAGGCCGGGTGCGCTTTACCGGCGGCACCACCATCGATCCCGTCATCGCCCTGACTGCGAGCGACGATATCGAGGATGTGACGGTCAACGTGAACGTGTCCGGCCGAGCCATGAACCCGCAGATCGCGTTCTCAAGCACCCCCGGCCTGCCACAGGACGAGATCCTCTCGCGCATCCTCTTCGGCAGTTCGATCGGCAATCTGTCGACCATCCAGGCCGTGCAGCTCGCCGCTTCGCTGAATTCCTTGCGGGGTTCGGGCGGAGGGCTCAATCCGCTAGGCAAGCTGCGCTCAGCCACGGGCGTCGACCGGTTGCGGATCCTGGGAGGCGACGAAACGCAGGGGCGCGGCACCGCGATCGCAGCCGGCAAATATATCACCGACGACATCTACGTCGAATTCATCACCGATGCGCGCGGCTTCACCGCCACCCAGCTCGAAATCAGCCTGACTCCGGCGCTGTCGATCCTGAGTCAGGCGGGCGGTTCGGGCAGCACGAACGTCAATGTGCGCTATCGGAAGAACTACTGATGCGACGCCTCGCCCTACTTCTGCCTGTGGCATGTGTCGTCTTGTCAGCGTGCCATTCGGAGCCGACCTTCGAGGAACGCTACGAGACGGCGGAAAAGAACATCCGCAGCACCGCCGGGGCGATCGATGCCGAACTGGCTCCCACCGAGCCTTCGCCGACGGAGGGACACTCCGACCCGGCAAGCAGTGGGTCGCAAGCCGGGTCCGGTCGTTCGCGATAAGGTCCGCCCCGTCCGCGTCGACCCGACCGTCCGGACCACTGGCAATACGACGGGCGAACCAGGAGGGCTGGGCTTTATTTTCCTCAGTCCCGGAACCCCCTCCGACCCTACCGCGCTATCGAGCTGCACCCGGCGACAATAAACCAAAGGGAACATGCGATAGCTCTCGACCTCCTGCTCCTCGCCATCGGCGGGATCGTGCTGGTGATGGGTCTGTTGGCCGGCCTCATCAGCAACCGGACATGGATTTCCGAGGTAACCCTGTGCCTGCTGTTCGGGGCCGCGATCGGACCATTGCTGAACTACGTGGCGAAGAGCGAGCTGTTCGGAAACGATCAGTATCGCACCTTGCAGGAGGTCGCGCGTATAACGCTGGGCATCGCGGTCATGGGAACCGCGTTGCGCCTGCCGTTCTCGTTCCTGCGTCGTTACTGGCGAGACCTCGCCGTGGTGTTGATGATCGGGCTGGTCCTCATGTGGCTGACGGGCGCGGCGTTTGCGGCGCTGTTTCTGGGCGTAGGCGTACTGCCCGCCCTTCTCATCGGCGCGATCGTAGCGCCCACCGATCCCGTCGTCGCTGCATCGATCGTCAGCAGCCGAGTGGCGGACGAAAAGGTGCCCGCCCCGCTCCGGCACCTCATTTCGGCCGAAAGCGCCGCCAACGACGGACTGGGATTGCTGTTCGTCATGCTGCCGATCCTGTTGCTGACCAAATCGCCCGACGTCGCGATCAAGGACTGGCTCGTGCACGTTCTTATGTGGGAGGTGGCGGGCGCGATCCTGATCGGCGGGGCCATCGGCTGGGCGGCGGGGAAGCTGTTCGTCTGGGCCAAGAAAAAACCCTATTCGGAAGACGAATCCCTGCTGACCATCGGCGTCGCGCTGTCGCTGACAGTGCTGGCCGGGCTCGAACTGCTCGGCAGCGACGGCATTCTCGCCGTCTTCGTCGCCGGGCTGATGTTCAATCGCGGCATCTCGGAGATAGAGACGCGCCAGCATCACCTCCACGGCGCCATCACTCGTTTCTTCGACCTGCCGGTCTTCGTCCTCATCGGGGTGCTACTGCCGTGGAGCGGCTGGATGGACCTTGGCTGGCGCGGGGTGGCACTGGCCCTGGCGCTGGTCGCGCTCAAGCGGCTACCTTGGTGGTTGCTGCTCAAGCCGTGGATCGCCAGTCTGAAGCGGCGCGAGGAAGCCCTGTTTGCAGGCTGGTTCGGCCCGATCGGCGTGGCTGCCGCGTATTACGCCTTGCTGGGGCAGCGCGATACCGGCCTTCACGACCTCTGGACGATCACCAGCCTGGTCATATTTGTCTCGGTGATCCTGCACGGAGTCAGCGCCACCCCGCTCTCCCAACGGCTCGGAGCCCGCCTCGCAGGCGAGGCGAAACAGCAATAGGCCATTGCGGGTACGCGCGACGAACTGGTCGCGATAATTCGCTTCGGCGCGCGTATGAAACCACCTGCCTCATCACACCGAGAGGATGCTGCGTAACAATCGGCCTTCGCACGTTGATGTCCATCGACGCCTAGAAAGGGTCTTCATGCGCATTGCCCAAATCGCTCCCCTTGCGGAAAGTTGCCCTCCCAAACTCTATGGCGGCACCGAGAGAATCGTGCACTTTCTTACTGAGGAGCTCGTGCGACAGGGTCACGAGGTCACGCTGTTCGCATCCGGCGATTCGCAAACCGCAGCGCAGCTGGTGCCATGCGTTCCGCAGGCCTTGCGTCTGGTCGATGGGGCCCACAACCTCGTCCCCCATCACGTAGGCATGGTGGAGCAAGTTCGTCGCCGGCTGGACGAGTTCGATATCGTCCATTTCCACATCGACCTGTTCCATTATCCCGCGGTGATGGGATGGCATACGCCTACGGTCACCACCCTGCACGGCCGCCTCGACATTCCCGATCTGTATGGCTGTTATGACATGTTCTCGGACGTGCCGCTGGTGTCCATTTCCGACCACCAGCGCTTGCCGCTGCCGCCGGTGAACTGGGTGGACACGGTATATCACGGCCTGCCGCAGCAAATGCTGCCCTTCAACCCAGCGGGCGGCGACTATCTCGTTTTCCTGGGACGCATATCGCCGGAGAAGCGTCCCGACCGCGCGATCGAAATCGCGGTGCGTAGCGACAAACCGCTGAAGATCGCGGCGAAGATCGACCCGGTCGATCAGGAATACTGGGACAGTGAAATCCGCCCCTTGGTCGAAGCGCACGACGCCATCGAATATATCGGTGAGGTCAACGAGACGCAGAAAGCGGAGCTGCTCGGCAATGCCGGCGCACTCCTGTTTCCGATCGACTGGCCGGAGCCGTTCGGTCTGGTGATGATCGAGGCGATGTCCTGCGGTACACCGGTGGTGGCATGGCGTAACGGGTCGGTTCCGGAGGTCATGGAAGATCGCGTTACCGGCCGCATCGTCGACAGCATGGACGAGGCCGTCGCGGCGGTCGACGAAGTGCTCGCTCTCGACCGTGCGGAGGTCCGCGCGCGGTTCGACGCCCGCTTCACCGCAGCGCGGATGGCCGAAAACTACGTTCGGATCTACAGGGAACTGGTGACCGCGAAGCTGCGCCAGGCACCGCCCGTGCCCGGGGGATTACGTGCGGGTCGCGCGCGGGGCGAGCATCCCTACACCCCCGGCAGGGCGAGAGACGTTACAGGTATCGAAACCGCGGCGTGAGCGCCGATGGAGGAACGCGCTATCCTTTCACAACCAGAACCTGCCGGCCCTGAGGATCAACATCAGGTCCAATCGGCAAGCTCGATCCAGGAACAGGAACTCCGTGCGGTCAAGCATGGCGATGCCTTTGCCCTGTTCGACCAGCACGGCGATATCGCAGCCGACGAGACCGCGCCGGAGGGCGTCTATTATCGCGATACGCGTCACCTCTCCTTTTGGCGGATGACCATATGCGGTCGCACGCCGATGCTGCTCGGGTCGGCGATAGACGACCGGGTCGATGCGCTGATCGTGGACCTTACGAACGGCAATCTCACCAACCGCGCCGGGAAACGCATTCCAAAGGAGGTGCTTCATTTCGGCAGGATCAAGTTTCTGCACGACGGCAAGGCATACGAGCGGCTGGCAGTGCGCAATTTCGACGATTGCGAACATCGCTTCAGCATCGAATTCACCCTGGGATCCGATTTCCGCGACATGTTCGAAGTGCGAGGAGCGCACCGGGAAAAGCGAGGAAAGCAGCAGGAACCGCGATGTAATGAGTCATCGGTGGAATATGCCTACACCGGCCTCGACGATATCGTACGCCGTACCGCGCTATCCTTCGATCCGGTTCCCGACGCGGTCAGCTCTCACCGGGTGCGCTTCGAAGTCGTTTTGGCGCCGGGCGAACGAAAGATTTTCTATACGATGGCCGCTTTCGGCGATGCCGAGCTGGAGGAACCGGCCCGCGCGTATCTGGAGGCGTACCGGGCATTGCGCGAAGGACGGCGCGATGCGCTGGAGAGCCGTCCAGTGATCGGCTCTTCCAACACCTCTTTCGACACGATGGTCGCGCGCAGCATCGCGGACGTGACCACGCTGACCACGCAGACACCCCAGGGTCCCGCCGCCTATGCCGGCATACCCTGGTACTGCACGCTGTTCGGGCGGGATTCGCTCATCACGGCGTTGCAGATGCTCTGGTACGACCCCTCTCTGGCGCGCGGGACCTTGCTGCGGCTGGCCGAACTACAGGCAAGGACCGACGATCCGGTGGCCGATGCGGAAGTCGGCAAGATCCTGCATGAAACGCGGCACGGCGAAATGGCGAATACCGGCGAAGTGCCGTTTCGACATTATTACGGCAGCGTCGATTCCACGCCCCTGTTCGTGCACCTGGCGGGGGAATATTTTCGCCGGACGGGAGACGAGGATACGATCGATCGCCTGTGGCCCCATCTGGAGGCGGCCACAGGCTGGATCGATCGATCCGGCGATCGCGATGGCGACGGTTTCTTCGAATACGGGCGCCGTAACGAAAACGGCTTGCGCAATCAGGGGTGGAAGGACAGCCACGACGCGATTTCGCATGCCGACGGCCGCCTCGCCGAGGGGCCTATCGCGCTCGTCGAGATGCAGGCCTATGTCTATGGTGCCTGGCAGGCAATGGGCGACCTCGCGGCTGCCCGCGGTAACGGAACCGCAGCCGGCGAATGGTGGGACAGGGCCGCCGAGCTCAAGAGCCGGTTCGCCGATACCTTCTTCGACAGCGAGATGGGTTGCTATATTCTCGCCCTCGACGGGGAGAAGGAACCGTGCCGGGTGGTTTCCTCCAATGCAGGACATGCATTGCTGACGGGTATTGCGACCAAGGAACATGCCGAGGCGGTGGCCGCGCGGTTGTTGAAATCGGACTGTTTTTCCGGATGGGGCATCCGCACGCTGTCGCGGCGCGAGAAGCGGTACAATCCGATGAGCTACCACAACGGGTCGATCTGGCCGCACGACAACGCCCTGATCGCCGCCGGTTTCGCCCGCTACGGCTTGCAAGAGGCCGTGAACAAGGTGTTCAGCGCGTTGTTCGAGGCATCGTTCTATTTCGACCAGCAGCGTTTCCCGGAACTGTTCTGTGGCTTCGGGCGCAAATTCGGTCGCGGGCCGACGTTATACCCCGTGGCCTGCGCACCGCAGGCCTGGTCGAGCGCCGCGCCGATCTACATGATCCAGGCGATGCTCGGAATGTCGATCGAGGCCCCCGACCAGGTGCGCTTCCGCAAGCCGCGTCTGCCCGAGGTCATGTCGCAATTGTCGCTCGACCGGCTGACCTGCGGCGCGGAAAGCGTCGATCTGGATGTGCGGGAGATGGGTCCGGCGACCAGCGTCTTCGTTCGCCGCGGGGACGAGGCTCTCGATATCTCGGTGATGATCTGACCCTCAGGGCGAAAACCCCGGTGAATTCCCATACGCATTGACATCCAGCTGATGGCGCAGCTTGAGTGCATCGTCGGCTGACGGTATCGCCGAACGCTTCGTGGCGGTCACGATGGGAGAGAAACCGATGAACGCACCCAGCCATACCAGGGCTGCCTTTGCCAGCGTGACCACGCTGTTTTTCGCATTTGGACTGATCACGTCGCTGGTCGACCCGCTGGTGGCGGCGGTGAAGAGCATCTTCACGCTGTCTAATTTCGAGGCGCAGCTGACCGCCTCGGCGTTCTTCATCGCGTATTTCTTCTTTGCGATTCCAGCCTCCCTCCTGGTCGCCCGGTTGCGTGCCACGCCATCGATCATGCTGGCGATCGCCTTCATGATTCTCGCCTGCCTTGTCATCATGGGCTCCGCCAATGTCGCGACCTATGTCGGCGTGCTGGCTGGGCTGTTCGTGCTCGCTGCGGGCATCACAATCCTGCAAGTCGCGGCGAACCCCCTGGCCGCGTCGCTCGGCCCGCCCGAGACCAGCCACTTCCGCCTCACCTTCAGCCAGGCGTTCAACTCGCTCGGCACCGTGGTCGGCCCGCTGCTCGGAGCCAAGCTGCTGCTGGAAGGGGTGGAGACGCACGACACCGTCCTGACCGGCGCGGCGCGAACCATGGCACTGGGGTCGATCACCACCAGCTTCCTGATCATTGCCGCCATGTTGCTGGCCCTGGGCGCATTCATCTTCTGGTCGCGCAAGCGAATCTCCGCCGCCTCTCCCATGCGGCCGAAGGCGCTATCCATCGGCGCAACGCTGTCACAAGTCGCTGGATCGCGCTGGGCGCTCCTCGGCGGGCTCGCGATCTTTCTCTATGTCGGGGCCGAGGTCGCGATCGGCACACAGATGGTGCTGTTTCTGCACGACGATTCCGTGTGGGGCATCCCGCTGCAGGACGCGGGTTATTTCGTGAGCCTGTACTGGGGCGGCGCGCTGGTCGGGCGCTTCGCCGGGTCGGCGCTGTTGCGGGTCGTCCCCGCCCCACGGCTGCTGGCTACCGGAACCGTCGTCGCGGCGGCGCTGTGCCTGTTCGTCCTGTCGATCGGCGGCGTACCGGGCGGCTATGCCGCGCTTGCGATCGGGCTGTTCAACTCGATCATGTTCCCCGTGATCTTCACTATCACGCTCGAACGGTCCACCGCATCGGAGGCCGCAACCTCCGGCTTCCTGTGCACCTGCATTGTTGGCGGCGCAGCGATACCGCCGTTGACCGGCGCGGTCGCCGATGCCGCCGGCTATCAAAGCGCGTTCATCGTCCCCATGATTTGCTATGTGATGTTGACGCTATTCGCGCTGATGGCCGGGCGCGGCCGCACGGATATCACCCCTCCCGCGACCGCATCCGTTCACTGACGGGGTGAGCGTGACGGACAAGCGCGTCACCTCACTGGACGTCGCGGAGGCGGCGGGGGTCAGCCAATCCACCGTCTCCCGCGCGCTTTCCGGCGCCCCCTCGATCGGGATCGCGACGCGCACCCGGGTGGAGGAGATCGCGCGCCAGCTCGGCTACCACGTCGATCGCCGTGCGGCACAACTTCGCAAGGGCGAGACGGGGACCATCGCGATCGTGGTTGTGGGGCGGGCGGGCGAAGACCCGCTGGCGGTAAGCCAGTTCCATTACGCCCTGCTCGGCAGCACCTGCGCCGCCGCCGCCCAGCGGGGGCTGCGTTCGCTGGTATCCTTTCAGAGCGAGCCGGACGATTTTTTCTGGCACTACCGGGCGGAGGGCCAAGCCGACGCGCTGATCGCGATGGGGACCAGCCTCAATCGACCTGCCTGGCTGAACCTCGCCCAGGCGCGCGATGTCGGGTCGCTCGTGACATGGGGCGCCCCCTTCCCCGAACTGCCGTGGGTGCGGGCGGACAATGCGGCGGGCGGCGAAATGGCCACCAGGCACCTGATAGCGCGCGGTCGCCGCCGGATCGCGTTCGTCGGCGCGGTCGACGAACTCCACCCGCAGTTTCGCGAGCGGCTGATGGCCTATCGTTCGACGATGGCGGAGGCCGGACTAGCACCGATCGAGGTATTGGACGCCACCGGTGAGGATCGGCTGGCGCAGGGCCGGATCGCCGCGAAGACGCTGCTCGAAGGCTCTGCGCGACCCGACGCCATCTTCGCCGCCAGCGACGCAATCGCGATCGGCGTGCTGGAGGGGCTGGCACAGGGCGGCGCAAGGGTTCCGGAGGACGTCGCGGTGGTCGGCTTCGACGGGTTGGGAAGCGGGGTGCATACCAGTCCGGCGCTCACCACGATCGAGCCGGATTTCGCCCGAGCAGGTCAAATGCTGGTCTCGCAAGCCCTGGGCGACAGCGGTGCGGGGACACGGGTACCAGTCAATCTGGTGGTTCGCGACAGCTGCGGCTGACGAACCACGATTTTCCTACTTCGCGCCAGCATGGCAAGGCTGCGCGCGGGTCCGGCCTGTTGGATTCGCGTAGCCGCGAAGGAGACAGCCGTGCCGCCCCCCATTCCAGACCGCTTTCGTGGCGCTGCGCGGGCGATGAGCGCCGGCGCGATTTGCGCGACCGCCGCCCGCCTCGATTGCGAAGAAGCCGCGATCCGTGCCGTCATTGCCGTGGAAAGCCGCGGGGGATTCGACTCCTCGAGCCGTCCCGTAATCCTGTTCGAGCGGCACTATTTCCATCGGCTGACCCATGGTCGGTTCGATACGCTCGCGCCCGGTATCAGCCACGCGAGACCCGGTGGCTACGGGCCGCGCAACTTGCAGTACGATCGTCTGGCGGACGCGATGGAACTGGACCGTGCGGCCGCGCTGCGCTCGGCCAGTTGGGGCGCGTTCCAGATCATGGGCGACAATTGCGAAATCTGCGGCTTCCCGAACACCGAAGAATTCGTCGCGGCGATGTGCGAGGGGGATGACGCACATCTCGCGGCATTTGCCGCGTTCGTCGAAAGTAGCGAGCTCGCCATTGCTTTACGACGCCATGACTGGGCAGCGTTCGCACGCGGGTACAACGGACCGGCCTATCGCCGGAACCGGTACGACGAGAAGCTTGCCACCGCTTACGCACGGGAAAGGATGCCGCCGGTGCGGACGTTGGCGATGGGAGCGCGCGGCGACGCGGTCAGGGCGCTGCAGCGTCGCCTTGCCTTGCGGGTCGATGGCGTTTTCGGCCCCGTCACCCGCGCCGCGGTTTGCGCCTTCCAGAAGGCACACGCGCTGAGCGCAGACGGTATCGCGGGCCCGAAAACCTGGAATGCCTTGCGGGGATAGCGCCCTCGCCTCTTACCGCGCGAGAGGGTATGGGCGGGCCATGCAGGATATCCTGGTTATCGGAGGGGGCGTCAACGGGGCCGGGATCGCACGCGATGCGGCGGGTCGTGGCCTCGCCGTCACGCTGGTCGAGAAAGACGATCTGGCCGCTCACACCAGTTCCGCCAGCACGAAGCTGGTCCATGGCGGTCTGCGCTATCTCGAGCAGTACGAGTTCCGCCTGGTACGCGAAGCGCTGGCCGAACGCGAAGTGCTGCTGCGGATCGCGCCGCATATCGTCTGGCCGCTACGCTTCGTGCTGCCGCACGATGCCGGCCTGCGACCGCGCTGGATGCTGCGCGTCGGGCTGTTCCTTTACGACCGGATCGGCGGGAAACGGACCCTGCCGGGCAGCCGCGGCGTCGACCTGAGCAAGCCGCCCCACGGCGGCGTGCTGCAGGACCGGCTGAAGCGCGGCTTCGAATATTCGGACTGCTGGGTCGAGGATAGCCGCCTGACCGTGCTGAATGCGATGGACGCATCCGAGCGCGGCGCGGATATCCGCACGCGCACCGAATGCATCGCGCTGGAGCGGATTGCGGACGGCTGGCACGCGACGCTCTCGACCGGCGAGACAATCGCGGCGCGCGCGGTGGTCAACGCGGCAGGCCCGTGGGTGGACGATGTCGCCGCGATGGGCGGCGTGAACGAGGCGCACCTGCGGCTGGTGAAGGGTAGCCACCTGATCGTCCGGCGTCAGTTCGAGGGCGAGCAGGCCTATATCTTCCAGAACGGCGACGGACGGATCTGCTTCGCCATTCCCTACGAGCACGATTACACGCTGATCGGCACCACCGACCAGTTGTTCGAAGGGGACCGGAACGATCCCGAGATAAGCGCCCGCGAGCAAACCTATCTGCTCGATGCCGTGAACGAATACTTTGCCGACCCGGTCACCCCGGACGATATCGTCTCGACCTATTCCGGTATCCGCCCGCTCTACGAAGACGAATCGGCCAGCAACTCGACGGTCACCCGCGACTATGTTTTCGCGATCGATGCGCCCGATGGCGCCGCGCCGCTGCTGTCGGTCTATGGCGGCAAGATCACCACCTATCGCCGGCTCGCCGAACACGCGCTGGAAAAGCTGGCCGCCCATCTCACCGTTTCGGGGGAGGAGTGGACGGGCAACGCGCCCCTGCCGGGCGGACGCATGCCCAACGGCTTCGACGCATTCGTGGCCGATACGGCCCGCCGTTATCCGTGGATGGGTCCGCGCATGCGGCTGCGGCTCGCCCGCGCCTATGGCAATCGGATGCACCGCTGGCTCGGCGAAACGCATGGCATGGCCGACCTCGGCGCGCGCTTGGGCGGCGATCTCTACGCCGCCGAACTCGCCTATCTGGCGGAGCATGAATTCGCCCGCACAGCGCAGGACGCTCTATGGCGACGATCCAAGCTTGGCCTGCATTTGACGGCCCGCGAGATCGCGCGAGTGGAGCGCTGGTTCCAGGAGCAATATCCAGACTTCGCTTGATTGTGCATGGAACGGGGCCATGTGATGGGGATTGTCAGTGCGACTCCGCACAGCTCCGACCCCATAAGGAATTCATGTCCGCACCCTTGCCGCTCGACCGTACCCGCATCCGCAAAGCATACCGGATGGAAGAGAACGCCTGCATCGAGGAACGGCTGCGACAAGCGCAGGCGGCGCATGAGCGCCATGCCGAAACGTCGAAGCTGGCGGTCGCGCTGGTGGAGAATGCCCGCAGCCGCGATGTCGGTGGAATCGACGCGTTTCTCCATACCTATGGCCTTGCGACCGAGGAGGGCATCGCCCTCATGTGTCTGGCCGAGGCGTTGCTGCGCGTGCCCGACGGCGCTACCGCCGATGCCCTGATCCGAGACAAGATCGGCGAAATCGACTGGCGCGAGCATCTGGGCGAATCGAGCTCTACTTTCGTCAACGCCGCCACCTTCTCCCTCATGCTGACCGGCGAAGTGCTGGAAAAGCCGAAGGTTTCGCAAAAGGGCATGCGCAAGACCCTGCGACAGACGGTCAATCGGCTGGGCGAACCGGTCATCCGCACTGCTACGCTACAGGCGATGCGTATCCTCGGCGGCCAGTTCGTGTTCGGCCGTACGATGGGCGAAGCGTTCAAGCGCGCCGCACCCGAACGCGCAAAGGGCCTGACCCACAGCTTCGACATGCTGGGCGAGGCGGCGATGACATTCGCCGACGCCGAGCGGTATCGCCTCGCTTACCAGGATGCGATCGAGCGGCTGGCGAACGAGAGCGACGGCACCGTCACCGGTAGCCCGGGCATCTCGGTCAAGCTGACGGCACTCTATCCCAAATACGATTTCTTCCACGCCGACGCGGCGCATGATGCGCTGATCCCGATCCTGACCGATCTCGCCAGCCAGGCGCGCGACGCCAACATCCATTTCAATATCGACGCCGAGGAAGCCGAGCGGCTGGAACTGTCGCTCGACGTGTTCGAGACGTTGGCGGCGGACGATGCGCTGTTCGAACGCGAGGACGGCACGCGCTGGGAAGGGTTCGGCCTGGTCATTCAGGCGTACCAGAAACGCGGCGTTCCGCTGTGCGAATGGGTCGCCAAGCTTGCCCGTCGCCATGATCGCCGCTTCATGTGCCGGCTGGTCAAGGGTGCCTATTGGGATACGGAAATCAAGGTGAGCCAGGTCGGCGGCTATACCGATTTCCCCGTTTTCACCCGCAAGATCGCGACCGATGTATCCTACCTCGCCTGCGCCAAGGCGCTGCTGGAGGCGCAGGATGCGATCTACCCTGCCTTTGCCACGCACAACGCCTACACGATCGCGGCGATCAAGACGATGGCGGGCGCAGCCGGACGCCGGAACGAGGACGAGGCTTCCTACGAGTTCCAGCGCTTGCACGGCATGGGGGAAGAACTCTACGCCGCGCTGGCCGAGAAGGAAGGCAATGCACGCACGCCGGTGCGGATTTACGCGCCGGTGGGCAATCACAAGGATCTGCTCGCCTATCTGGTGCGTCGCCTGCTGGAGAACGGGGCCAACAGCTCCTTCGTCAACCGCATGGCGGATTCCGATATTCCGGCCGAGGAGCTGGCGGAGGATCCGGTGGCGAAGCTCGCCGCGATGGAGCCCAAGCGCAATCCCGAAATTCCCCCGCCGCGTGACATCTTCCCCGGCCGGATCAACAGCGCCGGGATCGATCTTTCGGATCCGCTGGTGCGCGAGCCGTTGCTCGACCGGTTGAGGAAGCTGGAGAGCGAACACTGGTTCGCCGGCCCCACCTTCCCCAGCAACGATCCGGGCGAAATGGCACCGATCAACGCGCCGCAGGATTTGGGCGACGAAGTCGGAACGCGGCGCGACGCGACCGAGGGCGAAGTCGCCTTCGCCATCACCGAGGCGCGCAACATCCAGCCCGGCTGGAATGCGCTGGGCGGCGAGAAACGCGCGGTGCTGCTCGAAGCGTGCGCCGACATGTTCGAGGAACACTCCGACGAATTCCTGAGCCTGTGCCGCCGGGAGGCGGGCAAGACCATCCTCGATGCCGTGCTGGAACTGCGCGAGGCGGTCGATTTCCTGCGCTATTATGCCAATCAGGCGCGCGAGAAGTTCGAACATCCGGTGCCGTTCCCCGGCCCTACCGGTGAAGAAAACCGGATGACGATGGCGGGCCGCGGGGTCTTCGCCACCATCAGTCCATGGAACTTCCCGCTCGCGATCTTCACCGGCCAGGCGGCGGCAGCGCTCGCTGCTGGCAATACCGTGGTGGCGAAGCCGGCCGAACAGACGCCGCTAGTCGCGGCGTTCGCGGTCAAGCTGTGTCACGAGGCGGGTATCCCGCCCGAGGCGTTCCAACTCCTGCCTGGCTCCGGCGAAGTGGGCCAGTTCATCACGAACGACGTGCGCCTCGCTGGCGTGTGCTTCACCGGCAGCACCGGCACCGCGCAGGCCATCAACCGCGTGCTGGCAGCGCGCGAGGGGCCGATTGCGACCTTGATCGCCGAGACCGGTGGTCAGAACGCGATGATCGTCGATTCGACCGCCCTGCCCGAACAGGTCACGCGTGACGTCGTCGCCTCGGCGTTCCAGAGCGCGGGTCAGCGCTGCTCGGCCCAGCGGATGCTGTATATCCAGGACGACGTCTACGACGAGATGCTGGAGATGATCCGGGGCGCCTTCGAAGTGCTCGAAGTCGGCGACCCCGCCGAGTTCAGCACCGATGTGGGCCCGGTGATCGACACCGACGCGAAGGCCGCGCTGGAACGCCACGTCGCTCGGCGCAAGAAGGCAGGGCACACGATCTGGCGTCGGCGCCTGCCGCGCAAGCTGTCCAAGGGGTGCTTCGTCGCACCGACGATCATGGAACTGCGCTCGATCTCCGACCTCAGGCGCGAGAATTTCGGGCCCGTGTTGCACGTCGCGCGTTTCCATTCGAGCGAGCTCGGCCAGGTGGTGGAGGATATCAACGACATGGGTTACGGGCTGACGGCCGGCCTCCACAGTCGTCTCGACAGCACGCGCCGGTTCGTCGAGGAGCGGATCAAGGTCGGCAATTTCTACGTCAACCGCAACCAGATCGGCGCGGTCGTGGGCAGCCAGCCCTTCGGCGGTGAGGGTCTGTCAGGGACCGGCCCCAAGGCGGGCGGGCCGCACTATATCGATCGCTTCGCGGTCGAGCGGGTCGTAACCATCGACACCACCGCGGCGGGCGGCAACGCCACGCTGCTGGCGCAAGGCAGCTAATCCATGGCCGATTTGCCCGGTTACAAGCACCGGGCGGATCGGCTATGAAGCGACCCCATGGGACGGGTCTGCAAGCTGCTTTTGGCGATCGTCGCCCTGTGCTGGGCCCAGGCGGCATTCGCGCAGGTCACGATCCATTTCCATTCATTCAACGGCTCGGTGCTGTTCGGGCGCTATCCGCACACTTTCGTCGTGCTCGACGGCACGCTGGAAGAGACGGGCGAGCCGATCGACGAAAACTACGGCTTCACCGCGAAGAGCATCTCTCCCGCGATCCTGGTCGGCCCGGTCGATTCGATGATCTTCGTCGAGAAGCAGGATCAGATCGACCGTACCAATGAACATTTCTCCGTTGCGCTGACCGACGCGCAATATTGGCAGATCAGATCGGAAGTCGCGCGCTGGCGTGCCGATCCGGTCAAATCCTACGACCTGAACAAACGCAATTGCCTGCATTTCGTAGGCGCACTCGCGCAGATCGCCGGTCTGAAGGTCGCCTATCCGCCCAGCCTGATAAAGAAGCCGACGCACTGGCTGAACTATCTCGCACGGATCAATCCGCAGCTTAACGCGCCGCAAATCTGATCCTTCGCCGAGGGGGATAAGGGCGCGTTGCGGATTGCTCCGCCGCGCATGTTGGGGAATCGTCGCACCATGGCGATTCTTTCCGACAAATGGATCCGCGACGCGGCCCGCAACCGCGACATGATCGAACCGTTCGAGGAATCGCAGCGACGCGACGGCTGCATCTCCTACGGCCTGTCGTCCTACGGCTACGACGCGCGCGTGGCGGACGAGTTCAAGATCTTCACCAATGTCGATTCGGCGGTGGTCGATCCGAAGGATTTCGCCAGCAACAGCTTCGTCGACCGGAAGACCGACGTGTGCGTGATCCCGCCCAACTCCTTCGCGCTCGCCCGAACGGTCGAATATTTCCGCGTGCCGGAGGACGTGCTGGTCATCTGCCTGGGCAAGAGCACCTATGCGCGCTGCGGCATCATCGTGAATGTGACTCCGCTCGAACCCGGGTGGGAGGGGCATGTGACCCTGGAGTTTTCCAATACCACGCCGCTGCCTGCGCGCATCTATGCGAATGAGGGCGCGTGCCAGTTCCTTTTCCTGCAGGGCAATGAACGGCCAGAAGTGACCTATGCGGACCGGGCCGGCAAATATATGGGCCAGCGCGGCGTGACCCTCCCCCGGCTCTGACGCACGGAACCGTATCGTCCTTCGAGCGATGAACTGCTCGAGAGCCGTGAGCAAGCGTGCGCGCGGCGGGTGTGGGAGCCCGATCAATGTCCACGATCGCCGCCGTCATCGGACGTATCTTCATCGCCGCCCTGTTCGTCGTGTCGGGAGCCAACAAGCTTCTCGCACCCGAACCGGTGCAGCAATTGCTGCAATCCACCAACCTGCCCGCCAATCTCGCGATGCCGATCGGCATCTTCGAGATCGTCGCCGGGCTGCTCCTGGCGCTTGGCCTGCTGACCCGGCTTGTCGCACTGGTTCTCGCCATATTCACGCTGGGCACCATCTTCTTCGTGCATAACCAGTTCGGCGATTACGAGCAGGGCACACAGGCGCTCAAGAACCTCGCCATCACCGGGGGATTGCTGATGGTGTTCGCCTTCGGCCAGGTACGCGGCTCGCTCGACTACTATCGCGACCGCAACCGTACGCGAGAAGCCGAGCTGCGGGCGGCGCGCGCAGAAGGGCGGGCCGAGGGTGCGGAAGCCGCTCATCGCCACGACTGATACGAGAGCGGGCGCGCACCGGCCTGACCGATGCGCGCCGCAGCGTGACGACAGTCGGACCGATTAGAAGTCGAAGCGGGCCGATACGCGGAAGTCGCGACCCGACAGCGGTGCGTAATCCTTCAGGAATGACGCATGGCGCCGCGCGTTCACATCGAAGATGTTGTTCGCCGACAGGGCCAGGCTGAGCGGGCTACCGGCTCCCCACGGGTGCAGGTTCACCTCGGCGTTGACGAGCGTGTAGCCGTCGGTCGCGGTCTCGAAGTCGGAGATTCGGTCCTGCTCGAACGCATGCTCGACTTCGCCCCGCACGTCGAAATTGCCGGTCTTCACGGTCACGCCGCCCAGCAGGCGGAGCGGCGGGATGCGCGGTGCCGGACCGACGTTTTCGATGGTTGCGTGAACGTAGTCCGCCAGGCCATCGACCGCCACCGAAGTCGTGCCGAACCTTGCGAGTGTCGCCGAACCCTGGATTTCGAAGCCGTAATAGCGCGCGTCCGACTGACGGAACTGATAGACCGGCAGGCCATCTTCGATCTCGCCGGTCTGGTCCTCGTAGATGAAGTCGTTGAACCAGGTGTAATAGGCCGAGGCTTCGAGCGAATAACCGTCGCCGCCGGCCCGCAGGATCCCCTCCACGCCCCATGATTTCTCGAGCCCGAAGTCGGGGTCGCCGACCTCGAACGCCTGCGTGCCCGCGTGCGGGCCGTTGGCGAACAGTTCCTCGGCCGCCGGAGCGCGCTCGTTATGCGAGACGTTCACACCGAAGCGCACGCCGTCCGCGAAGCCATACGATGCGCCGACCGATCCGGAAATGGCATCGAAGCTGCGGCTGCCATCGAAGAATTGCGGCTGATCGGGGAGCGGCTGACCCTGGAGCTTAGTGTGTTCGTAACGCGCACCCGCTTCGAACTTCAACGCCCCGTAATCGAACTGCTGCAGCGTGAAGGCGCCGACCTGCTCGGTGCTGTTCTTGGGCAGGAAAGCCTCCTCGCCCTCGACGTTGAAATCGCGGATGTAGAACTGGCCGCCGGTCACGCCGCGCCAAGCGCCTTTCTGCGCTTGGGTCAGCTCCAGCCGCCCTTCCATGCCCTGGTTGTAGAACGCAGTGCCCACCTCGCCGTCCTCTTCCAGTTCGAAGTGGCGATATTTGGCGTAGCCGAACCGGGCGCCGATCTTGTCCAGCAAGCCGCCGCCGACATTCACTTCCGCCCGCGCGTCCACGCGGTTCTGCTTCAGGTCCAGCCGGGGCCCTTCCTGCTCCTGACCCGGCTCGGTCGCGAAGCGGATCGGCACCCCGTAGAGACTGTCATAGTGCTTGTAGGACAGCGCGAAGCTGCCGCCGTCGTTGATGTAGGCAACGCCGCCGCCTGCCGTCCACGTCTCGGACGCGGAATTGGGCAGCGTGCCCTCGACCGCCGCATTGGCAGCGAAGTCGATCGGCTCTTCCGCGGTGGGATCGGCCGGCAAAGTGGCCGACGCGAGCGCTTGGCGGCGCAGTTCCGGGGTCAACGCATAGCCCCCGATGTCGAGATCGTCGGTCTTGAGATAGCTACCGTCGGCGTGCAGGACCCAGTGATCCGACAGCGCGAAATCGGCCGATGCCCCGCCCGAACGCTCGTTCGCCGCAGAGCCGTAGGTGGCGATGGCGCCCAGTTTGATCCGGTCTGCCGGAACGGTGGTCGGCAGACTGTTGTCGATCACGTTGACCACCCCGCCGATCGCGGAGGAACCGTATAGGAGGGACTGCGGCCCGCGCAGCACCTCGATCCGCTCTGCCGTCAGCGGATTGACGACGACCGCGTGATCGACGGACGTATTCGACACGTCGACGGAACCGAGGCCGTTGGTAAGCACGCGGACCCGCTCGCCCTGCAAGCCGCGCAGCACCGGGCGCGACGCACTCGGGCCGAACGAAGTCGCCGAAACACCCGGCGTGTCGTTCAGCGTTTCGCCAAGGGACGGACGGATCGCCTGCGTCAGCTCTTCTCCGTCCACCACCGAAACGCCGGACAGGAAATCCTGCCGCTGCCGTTCCAGAACGCCGGTGACGATGATTTCTACCTGACGGCTCTGCTCGGATACGTGGCCATAGTCGGTGGCGCTCTCTTCGCTCTGCGCGCTGTCCGAACTGTCGCTTTGCTGAGCGAACGCCGGCGTCGCGGCCAGTCCGGCGGCGAGTGCGAAAAGGGAAAGTGTGCCGGAGCGAGCGATTTGCATCGTGAGCTTAATCCTTGATTCGATGAGTGTGACCGATCGGCGAAGACCAAACGCTCCGCCCTAAATGTTATGTGGTAACATTCCACGGCGCGTTAAACAGACGGCGACCGGAATTGCAACAGCAAATGACCGCCGCGCACACGCTCGTACCCGCAGGTACCGTTTCGACTGGAAGGAAAATGGAGCGGGCGAGGCGATTCGAACGCCCGACCCCAACCTTGGCAACTGCCCCTTGGCGTTTTCGCTACCGTTTCCATATCTAGTAAAATCTGCGATATTCCAAGCAATATCAACTGCTTACTTTTCACTCCGAGTCGCCATCGGTACGCTGCGATTTCCAGCGGTTTCCCACCTACTGCTTCCCCCCTGCTTCCCCGGCCATGCTGCACCTGCGTGGGGAAGCAAATATCATGCGCGTGGGCCACCAGGGCGCAGGAGCAACTTCGAAAGGCACGACAACTCAAATCACGGACAAATCGCATGACCAGATTGACTAAACGCACCGTCGAGGCGCTCAAATCCAACCGAGGGCGCGACGCCTTCCTTTGGGATAGCGAGCTGCGCGGTTTTGGCGTTCGCGTTAAACCCAGCGGCACCAAAACCTTTATCATCCAATATCGAAACCAAGAGGCGAGGACCCGTCGCTGTGCTATAGGCCAATATGGTGTTCTGACTGTCGAGCAAGCCCGCGACCTCGCCCAAAAGAAGCTCGCCGCTGTGATCGACGGGGCCGACCCATCCGCCGAACGGCACTCGGTCCGGACGGGGCTGACCATCGCAGCAGTTTGCGATTGGTATCTTGCCGAGGCCGAAGCCGGTCGGCTGATCGGACGCAACCGCCGCCCTATTAAAGCGTCATCAATCGCAGGTGATCGAAGCCGTATTGAACTCCATATTAAGCCGCTGATCGGCAATCGCGTGGTCAGCCAATTGAAATTGGCAGATATTGAACGCTTGCAAGGTGATATTGCGGCTGGTCGAACCGCCCGAGCGAGGCACACAAGCCGAGGTGGGCAAACGGCTGGCGGCTCAGGCGTTGCTGCCCGCGCCATCAGCACGCTTCGCGCTCTACTCAATCACGCCCGCCGCCTCGGCATTATTGAGGTTAGTCCGGCAACAGGCGTACGCATCATGGCCTCGCAGAAGGTGAAGCGATATCTGAGCGCTGGCGAAATCCGTCACCTTGGCAAGGTGATGACGCAGATGGAACGCGAGGGCGAACACCCGACCGGCCTCGCTGCGATCCGCGTCATGCTTCTCACCGGTTTTCGGCGCATGGAAGTGCTGGCAATGCACAAGGCATGGGTTCAGCCCGACGACAATCTCGTCCGTTTTCCGGATACCAAGTCCGGTCCGCAGATCCGCGTGGCCGGAGACTCAGCAATGCACGTGCTGGAGGCTCAGGCTTTGTCCAGTCATTCGCCCTTCATCTTCCCGGCGGATTGGGGCGATGGGCATTTCATAGGCGTCGTTCGGGTGCTGGGCCGGGTCTGCGCGCGCGCGGGTCTGGACAGCGTGACACCGCACACCCTGCGCCACAGCTTTGCAAGCATGGCAGCGGCACAAGGATTCAGTGAACTGACCATCTCGGGCCTGCTCGGTCATGCCCCGCGCGGCGTAACCCAGCGCTATGTGCACCTGGATACCGCGCTCGTCATCGCGGCGGATCAAGTGGCGGGAGAGATTGCTCGACTATTGGACGGTGGCGAGTTGCGGAGCGTGCGGGAGATCAAGCAAGCGCGCACACTGGCAGCGTTGCGTGCTGTGGCATGATGCCTACTTGTCTAGGTCTGCCCTGAAGCCAGATTGAGAGACTGCGGTAGCTCGTGCTTGTCGCCGCTCCAAATCAAGGCCTGTCTCCAGAAATGGGGATGGGCCTTGTGGATAAGCCTGTGGTCTGTTCGGACTATCAGGAACCGGGGGACACGGACTATCAGGAACTCACAGCTCGGACTATTAGGAACCAAAACAGGCCTCAAACCCGCAGAAATGCTGGGCTCCAGCGCCTCTTAACTATGCTAACGACAATCCTTGTCGGATTGTTGCTAACGCGCAGCATATCAGCGCGCGGCTCCTTAGCGCTTTGGGGTGCGCCGTCGCCGCGCGCCTGTGCACTCGGCCGGTGCAAGCTTCGCGGCTGCTTGCTAGAGATTAGACGATGAAGACCGACCTTGATCATTTGCCCCCGCAAAAGCAGCGCGAACTTGAGCGCGTGGTGCAGCTCATCTTCGAGGAGTTTGATGACGCCTTTGCCCTCGCCAAGCATGAGTGGAAGAAGGCGGGGCGCATCCTCAAGGTGATCCTTTACGGTAGCTATGCGCGCGGCACGTGGGTCGATGAGCCCCACACCGCGAAGGGCTACCGCTCCGACTTCGATCTGCTGATCATCGTCAACGACAAGCGGCTCACCGACAGAGTCAAATACTGGGCGAAGCTAGATGACCGGTTGATGCGCGAATATGGCGTTACCAGTACGCTCAAGACTCCTGTCAACTTCATCGTCCATACCCTGCAGGAGGTGAACGACGGGCTCGCCCACGGGCGGTATTTCTTCATGGACGTGAAGGAGGACGGTGTTGCGCTTTACCAGTTCGATGAGACTGAGCTTCATACGCCTAAGCCCAAGACACCGGTGCAGGCGCTCGCCATGGCGCAGGAGTATTTTGACGAGTGGCTGCCGACAGCGATGGGATTTAAGCGCAATGCTGGTTACGCAGTACGAGACGGAGACCTCAAACTCGCGGCATTCTTGATGCACCAGACAGCAGAGCGACTTTACCACTGCGTGCTTCTGGTCTGCACTTTTTATACGCCGCATAATCACAACTTGGCCTTTTTGCGCACGCAGGCCGAGCGGATCGACCCGCGTCTCACCTATGTCTGGCCCCGCGAAACCAAGCGCGATCGCACCCGGTTCGAAAAGCTCAAGGACGCCTATGTCAAAGCGCGCTATTCGAAGCACTATCGCGTCACCAAGGAAGAGCTTGAATGGCTCGGCGCGCAGGTTGAAGAGCTTGGCCGCGTCGTGCACGAAGTGTGCTCGGAACGCATCTCGAAGCTAAAGGCCGAAGCGAAGGCCAAGCCTGACCAGATTCGGTGATCGAGCGAGGACTTGTTGTCTCCGCTTTCGCCTTTTCTAAGCCGAAAGCAGCCTGTCGGTTTGCGACGCCATTGCCGACACACCAATCCTAAGCTGGAACCACCAATAGCTGCCGTCAATTTAAGATACCTCCATGCAAAAACGCAAGATCGGTCGAGCGACAAATACCGTCACGCGCCTAGGTGATATCGCCACGATGGAGCGGACAGTGACGACAGCACTTCAAAACTACCACGACCGGATGAAGCGGGCGCTCGATTACATCGATCGGCATCTGGACGATCAGCTGGACCTGGAAGCTGTAAGTGCTGTCGCGGCATTGTCGAAGTTTCATTTCCACCGGCAGTTCACGGCGACCTTTGGGCTGTCTTTGCATCGTTACATCCAGCTCTCCCGGATGAAGCGCGCTTCGTTTCGGTTGGCCTATCGTGACGATCAGAGCGTCACGCAGATCGCGATGGATGCTGGCTACGACGCGCCCGACGCCTTTGCCCGAGCCTTCAGGCAACGGTTCGGGCAGTCACCGTCATCGTTTCGGGAAGCTCCCGATTGGGAGCCGTGGCTTGCGGCCTTCGGGCCTCTCACAAACGCGAGGAGCAAACTCATGCAACAGTCCTTCAAGACAAGCGACGTAATCACCCGGCACGTAAAACCCGTCCCGGTGGCGATCATGGAGCATCGCGGGCCGCCAGCCACGATCGGATCGACAATCCAGCGATTCATCGCCTGGCGAAAGGCAAACGGGCTTTCACCGCAGACCAGCGAGACGTTCAACGTCTTCCATTCCGATCCGCGAACTACCGATCCCAGCGATTATCGACTGGACCTGTGCGCAGGAACGCAACGGATCTTCGATGAGGACGAGCAAGGCGTTGTATCAGGCACCATTCCTGGCGGCCGCTGTGCAGTCCTGCGGATTGTGGGGAATACCGACGATTTGGAACCCGCCGCACTATATCTTTACCGCGACTGGCTTCCGGAAAGCGGTGAAGAAGCGCGAGACTTCCCACTCTACTGTCAGCGCATCGCGTTCTTCCCCGAGGTGCCCGAGCATGAGTCTGTGGCGGACCTATTTCTGCCGATCAAATAGTCTTCAGTGCTGGCCGCTTGTCCCCTGATGCATCCGCAAAGCGGACAAGCGGCTTCCCACCCCGTACTTGCCGTTTCTGCCCGACGCGGAGATCACCAAATCCGGACCTTTGGCGGCCGCCGCCATTGCGGCCCTTAATCGTCTCAGGCATCTGTTGTCGAAAATAGTCAGGGAAGCAAAATGAAGATCGAAGTCGGATCAGTCGATTTCTTAGATGATTTCGACGAGAGTGATGCCAACCCCGCCACCTGTCACTGCCTCATCGAAATTGGAGAAAGTCCAGCGCAAGGCTTCGACCTGTTCTTTGCCAATGTTTCCAATCGAAAGTGGGCGAAGAAGCATCTGGAAAACGATCAGCTTGGATTCTGCGGCGGGTTTTTGATTGTCGAGCGATTGGACGAAACGCAGGTCAGGCGGGCAATCCAGTCATCTTTCGGCAAGCGGGACTTTGAGCGGTTTGAAGACTTTGTCGAGATCGTCCGACCATTTTTGCGCTGGGAGTTTGAGGGCTACCATGCTGGGCACAAGGGAGGCTTAGATGAGCGTTGATTTCTACGTAGCAATTCACGCAGACAACTGGCCAAATGTCGAACAAGTTCAGCAATGCGCCTCAGCGCGAGAATATCCTATCGAAGTTCAGAACTTTCCATCTCCTGACCAACCCGATGTAAAGAACGATGGAGTCCAGGTCATAATCGATGGCACGTTGGCCTACCTCGAAGGAGAAGTCATTCCAGCTGCGGTCGCTCCCGAGGACCTCGCGGCAATTAATGAGCAGTTGGCGGCTAGGGACAGTCGTCAAATCACCACCAAGGAAGCGGTGATTTCATTCCGCACCCGGTCGCCGTCCGAAATTCGCGCCGCAAGTTACCTTATCGCGAGTTTGATCGTCTGTTTTGACGGATATGGATTTGAGCCTCAGGGCAATACCAGTGGGCAAAGCGATTTCGCCAAAACTCTGCTTGCCGGTGCCAAAACGCTGGAAGGTCTTTAGTGTCGCCGGGTAGATGTCCGCATTCCACCCCATTCTTGCCGGCATGGCCGAGCGGGGACATTGCCAAGAGCAGCCTTTGCTCTAGCGACGACATCACGGTTATCTATGTAAACGTGAGGATAGCTTTTCGATGGTCGAATACATCTACCTGAAGCCCGACGAGCAAATGCCGGAAATGGCTGACGAGGATGCGTGGCTTGTCGTCGAAGCTAGCGATGATGATCGATTTTTCGGCAGCGGCTACGGCTTCAAAGCGTCAGGTGAGGGTGTGTTTTACGCCTCGCTGCCGAAGAGCGATCTGAGCTTAGAGTCGGCGCTCGACGCTGCAAAACAGTGGGCCGCAAAGTATCAGGTTCCCCGCATATGGGTGCAAGCAACGCCCGATTAGCATAGTCCGCTGACAGCCCCATCCACGACATTAAAGCGTCAAGACTATTGCCCCTAAAGCCGCCCACGATCGTGGCTGCAACCAATCGTCGAGCATCCCGTGTGCGCTCGCAATCCGAATATCTGGCCGTTGGTGTGCGATGATCGCGTTGTTTTGCTGCCATGGCGTGGGATCATTTGGCGACGCTCTTAGGTACTGCCGCTGCAGAAAATTTGCGGTTTGGTTGCAGATCAGAGGCACACTCGCACCGCTATCGCTGCAGGTCGCTGGCCGCGCCGGATGCAGTCGCGATGCAATCCGCTTGCAGGCGTGAGAAGCTCGGGGTATTTGTCCGCAAGCGTCTGATTTGAAGTGTGGAATCTAGGGCGAGATAAAAGCACCGCCGTCGGTCGGGGTGCAGGTGGTTGGTTTTGCTGAGCAATATGCGACGGCACTTAAGTAAGCCGACCGGCGCTCTCCTAACAAAGACGTGTGTTTTCAACTCAGTCAGCGACGGCGCATTGCGTACTCAGATGTCTTTCGAGCCTGATATGCGTCAGCATGCGTACCCATGTCCGTCCAAACAGATATCGGCGCATGCGATAGGATTTTCATTCATCATGTCCTTGGACGGCAGCGCATCAAAGGCGGCCCCAGCGTAGAAACGTCATGTGGCGTGGCAACCCATGATCGAGCGATACTCGGTGTCGATGGCGGGCCGGTCTGCTCCCCTCCATGATCCCCCAGGTCGGTCCGTCATCACCCAAATGAATGAAAGGACCGACCGGCATGCCATCCGCAGGCACGACAGAGCATCTTCGCGAGCAACGACAGCGCCAGACAATAGAACCGATCGTGATGCGTGTCCCCGAGGCCTGCCGCTATCTCGGGATCGGGCGCAGCACGCTCTATGTGCTCATCGGTAAACGTGAGATCGAGATCATCAAGCTGGGCAGTTCGACGCTGGTGCTGACTGCCAGTCTCCGCGCGCTGGTTGAGAGACGGCGGAAGAATTCAGATGAGCCGACTGCAGAAGCTGTGCAATGACCATGCATCCCGATCTCATGAAAGCCATCGTGCTCGCTGCAATCGTCAAGATGCCAAGCCACTCGAAGCGTCAGCTGGTATCGACGGTTCGGGAGCGACGCGAGAAAGCCGAAGATGCATTGGCAGCCAGCGTGGTCGTGGAACTTTCGCGGCGCTTCTAGTGCACAGGAGCAATGTCCGCTTCGCGCCCGCATATTGGACATTTCATCGTTCTCGTCGCGACCCTGATACCTGCCATTGGATTAGGTAGTAGCTTGGGGGCGGCTTCGTGCCCTCAATTCGGAAATCGAAGATACAGATGCCGATCTCGAAAGCCGACATTCTCCAAGTGCAAGGCAGACTGTTCGCGTAAGGCTTTTGACAGCACCAAATCGATGATCTAGGAGTTTGGCTTCGGGCATTTACACCGGCGCCCGATAAGGCAATGCGCCCAAGTCCGGCCCGATGGGTTGTGTGCGAAGGACGCGTTGATGAATTCTCCCGGTAAACAAGTCTCCGTAGATCAAGGTCCGATACCCTTCTCCGAGGCTGTGCGTGTCTGGGCGCGGGTCGCTGCCCTGAGCTTCGGCGGACCGGCTGGCCAGATTGCCGTGATGCATCGCATTCTGGTCGACGAGAAGCGCTGGATTGGCGAGAACCGGTTCCTGCACGCGCTGAACTATTGCATGCTCCTGCCAGGGCCGGAGGCTATGCAGCTTGCGACCTATATTGGCTGGCTGCTTCACGGTGTGCGCGGCGGCATTCTCGCGGGATGCCTGTTCGTTCTTCCCGGCTTTCTCAGCATTCTCGCGCTCAGCGTGCTCTATGCCAGCTTTCAAGACGCCAGTTTCGTCCAGGCGATCTTCTTCGGCATAAAGGCTGCAGTCCTTGCAGTGGTTATCGAAGCTCTGGTTCGCATCGGAAGAAAGGCGCTGAAGACCTGGCCGATGTATCTCATCGCCGCCTCTGCGTTTGCGGCGATATTCGTTTTCAATATCCCCTTCCCGCTGATCATCGCGGCTGCCGCGCTGGTCGGATTTCTTGGCGGCCATTTCGATCCTGCGCGCTTCCTCGTCATCCGCGCCCGAGAGACCTCCGAGGACGGGGAGGGCGAGCCGGAGGCCGTGCTTCATGCTGGGGGAATGGCGACGGCTCGGCCGACATGGCGCGGAGCCGGTCGCACGGTAATGATCTGGGGCAGTATGTGGGCAGCGCCCATAGGCGTGCTGATCTTTCTCGTCGGCCCCGATCACGTGTTCACCCAATTGGCGATCTTTTTCTCGAAGCTGGCGGTCGTCACATTCGGCGGTGCATATGCGGTTCTGGCCTATATGGCCCAGGAAGCAGTGCAAACGCATGGTTGGCTGGCCCCGGGGGAGATGCTCGATGGATTGGGTATGGCGGAAACCACGCCGGGCCCACTGATTCAGGTTGTCCAGTTCGTAGGATTCATGGGGGGATACCGCGAAGGAGATTTGTTGGGCCCGGTAGCTTCGGGTATTGCGGCCTCGGTGATCGTGACTTGGGTCACATTCGTGCCCTGCTTCCTCTGGATTTTCCTTGGCGCACCGTTCATCGAGAAATTACGCGGTGTGAAGCTCCTGACGGCGGCGCTTTCGGGCGTCACGGCGGCGGTCGTGGGCGTGATCCTCAACCTCGCTATCTGGTTCGCGCTGCACGTTGCATTCGCGCGGCTTGACGAGGTCCGAGGCTATGGCGCGCGACTGCTCGTGCCGGATTTGGCGACGATCGACCTCGCGTCGGTTGTCATTGCCGCCGCAGCGTTGGTTGCGATGCTGCGCTTCAAGATCGGGATGTTGCCTGTCCTCTTTGCAAGCGCTCTCATCGGGGCGCTCTACTTTTTTGGAACAACGCCAGGCGCCTGACTTTCCTAGAACAGCCCCGAGCGCCTGAAAACACATCGAAGGAGACCGGAAAATGAAACCTTTCCACAAAACAATGCTTGTTGGCAGTCTGGCTTTATCGGTAGCGGCGATGCCGTCGCATCTGCATGCACAGGACAATTCGGGTAACCTCGAGGCGCTCGTCTTCGAAGCTTCGCATGCAACCGTCACCATGACCGAGGACGGGGTGGCGCGCATTGGCTGGACGCGCGACGACGTCGAGGTGATGGTTGATGGCATGCGCCTCGATCCCCCTGCGGGTCTCGGCTCATGGGCTGCCTTCAAACCCGTTGATGGCGGGGTCATGGTCATGGGTGATACGGTCGTGTTCGAGGACGAAATCACCGCTGCGATGGATGCTGCCCTGGCGAACGGTCTTTCGGTCACCGCACTACACAATCACTTCATTTTCGACGATCCACCCGTGTATTTCATGCACATCGGCGGGCACGGAGAAACAGCCAGGATGGCAGCGGGCGTGAAGGCGGTCTGGGATGCCATCAAGGAAGTGCGCGCCGCCTCCCCGACACCGCGGCGCAGCTTCGGTGGCATGACACCGGATGCTGACGGAACGATAAATGCCGCGCCTCTAAGCGATATCCTAGGCGCCGAGCCCAGCATTGGCGGCGGCGTTGTGAAATACACCTTCGCCCGTCAGGGCCGCATGCACGGCATCGATATCGGAGGGTCCATGGGGCTGACGACCTGGGCGGCATTCTCGGGGACTGACGAACTTGCTGCCGTCGATGGCGACTTCATCATGACCGAGGACGAAGTTCAGCCAGTGCTCCGCGCACTGCGCGAGCGGGATATCCATATCGTAGCGTTGCATAACCACATGATCGGCGGCGAACCGATGTTTTACTTCCTCCACTACTGGGGAGTGGGACCAGCGAAAGAGCTTGCAGCGGCGATTGCTGCTGCCCGTAACGCACAGGCAGAACCTGGATAGGCGCAACCATTCCGATAAAATTCGGTAAGGCGGTGATCGTTTGCACCTCGTTGCGACAGGCATTGTCTTCGAAATGGCAGGGAACGTAAGTTATGTCGCTAACTTGCGGGCTTGCCTTTGAATGAGATGTGGATGTGGCACGCGCCCCGATTTTAATTGCGAACGGATTGTCCGTTTTGTTAGGAAAGCTCCCGAAACCAGACTGTCTCGAAGCGGCCCAATTTAGGTCGAGAAGCTTCGTCGCGTCCGGTTGGCGAACGCTACAAGTGAAAGCATCACCGGCACTTCGACCAGCACTCCGACCACGGTAGCCAACGCAGCACCGCTTCCCAACCCGAACAGTCCGATTGCCACAGCGACGGCCAGTTCAAAAAAGTTTGACGTGCCAATAAGCGCGCAGGGCGCAGCTATGGCGTGCGGGAGCTTCCACGCTTTGGCCCAGCCATAAGCGATGAAAAAGATACCATAGCTTTGGACTACAATTGGCGCAGCAATCAGCGCGATCAGCAGTGGACGCGCGACTATCGTCTCAGCCTGGAAGCCAAACAGCAGCAGCACGGTGAGAAGCAGCCCGATGATCGAAAACGGCTTCATTCGGCCCGTGAATTCGGACACCGCCGCTTCATTGCCGCCATGCGGAGCGAGCAGCCGGTGACGCACCAAGGCACCTGCAGCGAGCGGCACAACCACATAGAGCGCGACCGAAAGCAGTAACGTCTCCCACGGCACCGCAATGTCGGTCACTCCCAGCAGCAGCGCGACGATGGGTGCGAAGGCAACGATCATGATGAGATCGTTGGCTGCGACCTGCACCAGCGTATAGGCCGGATCGCCTTTAGTGAACTGCGACCACACGAACACCATCGCGGTGCAAGGCGCCGCACCCAGCAAGATCAGCCCAGCGATATACTGTTGAGCATCGGCAGGCGCGATCAGGTCAGCAAAGACGACCTCGAAGAACAGCACGCCAAGCGCCGCCATCGTGAACGGCTTGATCAGCCAGTTGACCACCAGGGTGATGATAAGGCCCTTGGGTTTGTCACCGACGCGGCGCACCGCGCCAAAATCGACCGCGACCATCATCGGGAAGATCATCGCCCAGATCAGCACCGCGACGACAAGATTGACCGAGGCGTATTCGATAGCCGCCAGCGAGGAGAACAATTCCGGCGCGGCGTTGCCAAGCGCAATACCGACGAGAATTGCTCCGCCGACCCAGACCGACAGCCATTTCTCGAACAGGCCAAGTCCCGCCGCGCGGGTGTCAATGTCTGCTGTGGTCGCGGTCATTGTTTCTCCGCCTCATGCCCAATGGCTTGCAGCTTTTCACGCAGGGAAATCTGCTCCAGGCTCGCAATCGGCAGTGCAAGCATCAGGTCTATCCGCCGCTTGAGCATGCGGAAGGCATCGAGGAAGGCCGCTGCCTTTTCGGCATCGCTACCCTCTGCCGCCGCCGGATCGGGAATGCCCCAATGCGCCGAGGTCGGGCGACCAGGCCAGACTGGACAGGATTCAGCCGCCGCGCTGTCGCAAACGGTAAAGATGAGATCGAACTCCGGTCCATCGGCAAACTCGCTCCAGCTTTTGGAGGAATAGCCCTGTGCCGGATAGCCCAGTGTCTTGAGCGTATGGATCGCCCAGGGATTTACCGTGCCGGTCGGACTGCTTCCCGCGCTGTAGGCTTTGAAGCGGCCTTGACCGTCATGGTTGAGGATGGCCTCGCCCAGGATCGAGCGAGCGGAATTGCCCGTGCACAGGAACAGCACGTTCAACGGTTGGTCTGACATGGATAGCCTCAGCAGCAGGAGGTCTTGGCCGGAGCCAGTTGTGGCACGCAGCAGGCGCTCGATGCAGCGTTGGCGGAGGCGAGCTGATCGAGATCGGGATTGCCGCCGTAGGTCGTGCTTTCGCCTTCGGTCAGGAAGGCTTCCCAAACGACGCCGTCAGGATCGGCGATCCAGCTCTTTTCCGATTGCGCGTAGCAACAGATCCTCGCGCCTTCTTCCAGCACCGGACGGTCAGCAGCCTTGAGCCGACCATAGACCTCTTCGAGTTCGGCCTTGTCCTCGACCTGCAAGCCAACATGCTCGATGCCCTTGGTCGCATCATCGCGCATCGAGATCGCGAAGTTGATGCGCGGATCCTCGAGCATCCATTTGGCGTAGTCGGACTTCACTACGGCAGGCTCGGCACCGAACAGGCTCGAATAGAAGGTGACGGACTTGTCGATGTCGGTCACGCCGACATGCACATGAAAGCGTTTCATCAGGCGCTCTTTCGTTGGGGAGAAGGGAGGCAAGCTGCATCCTCGGAACAGGACACGCCGTCGCAGCAGTTTTCGGTGAGGTAACCCATCAGGCCGTTCATCGCGGCGTAGTCAGCCGAATAGATGATCGAGCGGCTTTCGCGACGCTGCGTGACCAGCCCTGCATTGGCGAGCTGAGCCAAGTGAAAGCTCATTGAAGACGGAGGCACGTCGAGCTTGTCAGCCAAAACCCCGGCAGCAACGCCTTGCTTGCCTGCCTGAACCAGCAGGCGGAACGCGGCGAGGCGATGTTCCTGCGCCAGGGCGGATAATCCGCGAATTACACCTTCAGCCTGCATTGCTCACTCCAATGATTCGATAACTATCGAACTATGGAAGAGTAGGCCACGCGTCAAGTAGGATCTCCGATGCTATCAATCGTGATCCTCTGCTCACCTGAGTCGGCTTTGAGCAGCTTCAGGCCCAATAGCTGCCGGTCCGCAAGCGGCCCTAATTCCGCCGCTTCAAATGACAAGCGAATTGGGCAATTAGATTGGATACTTTCACCGACCGCACTCCAAGCTGGGCATACGCCAAGCCAACCCTTGCACCTTGGAATCGGGTGGTTCAGAATGCCGCAATGCAAACGCCAGAGTGCGCCACGAAACTCCGAATTGTGCTTCCCCCGTGCTTCCCCGGAGTAACCGACAGACCGGGGAAGCAGGATCCGCCAACTTGCGATCCGCTTAAGCGGTTCAATTTTCGAAAGAAAAATGGAGCGGGCGAGGCGATTCGAACGCCCGACCCCAACCTTGGCAAGGTTGTGCTCTACCCCTGAGCTACGCCCGCTCACTGACGCTCGACCGGGTCTGATGCACAGGCCCGTCGGGGAAGCGCGCGCCTAGCAGCGTGCCGGATTCGCCGCAAGGGCAAAATTCGCGAAGCCTGCGCGCCCCTTCACTTTGTCCGTTCCAGCGCCCACATGGGCAGGGCGATCGAGCCCGCCGGTGCGGGCGCACCGAAAATTGATAGGGGAAGCAAATTGGCCAGCATGGGTCTCAATCTGGACGAACAGAAAGCCGTCGACCGTTTCCGGCAGGACGTGGTCGAACCGAGCATGAAGAAGCTCGTGATCCTCGATTTCTGGGCCGAATGGTGCGGCCCGTGCAAGGCGCTGGCCCCGGTGCTGGAAAAGGTCGCTGCGGATTACGCGGACAAAGGCGTGCTGCTCGCCAAGCTGGACGTGGACAAGGAACAGTTCATCGCCAGCCAGTTCCAGGTCCAGTCCATCCCCACCGTCTACGCGCTGTTCCAGGGCCAGCCGGTGGCCGACCTGACCAGCGCGCGGACCGAGAGCCAGCTGAAGCAGATGCTCGACCAGATCCTCGCCCAATTGCCCATCGAAGCGGGCGATGACGATGCGGCGCCGGGCCAGGCAGGCCGGCAGCAGCAGGATATCGCACAGTTCGTCGCGATGGGCGAGCAGGTGCTTGCCGATGGCGAGGCGGAGCGCGCCGCCGGTATCTTCCAGCAGGTGACCGAGATGGAGCCGGGCAATGTGGCCGCGCAGGCAGGGCTGATTCGTGCGCTGGTAGCGGCCGACCGGGTCGAGGAAGCGCAGGCCGCGCTCGCTGCGCTGCCGGACGACGTGGCCAAGGACCCGCAGATCGATCAGGTGCGCAGCGCGCTCGATTTCGCCGGTAGCGAGGTTGATGAAGTTGAACTCGACCGGCTGCGCAAGGCGGCGGACGTCAACGCTCCGGAAACGCAGATCGAATTCGCCGAGGCCGCCTTTGCGGCGGGGCATCGCGACGAGGCCGCCGATGTGCTGCTGCAGATGATAGAGACCGACCGCGAATGGAACGATGGTGCCGCCCGCACCAGTCTGCTCAAGATATTCGAGGCGATCGGGCTGGAGGATCCCTGGGTGGTGACCACACGGCGTCGGCTTAGCAAGATCCTGTTCGGATAAGCGGGCGCGTGCGTCTTTCGATCTTCCCCCTGTCCGGCGCGATCCTGTTCCCGGGTCTGCAATTGCCGCTCCACATGTTCGAGCCGCGTTACCGGGCGCTGGTCGGCGATGCGCTGGCGCGCGACCGGCGGATCGCTATGATCCAGCCCAACCCGGCGGTGAAGGACGCACCGCTTTTCCAGGTCGGCTGCGTCGGGCGTATCGGCGAGGTCGAGGCGCTCGACGACGGACGCTACAACCTGGTGCTGGAAGGGGAATCGCGCTTTCGGCTCGTGCGCGAGCTCGATGTCACTACCGCGTTCCGGCAGGTGGAGGGCGAACTGATCGAGGATGACGAGGACGCGGTGCTGTCCAGCGTCGAACGGGCAGGGTTCGAGCAGGAGGCGCGCCGTTTCGCCGATTCGCAAGGCTATGCGGTCGACTGGGATTCGGTGGAACGGCTCGACGACCAGTCGCTGATCAACGGCGTCAGCCAGATCGCGCCGTTCGATCCGGCTGCGAAACAGGCGCTGCTCGAGGCACCCGATCTCGGCGCCCGGTGCGAACTGCTGATCCAGTTGATGCACTTCTTCGGCCGCCACGATGGCGGCGACGACCGCGTCACCTTGCAGTAGCGGTTAAATCCCGAACGAGCCCTTCAGGCCGTCGATGACATATTGCGCGGCCAAAGCGGCGAGCAGCACGCCGAGCAGGCGGGTGATGACCGCTTCCACCCGCGCGCCGAAGACCTTCATGATCGGGCCAGCGGCGATCAGCGCGACAGCCGTGATGACCAGCACGGCTGCGAGTGCACTGAGGACCACCAGCGTACCCTGCACCCCCCGGGCATTGTTGGTCAGCAGCATGATCGCAGCGATCGCGCCCGGTCCGGCCAGCATCGGCATCGCCATCGGGAAGATCGAGACGTCCTCCACCTCTGGCGTTGCCAGGACCTTCTCCGCGCGTTCCTCGCGCCGCTGGGTGCGCTTCTCGAACACCATCTCGAACGCGATCCAGAACAGCATCAGCCCGCCCGCGATGCGAAAGCTGTCGAGCTCGATATGCAACGCGCCGAGCAATTGCTCGCCGAACAATGCGAAGACGAGCAGGATGCCTGCCGCGATGACGCAGGCACGGATCGCCATGTTGCGGGCTTCGGTCGCGCTCGCGCCCTTGGTCAGCCCGGCATAGATCGGTGCGCAACCGGGCGGGTCGACGATCACGAACAGCGTGATGAAGGCGGAGATGAAGAGGTTCAGCACGGCGGCGGTCAGTCGTTCGTCGTCACCGCGTCGTCAACCACCGATTGCATCGCGCCATCGGTCAGGAAGCCCACCGTGACCTGCCGGGCACCGGAAGCAGACCCGGCGTAATCGACCACCAGCGTATTGTCGTCCGAAGCGATGCGCGTAGTGGCGGGATCGGCGACGAGCTGCGCCGCAGGCGCACCGCAATCGGCGACCTTGGCCGCAATCATCTCCGGCTTTTCCTCTGCGGCATCCGGATAAGCGAAATCGAGCACCCAACGATAATCGCCGTCCTTCTGGCGATGCCAGACGGTATCGAACGTCCCCTGTACCCCGCCCGGCTCGCTGTAGGTTCCGCGCGTTACTGCCAGCGAACCGTCGCAGCTGCTCCAAACGGCATAGGGTTCCCACGAAACCGCTTGCGCGGGATCGGTCTGCTGTTTGAGCCAAGGCATTGCCGCGATCGCCCCGCCAGGGCCCAGGATCACCGCCCCCTCGCCCGCATATTCGCGGAACGCGGTCCACTGCCCCTCGGTTCGGGCGGCCTGGGCGAAGGCAAGCTCGGTCGCGATCACCTTGCTCGGATTGGCGACATCGCCGACCAGTCGATCGTAGCGGTCGCGCGACATGCCCGAGGTGGCACATGCGGAAAGGCCGAGCGCGGCGGCAAGGCAGGCGAGAGCGGCAATCGGCTTCATGGTAACCCCCGGTTCTAGAGATCCGTCGGCGCGTCGAGCCCGGCATGGGCATATGCGGCGACCAGCGTGTTGCGCAGCAGCACCGCGATCGTCATCGGACCCACGCCGCCCGGCACCGGCGTGATCGCGCCCGCCCGGGCACTCGCTCCTGCGAAATCGACATCGCCGACCAGGCGGCCCTTCTCCTCGCCAGCGGCAGGCGGGAGCCGGTTGATCCCGACATCGATCACGGTGGCGCCGTCCTTCAGCCAGTCGTCCCGCACCATCTCCGCCCGACCGACGGCAGCGACGACGATATCGGCGCGGCGCACGACTGCGGGCAGGTCCTTCGTCCGACTATGCGCGATAGTGACGGTCGCGTTGGCGTCGAGCAGCAACTGCGCCATCGGTTTGCCCACGATATTGGAGCGGCCGATTACAACCGCTTCCAGTCCCGAGAGATCGCCCAAGCGGTCGGTCAGCAGCATCATGCAGCCCAGCGGGGTGCATGGCACGAAACCGGTGCTGCCGGTCGCGAGCCGACCCGCATTGATCACGTGGAAGCCATCCACGTCCTTGTCCGGATCGATCGCGGCGATCACCGCCTGCGCATCGATGTGGGCAGGCAGAGGAAGCTGTACCAGGATACCGTCGACTGCCTCGTCCGCGTTCAGCTTCTCGACCAGAGCGACCAGCGCAGCTTGCGAGGTATCTTCCGGCAAGCGGTGCTCGAAGCTGTCCATGTTCGCTGCCAGCGTCGCCTTCCCCTTGCTGCGGACATAGACCTGGCTTGCTGGGTCCTCCCCCACCAGCACCACCGCCAGGCCCGCCTTGCGGCCCGCCGCTGTCTCGAACTCGGCGGCTACGGCACCGACCCGCTCGCGCACCTTGGCCGCGAATGCCTTCCCGTCGATGATGTCCGCGCTCAAGCGACACCCCCGATGAGACCGCGCAGGACGATGAGGATGATCTGGAGAAGGATGATCAGCACCAGCGGCGAGAAATCGATCGCGCCGGTTGCAGGCATGCGTCGCCGGATGGGGGCCAGCAGCGGCTCGAGCAGTGCGTTGATCGAGTTATAGACCTGCGACATGAACTGGTTGCTCGGGCTGATCACGTTGAACGCGAACAGCAGACCGATCACGAACTGGACGATGATCAGCATGACGAACACGTTCGTCAGCATCGCGACGATATCGTAGAGGGTAAGAAGGGCTTGCATATCGGTTCCTGTATCCGGCGGGCGTCTTGGCGAAGTAATACACCCGCGACGCTCGCTCAAGGGATTGGGCGCTATTTGTGGACCAGCGTCCCTGCCCCACGGCTGGTGAAGAATTCGAGCAACATGGCGTGTGGCACGCGTCCGTCGAGCACCACTGCGGCATCGCACCCTGCTTCGACCGCGGAAACGCACGTCTCCAGCTTGGGGATCATCCCGCCGGTGATGGTACCCTCCTCGCGCAGCGTCGCGATACCAGCCGGGGTCAGGTCGGTCAGCAATTCGCCGTCCCCGCCCAGCACGCCCGCCACGTCGGTCAGCAGGAACAACCGCGCCGCGCCTAGCGCTCCGGCCAGCGCGCCTGCCATGGTATCGGCATTGATGTTGTAGGTCTCGCCACCCTCCCCGGCACCGATCGGCGCGACCACGGGGATCATCCCCGCCGCGCTGGCCGTGTCGAGGATGGTGGTATCGACATGTGTCGGATCGCCCACGAAGCCGAGGTCGAGCACCTGCTCGATCTGGCTGTCGGGATCGCGCGTGGTGCGCTGCACCTTGGTCGCCGTGACGAGGCCGCCGTCCTTGCCGGATATGCCCATCGCCTTGCCGCCCGCCTGCGCGATCCAGCCGACCAGTTCCTTATTGATCGCCCCGGAGAGGACCATTTCCGCGACCTCCGCGGTCGCCTTGTCCGTCACGCGCAGGCCATCGACGAAGGTGCTTTCCACCCCCAGCCGTTTCAGCATCGCACCAATCTGCGGGCCGCCACCATGGACGACCACCGGATTGATGCCGACCGCCTTCAGCAACACGATGTCCTGCGCGAATTCACGCGCGGCCTTGGGGTCGCCCATGGCATGGCCACCGTATTTCACCACGAAAGTGCGACCGGCATAGCGCTGGAAATAGGGCAGCGCGTCGATCAGCACTTCGGCCTTGGCGAGCATGGCCGCGTTCCCGTTCGCATTCATCGCATGCATTCCTTCCGCGTCGCGTCGCCGGCGCGCTTAGCGGTTCGCCGCGATGGGGGAAAGCCGCCGCTTAGTTGCCAGGCGTTTCGGCAGCGGTGACCGGCTGATCCATCTGCTGCTCCGTGGCGTTCGGTTCGCCCGGTTGCGGCAGATCCTGATTGAGCCGCTCCTGCTGCGTCGTCACGGCGGAATCGGCGAGTTCGACATCGTCGGTATCACCGTCGGCATTAAAATAGATCGCGACCGCACCGACCGCGAGCAATACGATCAAGGCAACCCAGATCCAGCGGGTTTTCGGTGTGCTATCGGGGACCGGGTCGGACATGATGAGCTCCTATCGGAATGGTTGGAAAATGGAGCGGGCGCGGTCGGCCCGTTCGATCAATCAACGACAGCGGCACACACCCGTTCCGCGCTCTAGCTGGCCCGCTCAGTTCCGCTTGTCATGGTTCTGAGCCTCAAGAGCCCAAGGATTGGTGGACTGCTTGCTTTCGTGTCTGCCGTGGGCTTCCTTGCCATCGCTCGTGGCCTCATCGAGCGAAGGCATGCTGCAATAGGTAGTCAACAGAACGCCAGCCGCCCAGATCAGCGCCTTCCACCGGCTGCGGAATATGTCCTTTTGCCTCACCAGCATGACAAAGAGGCGTTACGCAGGCGCCGGTTAAAGAAGCGCGAATGCCCCGTGCGGGAACGCTAAGGCACATCGGCAGTCTCACCTCTATTAAGCAGGGGAGTGCCATGACCAGATCCGAAGACCTTCACGGTGCCCAGCGCGGCGGAACAGGCGGAAAGCCTGGTTCGGACGAGAATAGCCATCCCCTCAACCACCCGCAGGATGGGAAGGACGATGAAGGGCAAGAGGGGGAGGATGTGTCCCACCCGCCCGAAGAAGGCGAAGCCGTCTCCGATTACTTTGGCTTTACCGAGATTTTCAAACGTGTTCTTTCGACCGCCGATCACGAATTGGACGTCAGCAATCTCTACCTGTTCTGGAGCGCCCTGGGCGCGGGCGGCGCGCTGGGTCTGACCTTCCTCGCGCGCGTTATCTTCACCGAAAGCGCCGGTGAGATCGAGCCTGGCCTGCTTGGCAACCTGCTCTACCCGGTCGGATTCCTCATCATCGTGCTGGGCCGCTACCAGCTGTTCACGGAGAACACGCTGACTCCGGTGGTGCTGGTCTTGACCCGGTTGGCGAGCCTGCGCGACCTGTTGCGGCTGTGGCTCGTCGTCTTCGTCGGTAACATGGTCGGTGCGATCGCGTTCGCGGCGGCTATCGCCTATTCGAACGTTTTTACGCCTGAACGAGCGGCGAGGGCGATGGAGATCGGCCATCACGCGATCGAAACCGAGTGGCTCGAGATTTTCTACCGCGGGATCATCGCAGGCTGGATCGTGGCCGCGATGGTCTGGCTGGTTCATGCCATGCGCGATTCGATCGGTCGTGCGCTGGTGATCTACGTGCTGATGTACTTCATCGGGGTTGGCACGTTCTTCCACGTCATCACGTCCTCGGTGGAGGCGTTCTATATCGCCTTCGCCGACCCGACAGTGAACTTCTGGGTACTTTGGCCGAACTTCGTCGCCCCGGTCCTGATCGGGAACACGCTGGGCGGCATCATCTTCGTCGCGGTGCTGAACTACGCCCAGTTCGCCGAGCACAAGGATAGCCGGATGTTCGAGCGCTACGAACGGATGAGCATGAAGCAATGGCTCTTCGGCCACCGCGAGCATTATTGAATGCGTAGCGCGGATCGCCGGACGCGGGCGCGGGAACGGCCCGGCCCCCGGAAGGTCCTTACTGCATGACAGATCGCGAGTCCGAGCACGAAAAGCGGCCAAGGGCGCTAAAGAACTCCGAGAGCGACGCCAGGCTCGAAGATCTCGACCGGAACGAGAAGGAGATCATCCGCGATCACGAGGTCGCCAGTGCGAAGCTGGTGCACGAAATCATCCGGTTGCGTGGCATCGCCGAACTGGAGAAACCGTTCTTCGCCCTGCTCTGGTCGGCGCTCGGCTGCGGCTTTGTCATCGGACTCTCCCCGTTCGCGCAAGGCATTCTGGCCGTTTCGCTGCCCGACAGCAGTTACAAGGGCGTGCTGGTCGCGCTGGGATATTCAGTCGGCTTCATCGCCGTGATCGCCGGGCGCATGCAGCTGTTCACGGAGAACACGCTGACCGCCGTGCTGCCGCTGGCGACGACGCGCAACCGGCGCAACCTGCTGCGGACGCTGCGGATGTGGGGCATCGTCATCGCCGGCAATGTCGTCGGCACGCTGGGCTTCGCGCTGTTCAACCACTTCGATTTGGGCGGGATGCCGCAGGTCAGCGCGGCGGTTGTCGCCCATTCCGTGGAGGAGATGCACATCTTGATGCCCGACGCGTTTCGGCGCGGCATCCCCGCGGGCTTCATGATCGCCACGCTGGTGTGGGCCTCGCCCAACCTGGAGCGGCAGGATATCCTGATCATCACCATCATCACCTGGTTGATGGCGCTTGGCAGCGTGGCGCACTCCATCGTCGGGTGCGCGGAGATGTGGATCGCCGTGCTCAGTGGTGCGATCGGACTGGGACAGGGCCTGTTCGCTTTCCTGATCCCCGCGATCCTTGGCAATATCGTCGGCGGGGCGTTGCTGTTCACCCTGCTGGCCCATGCCCCCGTGCGCGCCGAGATCGAGGGGAGCGAAGCCAAGCGGGCTGTGGAGGCCCGCCCGCGCGGCCGGATCAGCGCATCGGCAGGGCGCGGCCGGGGATAATCCGCACCCCGCCCGCGCCACTACCCGTCCTTAGCCCTCCGGCTCGGCTTCGCTATCCGCTTCCGTACCGGCTCCGGCATCCGCCTGCGCTGCGACCGCCGCGTCGAGCTCGGCCTTGGTCGCACCCAGATACAGCGTCTCTACCGCGCCTTCCGCCTCGGCATAGAGATAGCTCATGGGCAGGCGGTAGGTCGCATCCCCGTCGCTCACGGTGACGATGTCGCCGTCGATCGCGGTCACCGTCCCGATCTCCGCCCCGGTGGAATCGGCGACGGACACGCCCGCGGTCACCTGCGCCCGGGTGGCGGCCATCATCTGCGCCGTCTGATCGACCGTATCCTGCGTGGTCTGCATGGTATCCTGCGCCGCGGTGCCCACCGTATCGGTGGTCTGGCCCACGACCTCGCCGGTATCGACCTGCGCGCCTGCCCCGGCATTGACCTGAGCGGCGGCTGGCATGGCGATCGCAGCGCCGGCACTCGCGATGAGAAGTGTTATCTTGCGCATGGGTTCTCTCCTTCCTTGCGTCTGTAGGTGGGCGGGAGAACGCACGATCGCGCGATTGGGGTGCCGGGGGCCGGTCGCGACAGATCTTCGGCTCGTCGCGGAATGTGCGATTTTAGCGTTTCAGAACAAAGTCTTATGCTTACGCCGATCGCTTCTCCGAAAGCGGCGAGCCGCCGCGCCCGTGCGGCAGAGCACGCCCTCGGGCCCTCCCCGATGCCCCGATTGGCGGTTCGTTTACCGCTTGCGGCGCAGATTGTGCGGCGATGGGAAAGCTGCTCCCTTTCCGCCGTACGAAGCGCACGCGCCGCGACTGGACGCGCCCCGCCGCCTATGGCGTGCCGAAGCGGCGTCGCGCGGGTGGCGACGGCTGGCTCGCCGCCGCGCGCGGGCTCGGCCCGATACTGGTCGCCGCGCCGCTGGCCGCCTTCACCGCCGTGTGGCTGCTGAGCGGCCCACCAGAGGCGGAGGCGGGCTCGGGCGCCGATGGCCGCGACGGGGAAAGCGCGCATTTCTCCCGCTGCGCCGGTCCGATCCGCGTCACCTGCGTGATCGACGGCGACACCATCTGGTACCGGGGCGAGAAGATCCGTATCGCCGACATCAACACGCCCGAGGTGAGCGACCCGGACTGCGACTACGAGCGCCGCCTGGGCGAACGCGCCACCGCCCGGATGACCGCGCTGCTGAACGATGGCGCCTTTTCGATCGAGCCCAACCCCGATGGCCGTGATACGGACAAGTATCACCGCAAGCTGCGCATCCTGACCCGCGACGGCAGGAGCCTGGGCGACACGCTGGTGCGCGAGGGGCTGGCCGAGGAATGGCAAGGCTTCCGCCGCGACTGGTGCTGAACGAGGGGGCGCGAAATCCAACAGGATGGAACACATGGAACAGTGTCCTGACGCGGAAAAGCGGACCCGGTCGACGAGGCCGCGCGGGTGACGAAAGTGACACCCCGTCACTTTCGCCTGCGGCGGCAAGCTGTTGGGCGATAAGCGTTTTTCGGTCTGACGTGGCAGGGTGACACCCAGGGGCGAGGCGGGAAAACGCAGACCCTCGCGCCTTCGAGCGATCGGGAGGGCGTCTTTCGCAAGGGAGCGGTGCGCGCGCATCGCCGCCTTTCAAGCAAATCCGCGCGGAGTAGGAAAATCCGCCCGCTCACCCTTTCGCCGGCTCAGACCAAGAAGAACACCACTAGCCCGACGCAGGCCGCCGCTTGCAGCAGGGCGATGGTGTGAAGATTGCCGGAAAACGGCTGCTTGCGTGTCTTGTGTCGGAACAGCGCCCGGCCTGCATAGGCACCGACGGTCCCGCCGAAGAAGGCGAGCTGGAGCAGCGTCGATTCCCGCACCCGCCGGATCCCCTGCTCCGCGCACGCCTTGTCGAGGCCGAATGCCACAAAGGTCGCGAAATTCACCCCGATCAGCGCGTAGAGCGCCAGCAACGCCGGCGGTTGGGCGAGTAGCTCTTCCACCACGCCGCGATAGTGCGGAATTGGTGAGGGAGTGATTAGCGGGCCTGTCAGGAGTTGCGCGGGCGTACAATGTCCAGCCCTGACCGCTGGGGCTTCGCCCCAAGCATCGAGGCAACGAAGATTTCGCGCCCATTTGACGAGCCCAAGCGCACCGCCGAAATGCGCGTACCGCGTGGCTGACCGCATAGCTTAATTCCGGCTGCGTCGAAGTCCGCCGCTATGAAGACTGTTACGGCCGCAAGCTACGCGTCATCGCCCGCGGCGGAACAAGCGCGGTCGAGCCGCTTTCGGTCGAGGGGCCAGCAACAAGATGGGGCGAGGCGCGGCGGCGGTCGTGTTAAGGGGGAAGGAACTCTTTCAAGCTTTGCTGGCAGATTTTCGGTAAGCGCCATCTACCACGACTATCTCAGGTGTTCTGAGCCCCTTCTTTTTTCGCTGTTCTTCTAAAAAGCGCACATCCTTCAATTTATTTCTAAGCTTGCCGACATCTAGGATGAGAAAGTAACTCTTAAAGGGTTTCTCAGCCTCATCATACAGGGCTAGCTGCTTCTCATATCCATGAACGAGCCGCGTATTTGTTGAGAGCTTAATTTCCACGAGAATTCTCTTTTTAAATCCCGATGAGAATTTGAAATGAACCGGGCCTCGGCCCGCGTAAGCCTCAGGCGAGATATCAAGATCGTTCGCTTCGCAATAGGAATGGGCAATCGAATAGAACATCCTCTGAGCGGCCTGCTCCAAGCGAATGGTTTTCGAGTCTACATATAAGTCTTTCCAGAGGTTTCTTTTTTCAATCAGAAATGTATATTGCTCTAGGATCTTTGCGACAACCTTCGCCATCTCCTCCTTTGACGTTGCCTTTGGCTTCGAGATTTTCAGTGGGTAATCGGATGACACTCTCTCACCGATAGTTCTCCAGATAATTTCACCAAGTCTGTCACCGGCAAAATCATAGGGTTTACCGTCCTGCCCGTGCAGCATGTCGAGTAAGTTGCCAAAAGCACCCTCACCCGAAAGCGCCCAAGCTTTAAGCTTCGACTTGCTCTCGAGTGTTTTCTTTGACCACAATTTTGAGATGTCTTCGTTTAGGTTATCTCGGAATTCGGCGTTTCTCGCACTTACCTCTTGTACTCCAGCCCAATCCAGCGCGAGAGGCAGGTCCTGAAGGATATCTTTCGGCAGAAGAATGACAGGAATGTCCGCTTCTGGGAAACACGGATTCTCCGCAAACTTGGCATCGTAACGCTTTCCGTTTCCAAGTTTGATGTTGAATGTCTTTGTCTTTATTCGCAAAGACTCATACACTCTGAGATTGAATGCCATGATTTGCTCGAAACAGACGTTTGTGAACATATCGCCAATCAAGTCAGGCCCAAAGTCCTCCTCAAATAGCCCCATCGCCAGAAATAAATCTGGATCGTCAATTCCTAGTTGCACGATCTCGCTCGCTGTAGCGAGAAGTCGCTGGGTCATCTCATGGCCAACGCCAGAGCCCGCTATCGAGTCAGCGCCGTATCCAAGGCATGTCCCTTTTACCTCCGGAAATTTGAGGAGCTTGTAGGCGGACCGCCAAGCTTTCGTTTTCTCATTTTCGCCACTCGCTGCAACAAGCGTCCGAACTGTCTCGAAATATTGCTCGAAATGCGAGCGTGCCGCTCGCATTTCGGCATGGTCACTATTCTCCAGAAGAAGCGGATCTGGGAATAGCTTCGTATCGATGTTCAGGCTGACATCAAACACGCCCAACTTCTCCAGTACTTTCGGCTTTGCGTCGAAAGCACTGGAGAAAAGAATGGGCGCTTTTGAGCTTTTACTCACTCCGCCGCCTGCACCCCGTCAGCATCATCCCCGAACAGCCCCGGGCCGTCGTCCTCAGCGCCGTCGACCTCGTTCGCGGCCTCGGCCTTGTTGCGCTTGTCGAAGGTGCTCCACACCGTGTTCCAGTCGCCCTTGGTCGCGCCCTTCGAATATTCGGTCGCGCGCTGTTCGAAGAAGTTGGCGTGCTCCACGCCGTTCAGCAGCGGGGCGAGCCATGGCAGCGGGTGCTCGTCGACCATGTAGAGCGGCTGCAGGCCCAGCTGGCCCAGCCGCCAGTCCGCGATGTAGCGGATATACTTCTTGATCTCCTTCGCGGTCATGCCGGAAACCGGCCCCATCTCGAAGGCGAGGTCGATGAAGTTGTCTTCCAGCCGCACCGACTTCTGGCAGATGTCGATGATGTCCTCCTTCACCGCCTTGGTGTAGCAGTCGCGCTCGCGCACGAATTCGTGGAACAGGCGGATGATGCCTTCGCAGTGCAGGCTTTCGTCGCGGACCGACCAGCTGACGATCTGGCCCATGCCCTTCATCTTGTTGAAGCGCGGGAAGTTCATCAGCATGGCGAAGCTGGCGAACAGCTGCATGCCTTCGGTGAAGCCGCCGAACGCCGCGAGGGTGCGGGCGATGTCCTCGTCCGTGTCGACGCCGAACTGCTGCAGGTAATCGTGCTTGTCCTTCATCTCCTCGTATTCGAGGAACATGCCGTATTCGCTCTCGGGCATGCCGATCGTGTCGAGCAAATGGCTGTAGGCCGCGATGTGGATCGTCTCCATGTTGGAGAAGGAGGCGAGCATCATCTTGATCTCGGTCGGCTTGAACACCCGGCCGTATTTCTCGTGGTAGCAGTCCTGCACCTCGACATCGGCCTGGGTGAAGAAGCGGAAGATCTGGGTGAGCAGGTTGCGCTCATGCTCGGTGAGCTTCTGCGCCCAGTCGCGGCAATCCTCGCCCAAGGGCACTTCCTCGGGCATCCAGTGGACCTGCTGCTGGCGCTTCCAGAAGTCGTAGGCCCACGGATATTCGAACGGCTTGTAGGTCTTGCGGGCTTCGAGAAGGGACATGGATTGCGGCTCCGGTTCGTGTGACCCACAACATATAGCGGTTGTGGGCGGAAATGTGAATCGCCGTGTGGCGGGCGGCGCTCTCGCCTGTGGGGGATGAGTCCCATCGGCAACAGCTGCGAATCGGTACGCCCCCGGCGCGTCGGGATCGGATTATGCGGGTGTGTCCCGCGCTGCCAAAATGCCGGCGCGGGATCGGGTGGGGATAATTCATGCCGGCCCCGGAACTGCGGGGGCGGGCGGTGCGCTTTACCTCACACAGGCGAAACGAAAGGAGCCCCGCGATGGGCAAGCTCGAACCCGACAACAGCCCCGATCTCACCCATGCGAAGTCCGACGTGCCGTTCGAACCCGAACGCACCGGCCCGCGCGAGGATGCGGCGCGCGCCAAGGCGAAGCGGCGCGAGGAAGAGGAGCGCAAGGACGATGGCGAAGGATAAGGACGAGGCGCATCGCCACGCGATCGAGAACCCGGTCGGCGACGACGATCCGCGCTACGACCAGTACGCGGTCAACCAGCCGGAAACGATCGACGAGGACGGCGAACTTCCCCCCGGCGCAAAAGGCGGCCCCGGCGATGGGGACCCGATCGCCGCCGATGCCGAGGACGACAGCTACTCCGAATCCGACGGCGATATGGAAGCACCGGGAGCGGACGAGAACAGCAAGGCGAAGGCGGATCGGGGCGCGAAGAACGGCGAGTGATCCTTCCCCGCACCGACCCGTTTCCAACTCGCGACGAGTTGCGGAACGCGCGACGGCGATGGCCGTTGGTATGGTATAAGACGCTTTAAAGGAAGGAAGAATTCATGTTCGAGAAGCTGCGGATCAAGGAGCATATGGAAGTCGCTGACGCCAACGGTCAGCACGTCGGCACGGTAGACGAGGTCAAGGACGATCGTATCAAACTGACCAAATCCGATGCCAGCGACGGATCGCACCACTTCATCCCGCTGGACGACGTCGAAAAGCTCGATGACAACCGCGTCTACCTGAAGCAGGGTGCACGCATTCCGACGGGTACCGGCGCCAACTAATCGGCCAGCATATGCAGAAAGCCCTCGCTTCCATCAGGAGAGCGGGGGCTTTTCTCGTTTAAGGCCTGAAGGCAGGCACACCCGACGCCTGAACGTTGTTTTCGCGAAAGTGGGCTGGTGCCGCTTACGTGACTCGAACACGTGACCCCATCATTACGAATGATGTGCTCTACCAACTGAGCTAAAGCGGCATTGCCGGACCGCGCCTTAATCGCGCGGGCGACGGGTCGCAACGGAATTTGCCGCTGCGACCGGAAGATGGAGGCCCGAGCCGGAATCGAACCGGCGTGCAAGGATTTGCAGTCCTCTGCGTAACCACTCCGCCATCGGGCCGCCGCCCGCGCGGCTGGCGGACAGTCGCGCGGGAACAGCGCCCCTAGCCGACGCCCGATCGCAATTCAACGGTTTTGGATTCGCACTCCCGCAGGCTGGTCCCGCGTGGCGAAGGATGGCATGGCGCTGCGATGTCCGCACTCGACCTGATCGCCCCTGTGACCGACCGCGATGCCACCATCACCCTGCCCGCCGATCCGTGGATGCAGGGGCGCACCCTGTATGGCGGGGCGAGCACGCTGGTCGCCTATACCGCCGCCGTCCGGCGCTTTCCCGATCTGCCCCCCCTGCGCAGCGGCCAGGTCGGCTTCGTCGCGCCGGTCGGGGAAACGGTCACGACGCGGGTCGCGATGATCCGCCAGGGGCGAAACGTGGCGCAGGTGCGCAGCGAATTGCTGGTCGACGAGGAGGTTGCGCTGACTGCATTCTTCCTCTTCGGTACAGCCCGCGAGGCGAATGCGCGGCACAGCGCGCCGTGCGCCGAGCCATGGCCCGGCAGTCCCGAGGAGAACGCCGATTCCGCGATCGATCAGGCACCGGCGTTCCTCGCCAACAATTACGAGGTCCGCCGGGCGCAGGATCGCGGTTGGTCCGGTCCGCCCGTCATCCGCCGCTGGGTCCGGCTGAAGGCAGGCGGCGGACTCGACCCCACCAGCCGGATCGTGCTGATGGGAGACACCCTGCCCCCCGGCGCGATGCGGGCGATGGAGCGGCCCGGCCCGCTCAGTTCGATCAACTGGACCTTCAACCTCCTCGACCCCGCACCGGAAACGCGCGACGGCTGGTTCCTGACGGAGAATGCCAGCGTAGAGGCTGCCGATGGCTACTCGACCGAGCGCCTGCGCATGTGGGATGCCGACGGTCGGCAGGTGGTCGCCGGCCAGCAGCTGGTCGCGATTTTCGGCTGACCGCAGGCCCTTGTCAGAGGGCGCCGTCAGACGTCGCTGAAAACAGGTATCCGCTTGGCCATGCCGGCCAGCACCGCCTCGACCTGGTTGGACGATCGAATGATCGCCGCCTGCTCCTCGCTCTCGCGCAGCAGGAGCGCCGCACCGTCCGTATCGGCCATGGCGTTGGACAGCCGCTTGGCCGCGCGGATCGCATGCGGATTGCGCATGGCGATCGTTCCGGCGAGGTCCAGAGCTCGTGCCAACGGATCGTCGGCGATCTCGGTCACGAGTCCCATCACCTGCGCTTCCTCGCCGGAAATTTCGCGGTTGGTATAGACCAGTTCGCGCAGGACATCGTCGCGCACCAAGCCGCGCCAGTGGCGATAGCCGCCCATGTCGGGCACGATCCCCCAGCGCATTTCCATGATCGCAAGACGAGCGTCGGCGCGTGCGATCCGGACGTCGGCACCGCTGGCGATCTGCAGGCCGCCGCCGAAGCAAACACCGTGAATGGCCGCGACGACCGGCACGGCCAGCTCGCGCCAGGCAGTCGCCACCTGTTGGAACCGGTTGGCGATGCCGTACGTGCGCTCTTCCAGCGGGGGTTCGTCCGGATCGGCCATGTTGGCGAAGCTAGCGGTATCGAGCCCGGCGCTGAACGCCCGCCCTTCCCCCGACAGGACCACGGCGCGCAGCCCGCGCATCTTGTCGAGCGATTCGGCAGCGGAAATGATGCCGTCGAACATCGCCCGATCGAGCGCGTTCATCTTGTCCGGCCGCGTCAGGCGGACCTGAGCCACGCCATCGTCATCCAGCGAAACTGCAACGCGGTCGTTCGTCGAAAGAGGAATGGCCGCCATCGCTTGTGTCTCCTGTAGGGATCGCTCCGTCGCGCAATTCGGGGGCGCTGTCTAGCAGGTGATAATAATATTAATCGAGGTGGTGGCGAAACCCGATGCGGGCGAGCGCTCAACCCGCCGCGCGCCGATCGCCGGTGTTGATTCCCTGCGCGGAAAGATAGCGTTTGATGTTGCGCGCCGCCTGCCGCAACCGCTGTTCGTTCTCCACCATCGCGATGCGGACATAGCCTTCGCCCTCCTCGCCATAGCCAACGCCTGGTGCCACCGCGACCTGCGCATGCGTGAGCAACTGCTTGGAGAATTCCAGGCTGCCCAGATGGGCGAGTGCGGGCGGCAGCGGAGCCCAGGCGAACATGCTGGCGGGCGGCGGCGGAATGTCCCAGCCCGCGCGCGCGAACGCCTCCACCATCACGTCGCGCCGCTTGTGATAGATGCGCCGGTTTTCCTCCACGCAGTCCTGCGGGCCGTTCAGCGCGGCGCAGGCCGCTGCCTGGATCGGGGTGAAGGCACCGTAGTCGAGATAGCTCTTCACTCGCGTCATTGCCGCGATCAGCTGCTGGTTGCCGACCGCGAAGCCGATCCGCCAGCCCGCCATCGAATAGGTCTTCGACAAGGAGGTGAACTCGACCGCCACGTCCTTCGCCCCCGGCACCTGCATGATCGAGGGGGTGGGATTGCCGTCGTACCACAGCTCCGAATAGGCGAGGTCGGACAGGATCCAGACCTGATGCTCCTTCGCCCAGGCGACCAGCCGCTCGTAGAAGGCGAGATCGACCACTTCGGCGGTGGGGTTGGAGGGATAGTTCACCACCAGCACGCTGGGCCGCGGCACGGTGTAGGCCATCGCGCTTTCCAGCTGACGCCAATATTCCTCGTCCGGGGTGGTCGGTACGCTGCGGATCGTCGCGCCCGCGATGATGAAGCCGAAGGTGTGGATAGGGTAGGACGGGTTGGGCGCCAGCACCACATCGCCGGGCGCGGTGATCGCGTTGGCGAGGCTGGCGAGCCCTTCCTTCGACCCCAGCGTCACCACTACCTCGCGCTCCGGGTCGATATCGACCCCGAAGCGATTGCCGTAATAATTCGCCTGCGCTTTTCTGAGCCCGGGAATACCCCGCGATTGGGAATAGCCGTGCGCATCGGGCTTCTGCGCCACCTCGCACAGTTTATCGAGCACGTGCTGGGGCGGCGGGCGGTCGGGATTGCCCATGCCCAGATCGATGATGTCCTCGCCCGAACGCCGCGCCGCGTGCCGCATCGCGTTCACCTCCGCGATGACGTAGGGCGGCAGGCGTTTCATGCGGTAGAATTCGGTTTCCATCGTGGTCCTGAGAATGTGACGGGCGATCGGCGGCGATTCTGAAACATTCCGTCAGCCGCCGCAATTGCCGCGGTAACAAAATATCGATGGGGATATAGCGCGCGCGTCATGTATTGAATACCGGAGAGGAACTGCGAGGAGGGCCCGATGGCCGAAGAGACGCGCCGCGACGATCCGTTCACAGCGATGCTGGAGGCGCAGATGAAGCTGGCGCACGGCATGGCGCAGCCGATGATCGGCGGCACCGATAGTCCGGCGAAGCTGCCCGACCCCGAAGAGATGCGCGAATGGGCGGAGAATGCGGGCAAGCTGCAGGCGATGTGGCTGGAATTTCAGGGCAACCACGCGGTGCCGCAGGCCGCCCCGGAGCTGTCGGGCGATCCGGCGCGCTGGTTCGCGCTGATGGAGAACTGGACCAGGAGCCTCCCCTTCGCGGCCGACATTGAGGCGCAGCAGAAGCTGTGGCAGGACAGCGTCGCGCTGTGGCAGTCGGTGTGGGCCGGAATGTCCGGCGATACCGTCGAGCAACCCGATCTGCCGCGCAAGGATCGCCGCTTCGCCGACGAACGCTGGCGCACCCAGCCCGCCTTCGCGCTGATCCACCAGACCTATCTGCTGCTGGTCGAGCGGATCGAGGCGATGGTCGACGATCTGCAGGGCCTGACGCCGGACAAGCGCGAGCAGCTGAAGTTCGCGACCAGGGCGATGGCCGACGCGCTGAGCCCCGCCAATTTCGCCGCGACCAATCCGGTGGTGCTGGAACGGACCATGGCGACCAAGGGCGAGAACCTGGTCGAGGGTATGCGGCATCTCCTGGCCGATCTCGACAAAGGCCAGCTGACGCATACCGACAGCGGCGCGTTCACGCTGGGCGAGAATATCGCGGTGACGCCGGGCAAGGTGGTGCACGAGACGCCGCTCTATCAGCTGATCCAGTACACCCCGACGACGGAGAAGGTGCTGGCGGTGCCGCTGGTGATCTTCCCCCCATGGATCAACCGGTTCTACATCCTCGATCTCAACCCGAAGAAGAGCTTCATCCGCTGGGCGGTCGAGCAGGGGCTGTCGGTGTTCGTGGTCAGCTGGAAATCGGCCGATGCGAGCATGGCCGACATCGAATGGGACGATTACATCCGCGCGCAGATCGAGGTGATCGACCATGTCCGCGACCGGCTGAAGGTGCCCGCCGTGCATGCGATCGGCTATTGCGTCGCGGGCACCACGCTGGCGGCAACGCTGGCGATCCTGGCGCGACGCGGCGAGGCGGACCGGGTGAAGAGCGCCACTTTCTTTACTGCCCAGGTCGATTTCCGGAAGGCGGGAGAACTGCTGAACTTCGTGGACGATCAGCAGCTCGCCGCGATCGAGAACCTGGAGACCGACGGCTATCTCGACGGGCGCTACATGGCCGCGACCTTCAACATGCTGCGCGGCACGGACCTGATCTGGAACTACGTCGTCAACAATTACCTGCTGGGCGAAAGCTACCCGGCGTTCGACCTGCTGCACTGGAACGGGGACGTGACCAATCTGCCCGCGAAATGGCACCGCGCCTATCTGCGCGACCTCTATCGCGACAACCTGCTGGTCCAGCCCGACGCGCTGTCGGCGGACGGGACCCCGATCGACCTGACGCGGGTCGAGACGCCTGCCTATATCCAGGCCGGGAGGGAGGATCACATCGCCCCGGCCGAGAGCGTGTGGAAGATACGTGAGCATTTCTCCGGCCCGACGCGCTTCGTCCTCGCCGGGTCGGGCCATATCGCAGGTGTGGTCAATCCGCCCGAGGCCAGGAAATACCAGTACTGGATCAACGAAGACGACGGCGTGCGCACCCTGGCGCAGTTCCGCGAAGGCGCGACCGAGCATCCCGGCAGTTGGTGGCCGGACTGGATCGAATGGATCGAGGGGCACGATGGCGAGGAAGTCGCGGCGAAGGGCAAGCGCGTTCCAGGGAAGAACGACGCGGATACGGTGATCGAGGACGCGCCGGGACGGTACGTGATGACGCGCTGACCTTCGGTGCCCCGCTAGCAGTACCGTCTCCTCATTATTGTGCACTGCACAAAAAAGCTTGCGTTTCGCGGTCGCAGCATCTATTTGTGCACTGCACAAGACGATGAGGCAGATTCCATGGCCGATCAGGACGAAGCGAAAGTGAGCGCGAACGAGGCCGCCGAGGCGGCTTCGGCTGAGAAGGCGATCGCGCAGACCTACGAAGCCAAGACGACCGGCAAGCCGGAAGCGCCGAAGCCGACGGCAACTGCGAAGACGGTTGCGGCCAAGCCTAAACCGAAGCCGGTCGCGGCGAAGGACAAGCCTGTTCCGGCGAAGAAGCTGGCGAAGAAATCCCCGACGCAGAAGGCCAAGGCCAAGGCGCCGAAGTTCACCAAACCCGATACGAAGTTCAAGGAAACACCGATCATGGATACCACCACTACCACCACCAAGAAGACCTTCACCGACACCGCCAAGGATGTCGCCGGCACCGTCCAGTCCAAGATGAAGGGTGCCTATGAGAAGGGCACCGAGATGACCGGCGAGATGGTCGCGTTCCAGAAGGCGAATGCCGAAGCGATGATCGAATCCGGCAAGATCTACTACGCCGGTCTGAAGGACATGGGCCAGATGGTCGCCGAAGACGGCAAGAAGGCCACCGAGCAGATGATCGAAGACGCCAAGGACATGGCCAAGGTCACCAGCCCGACCGAACTCGTGCAGCTGCAGGGCGATATCGCGCGCCGCAATTTCGATGCCGCGATCGCGTTCGGTTCGAAGGCGACCGAAAGCTGGATGAAGCTGGCCAACGACACCTTCGCGCCGATCTCCAGCCGCATGAGCGTTGCCGCCGACAAGGTCGCCGCTGCTTAAGCGAACGCTTTCGACGGACCGGGCTCTCCTCTCTCCTCTTTGATCCGATCCGTTAGCAGGGCCGGACGGCATGGCGCCGTTCGGCCCTTTTGCTTGCGGTCGATCGATGCCGAAACCGCCCTGATACCCCCGGCGCACCTTGCCTTTGCGCAGCGCCTTACGATATTGTCGCCATGATGACCCGGACCTGCCCAGCCCCCACCAGCATGACCGCCATCGCCCCGCGTGCGGGCGACGACGACCGGCGCGGGACCGATGGCGACAGCCAGATCGGTATCGCCACCAAGACGCGCACCCGCCCCAAGAAGCCCAGCCAGTACAAGGTGCTGATGCTCAACGACGATTACACCCCGATGGAGTTCGTGGTGATCGTGCTCAAGCGCTTCTTCCGCATGAATATGGAGGAGGCGACGCGGGTCATGCTCCACGTCCATCAGCGCGGCGTGGGGGTGTGCGGGGTCTTCACCTACGAAGTCGCCGAGACCAAGGTGAACCAGGTGATGGATTTCGCGCGCGAGAACCAGCATCCGTTGCAATGCACGCTGGAAAAGGCCTGATATTCGCGCGCGCTCTCAAAGCGGGCATGACCTGACGCCGATTTGCCGTTAAGGCCGGGCACCACAGCCCCAGCGAGCCGTCACGCCCTTGTTCAAATTCCTCCCAGCCATCGACCGCTACATCCTGCGGCTGACCATCGTTCCGATGGCGGGTGTGTTCGCCATCGCCGCCTCGCTGCTGCTGCTCGACAAGATGCGGCGGCTGTTCGACTTCGTGTCGGTGGAGGGCGGCCCGGTCGGGGTCGTGTTCAAGATGCTGGGCGCGATGCTGCCCGAATACGCCGCGCTGGCCATTCCCCTGGGGCTGATGCTCGGCATCCTGCTCGCCTTCCGCAAGCTCGCCACCTCCAGCGAACTCGACGTGCTGCGGGCACTGGGCATGAGCTACGGCCGGATGCTGCGTGTGCCCTACGCGCTGGCGGCGATCCTGATGGCAGTGAACGTCGCGCTGGTGTTCTACATTCAGCCGGTGGCGCGCTACACCTACGAGGAATTGCAGTACGAGCTGCAATCGGGCGCGCTCGGCGCCTCTATCAAGGTCGGCGAATTCACCACGCTGGCGGATCGCATGGCGCTGCGCATCGATCGCAGCGAGGACAAGGGGCGGCGCCTGATGGGCATTTTCGCCCGCATCGCGACGGAGAAGGGGGAGGTGCTGTCGATCGGCGCGCGCGAGGGCGCGTTCATGGCCACCACCGACAATCCCAACACCATCATCCTGCGCCTGATAGACGGCACGATCGTGCAGGACAGCGGCGACGAAACGCCGCGCGTGCTGACCTTCAGCCGCCACGACCTGCCGATCGATCTGCCGCGGGTGGAGGAATTCCGCACGCGCGGGGACGACCAGCGCGAATTCATCCTGCCCGAACTGCTGCGGATCGGCTGGGCCGATACCCAGCCGCCCGATACCCGCGACGCAAGCCAAGCGAGCTTCCACTTCCGCCTGGTGGAGGTGGTGATGATGCTGCTGATGCCGCTGCTGGGGCTCGCCCTGGCAGTGCCGCCCAAACGCTCCACCAGCGCGCTCGGCGTGTTCGTCTCGATCGTGCTGGTGGTCGCCTATCACAAGGTGAACCAGTATGGGGAGGATGTTGCGATGCTCGGCCGGATCGACCCCGTCGTGGCACTGTGGACGCCCTTCGCCATCTTCGCCCTGCTGATCGTATGGATGTACTACCAGCTCGCCCATGTTCCGGGCGGCCAGCCGATCGGCGCGCTGGAGCGTGTCTTCGGCAAGATCTCCAAACGGTTCGGAAAGCTGTTCGGCTGGCGCAAACGGCGCAAGCGCGCGGCAGGGCAGACCATGCTGGGCGAAGAAGAAGAAAACGAAGACGATCTTGCGGAAAGTGGCGCCTAGGATGCAGCTCGATTTCTTCCCCTCACGGCGTCTGACGCTCTATCTCGGCAAGATGTTCGTCACCCGCATCATCGCCATGCTGGCGGTGCTGGTCTTGGTTCTGATGATGCTGGACCTGCTGTCGACCAGCGGCGACATCCTGGCGGTAAAGGGCAACGGTCAGGGGCAACTGCTCTATTACGTCTCGCTGCGCATCCCGCAGCTGGTTCAGACCTTCCTACCCTATTCGGTGTTGCTGGCGACCATCATCACTCTGGTCGGGCTGAACCAGAACAGCGAAGTGATCGCGATGAAGGCGGCGGGTCTGTCGGCCCACCAGGTGCTGGCCCCGCTGTTCCTGACCGCGCTGATCGTGTCCGCCCTCACCTTCGTCTTCAACGAACGGGTCGTGACCCGCGCGACGGCGGCTCTGAATGCTTGGCAGGCGGTGGAATACGGGCCGATCCCGCGCACATCCGACACCCGGTCCAACGTCTATGTCTCCGATGGAGAGAACATCCTGATGGCGAAGACCGTCAGCGGAGCCGGGGCGGCGATGCGCCTGTCCGGCGTGACCTGGTATGCCCGCAATCCCGGCGGCGAGATCAACGATCAGCTGCGGGCGCGGCTGGCCCAGCCGACGCAGGATGGCTGGCGGCTGGTCGATGCGCAGAACTTCGACGTTGCGACCGCGGCAACGACCACCGCGCCTGCCCAGACGATCCGGACCAGTATCACCCCGGCCGAAATCGCCCTGGAAAGCGTGAAGGCCGAAACCCAGAGCCTGTGGGAATTGTCGGATTCCATCGCCGCATACGAGGCGGCGGGCCGCTCCACCGCGGAACTGCGGATGAACTGGTGGCACAAGATTTCCGGTCCGCTCGCCGCCCTGCTCATGCCTCTGCTGGGGGCTATCGCCGCCTTCGGGCTGGCACGATCGGGGCAGCTGTTCCTGCGCGCGGTGATCGCGATGGCTATGGGGTTCGCCTTCTTCCTGATCGACAACGCCGCGCTGGCACTGGGCAATTTCGGCGGCTACCCGCCGTTTCTGGCGGCGTGGGCACCCTTCCTGCTGTTCTTCCTGATCGGGGAAACGGTGCTCATCCGCACCGAAGAATAGCGCCTAGCGCAGCCGCATGGTGCTGCGCGCGATCCGGCCCACGAGCCGGGCCATGCCGGGGTGATTGGCACCGTGATAGGTCGAATCCATGCCGAGTTCGGTCGCGAGCCGCCGGTGCGCCTCGGGCAACGCGTGATAGGGCATGCTCGGCATCAGATGGTGCAGTGCGTGATAGCGCAGGCCGACCGGTGCCCATAGCTCGGCAACCACACCCGGCGGCGGGACGTTCACCGAATCGAGGAACTGGGCCGTCACCGTCATCTGCTCGCCTTCGTTCTCCCACAGATGCGCGACCACGTGCGCAACTGGTTGAGCACCGCGGCAAAGGACACGGTTGCCAGCGCGACCAGCAGCGGATGCCAGCCGAAGGCGAAGACGCTGCCGATCAGGACCCACGACCATGCGAAGCCGCCCAGCTCCTGCCACAGAACACGCGGGCGCAGCTCGCCTTCCGGCGGGCGGCGGCGGAACGCCGGATTGATCGCGAGGGCGGAAAAACGCTGCCAGGTGAGCCGGCGAACCGGCGGCAGGATCGCGCCCAGCGGGACTAGGATCGCGAAGCGCGCGATCAGAGCCACCGGCAGCAACGCTGCAATCAGGACGAAGAGCGGCAGGGACCACGGCTTCATCAGCGCCAGCGGGAGATATTCCGGATCCTCCACCGTACCGTATTGCGTACGCTTGTGGTGCAGCGTGTGCACCCCTTCGTACATGAAGGACGGAGTCAGCATCGGCACACCGACCAGCAGGTTCCAGCCAAGCCGGAAGCCCGGCAGCGCGTCGCGATGGATATGCGACAGCTCGTGGATGAACAGCAGCGCCCGGTAGAGCGCCAGCGCCGCCACGAGGCCGAGGGCGAGCGCGGCGGGCGTGCTATCGACCAGGATCGCGCCCGCGAGCGCCGCGTAACCCAAAAGCGCGGAGCCCAGCATGTCCGGCCAGTAGATAGCCGGGCGCGCCTGGGCGAGATCCTTCGTCAGGTCGCGGGCGGCGCGCAACATCGCCATGTCGTCCGCAACGCGCATGGCGCGCGGCTGCGCGGTGGGCGCGCCGGTCGTGGTGGCGGGATCGAGGGTATGGGACATATCTGTCTTCGGCTGTCTGCTTGCGGGTGGCTATGTAGGGATTGCGCAACCGATCGGCAAATGCAGGCTGTTGGCGAGAGTGATCGACTGGCTTGTTCGTCCGCGCTATTGCGCGCCAACCGCTAATCGCGCCTGAACAGGACCACCCGTGACCAACGAAAAGATCGTGATCGAACCCGTTTCCGGTAAGAAAGGCCGGGCGCAATTCGTCGACCTCGGCCGCCGCTTCGCTGCCAAGGTGCCGAACTCGGTCCCGCAATTGCGCTCCGAACAGCTGGAGCTGGTCGACCCGGACAGGAACCCGTTCTTCGGCCATGCCGAGGCGCAGCTGTTCATCGCCCGGCGCGGCGGGGAGGCGGTGGGACGCATCTCGGCGCAGATCGATCACCTCGCCCTCGCCATTCCCGTCGAACAGGGCATGGGGCCCGGAACCGGCATGTTCGGTTATTTCGATGCGGTCGATGAAGAGGTCGGGAAGGCGCTGCTCGCGGCGGCGGAAGGCTGGTTGCGCGAGCGAGGGATGACCCATGTGTTGGGACCTATCTCGATGTCGATCTGGGAAGAGCCCGGCCTGCTGGTGAAGGGGCACGATCACTCGCCCACCATGATGATGGGGCATCATCCCCCGCATTATCGGGCCTGGATCGAAGCGGCCAGCTACGAGAAGGCGAAATCGCTGCTGACATACGATCTCGACATCACGCAGGAATTCCCGCCGCTGGTGCAGCGGATCGTGCAATCGGGGGAGCGCAATCCGCGCATCACCGTGCGCCCGGTCGACCTCGCCAATTACCAGAGCGAGATGGAGATCATCCTGACGATCCTAAACGATGCCTGGTCGACCAATTGGGGCTTCGTGCCGTTCACGCCCGAGGAAGTCGCCTATGCGGGCAAGAAAATGCGCCCGATCATCCATGCGCCGCTGAACCGCATCGCGGAGGTCGAGGGGCGTCCGGTCGCCTTCATGATGACCATCCCGGACATGAACGCCGTGCTCAAGGATATCGGCGGCAAGCTGTTCCCGTTCGGCTGGATTCGTCTGCTGCGCTGGCTGAAGAAGCCGACCGGCGCCGACATGCGCGTGCCGCTGATGGGCGTGCTGAAGGAGTTTCAGAACTCACGCCTCGCCAGCCAGCTCGCCTTCATGATGATCGAATCGATCAGGCAGGAGGCCACGCGGCGCTATGGCTCGAAGCGGGGCGAGATCGGCTGGATCCTGGAGGACAATCGCGGGATGGTCGCGATCGCCGAAACGATCGATAGCCGGATCAACCGCGAATATGTGATCTATCGCCGGGATCTGTGACCGGGCGGCGCAGGCCGGCAAGCGGAGCAACGCGGGAACGTTAGAACGGCGATCGGGGTTGTTGCAGGGCACGTCGGCGCGAGGCCGCGGCACCAGTCGAGGAACCGCATCGAGATGAAATCAGCGGACGGCAAAGCGGGAGAGCCCCGGTCGGGCGACGGCGCGGGCCCGCTCGGCTCCGTGTTGCTGGTGGAAGACGACGCGGTGCTGGCCCTCGCGACCGAGGACAGCCTGCGCGAGGCGGGCGCGAGCGAGGTGACCACCGTCGCTACCACTGCGGCGGCGCTCGACCAGTTGCGCGACAGCAAGTTCGACCTTCTGATCCTGGACGTGCACCTCGCCGATCGGGACGATGGCTGGGCTATTGCTGAGCTCGTCGCCCAGATCGGCCCGCAGCCTCCGCGGATCATCTTCTCCACCGGCGCGCCCGACTCCATTCCCGAAGAGATCGCCGAACTCGGCCCGGTGCTGGAAAAGCCATACGACTTTTCCGAGCTGGTGGCCCACGCCCGCGCCCCCCGCCGCAAGGGTCTGCTGGCGCTGTTCCGCCGCTAGGGCGCTCGAACTCCTTTTCCCCGGTCCGGCGCGCGATGCCGCGCTCCCACAGTCGCATCCGCTTCGCACGTAAGGGATCACGCACGAAAAAAAGGCCTCCGCTCGGTTTCGAGCGGAGGCCTTTCGGGATCGTATCACCTGCCGCTTGGACGGGAGGGGGGTCTCGGCGGTGACAAGGACATAATGCCCCGTTCGGAAAGGGGTTCCGGCAGCGAGGAAAAAATTTTCGCAGACCCTTGGACCAAGGGACTAACCCCCTATCCTGCTTGTCAAACCTCCCTCCAATCGGCAGGGACGGAACCGACCTCCGGACCGCTCGTTTATCGCGCGTCCAAACGGGAAAGGGATTCATGTCGCTCGGAGAACAAGTAGCCGCCAACCTTCCGTATCTGCGTCGCTACGCGCGCGCACTCACGGGTTCGCAGCAGACAGGAGATGCCTTCGTCCGCGCCACGCTGGAAGCGGCGCTGGAAGACGAAGATCTCAAACAATCGCTCCAATCGGGGCGGGTGCCGCTTTACCGCGCCTTCAACAAGGTGTGGTCGAGCGCTTACATGGAAGTGCAGGACGATGACGATACGTCCGGCTCCGGCGAGCACGAGAATGCCGCGCACAATCGGTTGAAGGCGGTCACGCCGCTGAACCGGCAGGCGCTGCTGCTGACCACGCTGGAAGATTTCTCCATCTCGGAAACCGCCGAGATCATGGACATGGAAGAAACCGATGTGGAAGCGATGGTGCAGGATGCCATCGCCGAAATCGATCGAGAATCGGCCACGTCTGTCCTGATCATCGAGGACGAGCCCCTGATCTCGATGCAGCTCGAGGATCTGGTGCGCGGCCTGGGTCACGACATCTGCGGCACCGCCGCCACGCGCACGCAGGCGCAGCAGGTGGTCGCGGAACAGACCCCCGGCCTGGTGCTCGCCGACATCCAGCTCGCCGACGGATCGTCCGGGCTCGATGCGGTGGACGACATCCTCGCGATGGGCAGTGTGCCGGTGATCTTCATTACCGCCTATCCGGAGCGGCTGTTGACCGGGGACCGGCCGGAACCGACCTATCTGGTTACCAAGCCGTTCCAGGAAGCGACCGTGCGCGCGGCGATCAGCCAGGCCCTGTTCTTCAATTCGAGCCGTCCGATCGACTGATCCGTCCGGCATATCGAATAGCGAAGCGCCCGACCGCCACTGGCAGTCGGGCGCTTTTTCTTTGCGTGAAGTCCCTAGCAGGCGATCCGTGGCTCCGGGCCGATATTCAGCCCTGCAAGTCGCCCATCTTGTTCCCATCCTTCTGCCGGCGGGCGCGCATGGCGAACTCGCTCGGCTTTCGGACCGGCACGGACAGCGTGCACTCGACGCCGCTCCGTTCGAAGCGCAGGCTGACAGGATGCTTGAGCTCGTGCGCGACGATCTTCTCCACCAGATCGGTGCCGAATCCGCGCTTGCGATCGGCGGGAACGCTCGGCCCTTCCGATTCGACCCACTCGATCCGCGCCAGATCGTCGCGAACCAGCGACCAGGTTACGCTGAGGTGGCCGCCCGCTACCGACAGCGCGCCATACTTGGCGGCGTTGGTGGCGAGCTCGTGCATCGCGAGGCCCAGCGACAGGGCATCGTTGGGCGCCAGCTCCACCAACGGACCGTCGATGGTCAGTATGGTTTCGTCCGAACGCGCATAGGGGGCGATTTCGGTCTCCACCACCGCGCGGATCGGCGTGGTGCCCCATTCCGAATTCGTGAGCAGGTCGTGCGTTGCCGACAGTGCGCGAATGCGCCCGTCCAGGCCGTTGGCGAACTCTTCCAGCGTGGTTGCCCGCCGCCGGGTCAGCGAGACGATAGACAACACATTGGCGAGGGTGTTCTTGACCCGATGGTTCAATTCGCGGGTCAGCGAATTGCGGATCGAATTCTGCTCGGCGAAGAAATCGAGCGAGGCCTGGTCCTCGTACGCCTGCTTCGTCAGCAGGCGCGCGACGATCATCGACAGGGTGGCGACGGCAAGGCCGAACAGCAGCGTTATCATCGACAAGGTCGACAGCAGTTTTCCGCGCTGGCTTTCCACCTGCACGGTCATCGGGCGGTTGGCGACACGCACCTGCGCGGTAACGTAGCGCCCGGTCCTGAACTCGGGCGCGTGCGTCGCCAGCAACGTGCCGCTCTCGGGCGTCCCATCGTACAGCCGGATACCGCGCGCATCCGATACCTCCGGCGTGAGGACCGATTCCAGAAAGTCCTCGCCGTCGAAGGGACTGTAGATGAAGCCGATCAGCACCCGCTTGCCGCCGCGGATCTGGAAGACCGGCATGTAGATCAGGAAACCCGCATGGTTCCCGGTACCTTCCTGCATCAGCTTTACGGGACCGCTCGCGGTGGGACGCATCGTGCGAACCGCTTCGTCCATCGCCGTCCGGCGGGTCGCTTCGGAATACATGTCGAAGCCCAGCGCACGGCGGCTGCGCTCGGTATCGGGTTTCAGGAACGTGACCGGTACGGCGAAGGGCTGGGTCGGCGGGGGTAGCGGATGCACCCGCATCTGGCCCGGCACCTGTTCGGTCATCGCCATTTCGAAGGCGCCGATCTGATTGCGCGGCACGATCTGGGCCCAGCCGATCCCCTCTGCCCCCCGATAATCGGAATCGATTCGCAGTTCGTTTACGAAACGGCGGAACAGGCTGGCCGGAACCGCGTCCACCGACCCGAACAGCGCGGCGCCGGCACGCAGATAGGAACTGGACGTGTTGCCGCGGCGATCGAGGGCGGAAGCGATCGAGCGGGCCGCTTCGTTGAGATGGGCACGCTCCTGGCGCTGTTCGCCCCGTTCGATGGCGAACACGCTGACCAGGGTTATCACGACAATCAGCATGAAGATTGCGAGCGGCAAAGCGCGGGGGAATCGGATCAGCCAGCGGCTGTTCCGGCGCAGATGAGTAGTAGGTTCCGGATTCAATTGATGCTTGCCCATTGCCGGAAGGGACACCGGCTACTTGCCAACTCTGCGTTGGGGAACCACATGGGATGAAATTCGTTCCTCGGTTTCTCATGGGATCGCGGACTTTTGGGGGCACACGCTGCCCTCTCGTCTGGAGGGAGCTCTTCGATAACGGCATGACATCTGACGAGACGAAAAAAGCTGGGGCGGGTCAGGCACGTACGACCGCGCATGCATCCGGCAAGGGCAGACCCGACTGGTCGTCGGGCCTGCGCAGATTATACGATTCGGTTGTCGACGAGCCGCTTCCGGACAATTTCAAGGACCTGCTGTCGCAGCTCGACAAGGACAGCGAAGGTTCGAAAGACGGGCAGGGATGAGTTCGACGAAACGAACGGCCGCCGAAAAGGCCGATTTCAAACGTGAGCTGACGGAAGTCGTACCACACCTGCGTGCTTTCGCGCGCGGCCTGTGCGGGCGCCCGGACATGGCTGACGATCTGGTGCAGGAAGCGTTGCTGAAGGCATGGGCCGCGCAGGAGCGGTTCGAACCGGGCACCAGCATGCGGGCGTGGACCTTCGTGATCCTGCGCAACGCCTATCTCACCGATATGCGGCGCAACCGCTTTCGCGGCGATTACGACGAGACGGTGGCCGAACGGATCCTGACCGCGCCGGCGGGGCAGGAGGAGCCGATCCACCTGTCGGACATGCACCGTGCCTTGCTGACCCTTCCCCCGGAACGGCGCGAGGCGCTGTTGCTGGTCGGGGCCGGGGGCTTCTCCTACGAAGAGGCGGCGACGATCTGCGGTTGCGCGGTCGGCACCATCAAGAGCCGCGTTGGCCGGGCGCGTTCGGCGCTCAACGCGATGCTGGCCGACGGGTCCATTCCCCAGCGCTCGCGTGCAGACGACGGCGCGCACCGCGCCATCCTCGAAGAGCTGGACGATGTCGCGGCGGGCAACGGCGTGGCCGAACCGACGCTCGGGCGGAAATAGGCTCCTCTGCGCGCGCCGCGTGAACACTCGTTCGCGGCGTTGCGCTATGGTATGGGCTGACCATGGAAACGATGTCGCCTGAGGGGACGCCGGAGGGGGCGGAGCGGTCGCCGTCCACCGATCCGCTCGGGGTGCAGGAGGACGTTTCCGCTCCTGCGCGGCAGATGACGTTCGCCGACCAGGAATTGCGGCTTATCAGTCTGCTCGTGCTTATTCTGGGCGCAGGCCTTTTCCTGGCCCTGCCTTTCGTCCTCTCGATCGGCTCGGTCGTCTTCCTGCCGGTGACGACCGCGATCATCTTCACGATCCTGCTCGCGCCGCTGGCGGATCGCCTGTCGGGTTGGGGCGTGCCCAACACGCTTGCCTCCATCCTCGCCATCCTGTTCTTCATCGGGGTGCTGGCGATCGCCTTCGCGGTGATCCTTCAACCCGCCATTTCGCTGTTCGATACACTGCCCGCCCTGATCGAGCAGGTCGGAGCGCGCTTCGCCGAGCTGCGCAGCCAGTTCGGCTGGCTCGCACGCGCCAACACGGTGTTGAACGAGGCGCTGGGTCAGGAGGGGAGCGACCGCGTCGTGCTCGCCAGCCCTTCCTTCGTGCAGGAACTGGCGATCGGCGCGCCGAGCGTCGTACTGGAGGTGCTGCTGACCTTCCTCATGACCTTCTTCATGGTCGAGGCGCGCATTCGCATGCGGCGCAACCTGCTGTTCGGGCGCAGCAGCTTCGGCACCAGCCTGAAGGCGGCGCGCGTGATGCGCGAGGTGCAGGATCGGGTGGCGGCCTATATCCTTACGGTGGCCTGGATCAATCTCGGGATCGGCGTGATCGTTACGCTAGGTGCGTGGATCCTGGGCGTCAGCGCCCCGATGATGTGGGGAGGCCTCGCCGCCCTGCTCAATTTCATCCCTTATATCGGCCCGCTGGCGATGACGACGCTGCTCGCCCTGTTCGGCATCGGCACGTCCGAAACGGTGTTCTGGGGGCTGATGCCGGCCGCCGCCTATCTGTGCCTGCATGCAGTGGAGGCGAACATCGTCACCCCGTCCATCCTCGGCGCGCGTTTCACCATGAACCCGGTGATGATCCTGATCGCGTTTTCCTATTTCACCTGGATCTGGGGTGCGCTCGGGGCGCTGCTGTCGGTCCCGCTATTGCTGATGCTGACCGCGTTCTTCGACCATGTCGGACGACCCAACCTGGTGGGGTTCATTTTCGGCGAGCCGCTGTTCGATGCTAGCGCCATGGCCGACGAACCGGACGAGGAAGCGGTCGAAACCTGACGAGGGTCGGTGGAAAAGCAAAAGGCCCACCATAACGGCGGGCCTTCCACGTTCTCGAACAATCGGATCAGCCGCTCAGGCGGGATATTCCCAGGTCGTTCCGCGCGCCAGATTGTCGCTCGCGAACTTCCAGTTGAGCTTGTCCTTCGTCAGCGCCTTCAGATATTCCGGCCGCGCGTTCTGGTGGTCGAGGTAATAGGCGTGCTCCCAAAGGTCGATCACGAGCAGCGGGTTGATGCCGTCCTGGTCGGCCAGCGTATCGCCGTCATGCGTTTCCTCGATCGAGAGCTTGCCGCCCTTCTCGGCCAGCCAGACCCAACCGCTGGCGAAGTGGCCGGCGCCGCGTTCCTGCAGCTTTTCCTTCAGATCGTCGAGCGAACCGAAGGCATCGTCGATCATCGCCTTCAGCTCGTCGCTGGGCGACACGTCTTCGCCGACCATCGAGTGCCAGTAGAAGCCGTGGTTCCAGCTCTGCGCCGAATTGTTGAACAGGCCCTGGTCGCTGCCACGCGCGGCGGCGACGACTTCTGCAAGCTTCTTGTCCTCGTGGTCGGTGCCCTCGATCGCCTTGTTGGTCTTGTCGATATAGGCCTTGTGATGCTTGCCGTGATGGTAGCTGAGCGTCTCGGCGGAAACGGCCGGGGCGAGCGCGCCGTCGTCATACGGCAGTGGGGTGACTTCGAATGCCAATGGTATTCTCCCGTTGCATGTTGGAAAATCGTGTCGTTCGCCCCACCAACGCATGGGCCGGGCGAGAGTTGCAGCTAGCGCTCAATTTCCCGATCGGTCGCCGTGGCCACCGCCACGTTCATCGTCACGTTCGCGATCGTGCGCATGATGTCGGGCAGCATCTCCACCGCCACCAGCAGCGCGAGCGGCTCTATCGGCACGCCCATGGCAAGCGCGATCGGCCCGATGGAAATGACGAAGCTGATCGTGCCGGGCAGACTGACCGAACCCACCGATATGACCAGCGCGACCGCGATGCCCGCCGCCAGCAGGCCGGGGGAGAGGGCCACGCCCGTCAGATGCGCGACGTAGATCGCCACCGCCATGTTCATGCCCGGGCTGGTCGCGCGAAAGATCGCGACGGCGAGCGGCAGGACGAAGTCGCTCGTCTCTTCGCGCAGGCGCAGGGTCCGCGCGCTTTCGAGCATGGCGGGCAGGCTGGCGAGCGAGCTTTGCGTCGAGAGCGCCACCGTCTGCGCGGGCAGGACCGCGCGGGCAAAACGCGCGAGGCCGACCCCGCCCGCCAGCCAGGCCAGCAGATATGCGGCGACCAGCGTCAGCGCCCCCATCGCGGACACCGTCAGGATGTAGTGCAGCAGCGTCAGGAACGCGCCGTTCCCGCCCGCCCTGACCGCGACGCCGAGTGCGAGCGCGAAGACGCCGACCGGCGCGACCCACAGCACCCAGCCGATGATGACCAGCATGGCATTGCCGAGCGCGCGGAAGAACCGCCGCAGGACGTCTCCCTGCCCGCGCGGCAAGCGCGACAGGGCGACCGCGAACAGCGCGAAGAAGATCGTCAGCGGCAGCATCGCGGTTTCCGCGGCGGCCGCGATCAGGTTGGGCGCGACGAGCGAGGCGATGAACTCTCCCACCCCCGGAACCTCTTGCGCCGGGCCATTCGCTCCGGCCGCCAGCAGGGCGTTTGCCGCGGCGGGTATCGGGAAAATGTCGAGCAGCAGCGGCATCAGCACCGCGCTCGCCACGCTGCCCAGCACCAGCGCCAGCGCCATCCAGCCCAGCATGCGCCGCGCCACCGCACCCGCCCGCGCCGCCTCCACCAGCTGGCTGATCCCCATCACCAGCAGCGCGCCGACCAGCGGGATGATCGTCATCTGCAAGGCGCGCAGCCACATCGCGCCGATGGGGGCGGTGATCGCGAGCACGGCCTCCTCGACCTGCGTGCCCGCCAGCAGCGAGCCGACCAGCAGACCTCCGACCAGCCCGGCAAGCGTCCACCAGACCGGAATCCGGATGCTTACCAGCCCGCCGTCGGCATCGCGGTCTTTCTCGCTTTCGGTTACGGCCATGCACCCACCCCTTCACATCGCGCGGATCACGCGTAACAGACGGGTGGCAAACAACATACATGCGCGCAATGCGGGAATGGATTGCAGATGGGACGCAAATTCTTCGGCACCGACGGGATTCGGGGCGAGACCAACACCGGGGCGATGACCGCCGAGATGGCGATGCGCGTGGCGCAGGCGGCGGGCGCGCATTTCCGCCGCGGCGACCATCGCCACCGGGTGGTGATCGGCAAGGATACCCGCCTGTCGGGCTATATGATGGAAAGCGCGCTCGTCGCGGGCTTCACCAGCATGGGGGTGGATGTCATCATGACCGGACCCCTGCCCACCCCGGCGGTCGCGCTGCTGACGCGCGAGATGCGCGCCGATCTGGGCGTGATGATCTCGGCCAGTCACAATCCCTATCGCGATAACGGGATCAAGCTGTTCGGTCCCGACGGGTTCAAGCTGGACGACGATACCGAGACCGCGATCGAGGCGCTGATCGAGCAGCAGCCCAGCCTGGTGCCGGCCGCCCATATCGGCCGCGCCCGCCGGATCGAGGATGCGCGCGGGCGCTACATCCACGCGGTCAAGCAATCGGTCAGCGACGACATCAGCTTCGACGGGCTGAAGGTGGTGATCGATTGCGCCCACGGGGCAGCCTATCAGGTCGCGCCCAGTGCGATCTGGGAACTGGGGGCGGAGATCGTGACGCTGGGCGTCGATCCCGACGGCACCAACATCAACGACGGGGTCGGCTCCACCGCGATCGCCGCGGTGCAGGCCAAGGTGATCGAGGAAGGCGCCGATATCGGCATCGCGCTGGACGGCGATGCCGACCGGCTGATCGTGATCGACGAGAAGGGGCAGGCGGTCGACGGCGACCAGATCATGGCCCTGATCGCGACGCGCATGGCGGAAAAGGGCGAGCTTACCGGCGGCGGCGTGGTCGCCACGGTGATGAGCAATCTCGGCCTCGAACGCCATCTGGCCGAGCGCGGCCTGACGCTGGAGCGGACCAAGGTCGGCGACCGCTACGTGCTCGAGCGTATGCGCGCGGGCGGCTTCAATGTCGGGGGGGAGCAGTCGGGCCACATGATCCTGCTCGATCACGCGACCACCGGCGACGGCACGGTCGCGGCCCTGCGCGTGCTGGCCAGCCTGGTGCGCGAGGGCCGCCCGGCGAGCGAGGTGCTGCACCGCTTCGAGCGCGTGCCGCAAGTGCTCCACAATGTGCGCTATGCCGGCGGTCACCCGCTCGAGGCGGACAGCGTGAAGGCCGCGATCGCCGATGCCGAGGCGGAGCTGGCCGACAAGGGCCGCCTCGTCATCCGACCGAGCGGCACCGAACCGGTGATCCGCGTGATGGCGGAAGGCGACGACGAAGCGCAGGTCGAGACCGTCGTTACGCGTATCTGCGATGCGGTGCGCGAGGCGGCCGGCTGATGCTGGAGATGCGGCCCGATTGCGAGCGCTGCGGCGTCGATCTTCCGGCGGAAGCTCCGGGAGCCTTCATCTGCAGCATGGAATGCACCTTCTGCGCGCAGTGCGCCGACGCGCTCGACGATCTCTGCCCCAATTGCGGCGGCGAAGTGATGGACCGTCCAACGCGGAGCAAGGCCTTGCAGCAGAAGTACCCGGCTTCCGCGCAGCGGCGGTTCGAGGCGTGAGCACTCCTCCGCGTATCCTCGCCATCGCGGGCTCCGACAGCTCCGGTGGGGCCGGCATCCAGGCCGATATCAAGACTGTCACCATGCTGGGCGGCTACGCCATGACCGCGATCACCGCGATCACCGCGCAGAATACGCGCGGCGTGCAGGCGGTCGAAACGCTGTCCGCCGACCTGGTCGGCGCGCAGATCGATTCCTGCATCGGGGATATCGGGGCGGACGCGATCAAGATCGGCATGCTCGGCTCGCCCGCCATCGCGCGCGCGGTAATCGAGCGGCTCGACAGCTTCGACGGGGCGGTGGTTTTCGACCCCGTTATGGTCGCGACCAGCGGCTCCGTTTTGGCGGACCAGGATACCATCGCCGCCTTTTCCCAGTTGATGAGCCGCGCGACGCTCGCCACGCCCAACCTGCCCGAACTCGCCGCGCTTACCGGCCTACCCTGCGACAGCCCGGACCAGATCGCCGGGGCCGCGACCCGGCTCGCCAGCGATTACGGTTGTGCGGTACTGGCGAAGGGCGGTCATGCCGAGAGCACGCGCGTGATCGACCGGCTGGTCCATGCCGACGGCTCCTTCGCTTCGTTCGACGATCCCTGGATCGATACGCGCCATACGCATGGCACCGGCTGTACGCTGTCGTCGGCGATCGCGACGCTGCTGGGCCACGGCCAGCCTCTCGAACACGCGGTGCGGCTCGGTCGACGCTTCGTGCGCGAGGCATTGCAGAAAGCGCCGGGTTTCGGTGCGGGGCATGGACCGCTGGGCCATCAGGCGGTGCGCGGCGACTGACCACGCCCAGCCGGGCAGCCCTACCGGTCGAGGTCGTAGAACTCGGCGATATGCGCCCACGCCTCTTCGGCCGTCTCGCACCAGGTGATGAGGTCGAGGTCGCGCCTCGACACGGTCCCTTCGTCGGCCAGCGCCTCGAAATCGACCACCCGGTTCCAGAAGTCCTTGCCGAACAGCAGGATCGGCATCGGCTTCATCTTGCCGGTCTGGATCAGGGTCAGCAGCTCGAACATCTCGTCGAACGTGCCGAAACCGCCGGGAAACACGGCCACCGCCTTCGCCCGCAGCAGGAAGTGCATCTTGCGCAGCGCGAAATAGTGAAAGTTGAAGCTGAGATAGGGCGTCACATAGTGATTGGGCGCCTGTTCGTGCGGCAGGACGATGTTCAGGCCGACCGATTCGCCGCCCGCATCGCTCGCGCCGCGGTTGGCGGCTTCCATGATCGACGGGCCCCCACCCGAACACACGACGAACTGCCGCTTGCCATTCTCGATGATCGCCTTCTCGGTGATCATGCGCGCCAGCGTATAGGCCTCGTGATAGTATTTCGCCTTGGCCGCCAGGCGCTCGGCCACCGGCTTCTCCTCCTCGGTCGCAGCTTCCACCGCGGCTTCGGCCTGTTCGGGCGAAGGAATGCGGGCCGAGCCGTACATGACGATGGTGGAGCCGACCCCGGCTTCCTCCAGCAGCATTTCCGGCTTCAGCAGTTCCAGCTGGAAGCGGACCGGGCGAAGCTCCTCGCGCAGCAGGAAGTCGCGGTCCTGGAAGGCGAGGCGATAGGCGGGATGGCGCGTCTGCGGCGTGTCGCTCGGCGATTTCTCGGAGAATTGCGCCTCTTCCTGCGCCTTGTAGAATTTCCGGTCGCCGATGGGGCTATCGTGTTCGTTCTTGTCGCTCATTGCTGCGGCCCTAGTGCGGGCCGCGCGGGTCGGCAATGGCGCTGTTATCGGCTCAGGACTTGATCCATGCCCGCAGGACGAAGGCGACCGCGCCCAGCGCCGCGACGCTCATCGCCCAGATCGCGGCCATCCAGGCGAGCCGCCGCCAGAGCGGGGCATCGTCAGCCTCGGACCGTTCGGGCCCCATCAGTGATAGCCCTCCGCCCCGACCTTGCCCCGGAACACCCAATAGGCCCAGGCGGTGTAGCCGATGATCAGCGGCATGGTGATCGCGACTCCGACCAGCATGAAGACCTGGCTGCGCTCTGGCGCCGCGGCGTCCCAGATGGTCAGGCCCGGCGGCACGACATAGGGCCACATGGTCACGCCCAGTCCGGCCATGCCGAAGAAGAACAGCGCCAGCGCCAGCCAGAACGGCTTCGAATGGCGCGCCGCCTTGAGCGAGCCGAGCAGCGCCACGGTCACCACCGCGGTCAGGATGGGCACGGGCAGCGCGTAGTAGATTTCCGGCGCGGACAGCCAGCGGTCGGCATATTCGGGCCGCAGGCCGAGATTGTATAGGCTGACCGCGCCCATCAGCAGCACGGTCGCGACCGTGGCCCAGCGGGCCAGCCGCCGCGCGCGATCCTGCACCTCGCCGTCGAGCTTCCACACCAGCCAGCATGCGCCCAGCAGGGCGTAGCCCGCCACGGTGCCGACCCCGGTCAGGAGCGTATAGGGCGTCAGCCAGTCCCACCAGCTGCCGCTGTAGGCGCGGTTGGTGACCTCGATCCCCTGCAGCAGCGCGCCCAGGATCATCCCCTGCGCCAGCGCGGCGACGAAGCTGCCGAGACTGAACCCCACGTCCCAGAACTTGCGGTGGGCATCGTCGCGCCAGCGAAACTCGAACGCCACCCCGCGAAAGACGAGGCCCAGCAGCATGGCGATGACCAGCGGATAGGTCGCGGGCAGGATTACCGCGTAGGCGAGCGGGAAGGCGGCGAACAACCCGCCGCCGCCCAGCACCAGCCAGGTCTCGTTCCCGTCCCACACGGGCGCGATCGAGTTCATCGCCCGGTTGCGGCCATGGCCCACCTCGAAGGCGGGGAAGAGGATGCCGATGCCAAGGTCGAACCCGTCCATCACCACATAGGCGAAGATCGCGAAGGCGATGATGAAGGCCCAGATGGTCGTGAGATCGAAATTCACCAGCATGCTCAGCGCTCCATCCCGGGCGGCAGCTTGTCGGCGTCGAATTCGATGCTTGCGCGCTGCAGCGCGGGCGTGATCCCGGCGGTGCGGATGGGGCCCTTCTCGCCGATCCGCACGCCGCGTTCGCCCGGTTCGGGGTTCTTGCGCATCAGGCGCAGGATATACCAGGTGCCGACCCCGAAGACCGCAAAATAGACCACGACGAAAGCGATCAGCGAGGCACCCACGGCGGGCGCGGCCAGCGGGCTCGCAGCCTCGGTCGTGCGCAGCATGTTATAGACCACGTAAGGCTGCCGACCGACCTCCGTCGTGACCCAGCCCGCGATCACCGCGACGAAACCGGCGGGCGAGATCAGGAGCGCCGCGCGGTGCAGCCATTTCCAGTCGTAGAGCCGCTTGCGCCAGCGCGCGACGAGGCTCCACAGTCCGATGCCGAGCATCGCGAAGCCGAGCCCGACCATGATCCGGAACGACCAGAACACGATCCCCACCGGCGGCTCCTCGTCGTCGGGAATGGTATCGAGCCCCGCGAGCGGCGCGTTGGGATCGTGCTTCAGGATCAGGCTGGAAGCCTTGGGAATCTCGACCGCGTATTTGACCGTCTTCTCGGCGCTGTCGGGAATGCCGAACAGGATCAGCGGCGCGCCGTCGGGATGGCTCTGGTAGTGCCCCTCCATCGCCATGACCTTCTGGGGCTGGTGCTCCAGCGTGTTGAGGCCATGCGCATCGCCCGCGAAGATCTGGATCGGCACGACCAGCGCCGCCATCCACATCGCCATGGAAAACATCTTGCGCGCGTGCGGGCTCGCCCGGTCGCGCAGCAGGTGCCAGGCCCCGACCCCGCCGACGACGAAGGCTGTGGTGAGATAGGCCGCAAGCACCGTGTGCACGAGCCGATAGGGGAAGCTGGGGTTGAAGATGATTGCCAGCCAGCTGTCGCCGGGCAACATCCGCCCGTCCGGCCCCATGATGAAGCCGGTAGGGGTCTGCATCCAGCTGTTGACCGACAGGATCCAGAAGGCGGAAATGGCGGTGCCGCCTGCGACCATGCAGGTGGCGGCGAAGTGCAGCTTCTTGCCCACCCGCTCCATCCCGAACAGCATCACGCCCAGAAATCCCGCCTCCAGGAAGAACGCGGTCAGCACCTCGTAGGCCATCAGCGGCCCGATCACCGGCCCCGCCCGGTCGGAAAACACCGACCAGTTGGTGCCGAACTGGTAGCTCATCACGATGCCGGAGACGACGCCCATGCCGAACGCGACGGCGAAGATCTTCAGCCAGTATTTGAACAGGTCGAGATAGAGGCTCTTGCCCGTTTTCAGCCACAACCCCTCCAGCACCATCAGATAGCTGGCGAGCCCGATCGAGAACGCCGGGAAGATGAAGTGGAAGCTCACCGTGAAGGCGAACTGGATGCGGGCGAGGATTATCGGGTCGAATGCGTCGAACATCTCGCCCGCACCCTAGGCGACGGGATGCCGGCGCGAAAGTGTCGCGTTTTCACCTTTAGTTGCGCATCCTGCAACAAGTTGCGGGAAACGGTGAAAGTCTGGAATGGATTTCGCAACTCTCGACTTAGGCGACCCGTCCTCGCAGCGCGGAAAGGTCGTATCCGGCATCGGCAGCCAGACGCAGACGCTCTTCAAGCTCGCGCTCATCCGGGTTGGCGATCGCGTCGAGCGTGATCGACCGCGTGCCCGACCGGCAATAGGCCAGCGTCGCGCCAGTCGCCTCCTGGCGCGCCGTACGGTGTGCAGCGACTGAATCGGGCGGGAACACGCCGCCGCTTATCGGAATATGGTGGAATGCCATGCCCTCGGCCTCAGCCGCAGCGCGCATCGTCGCGACGTCGGGTTGGCCAGGCTCCTCTCCGTCGGGCCGGTTACAGATCACGGTGGTGAAGCCGTCCGCCGCCAGCGCCGCCATGTCCTGCGGCGCGATCTGCGGCGCCACGGCGAAGTTTTTGTCCACCCGATTAATGATCACGTCTTTGCTCCTTCCCTCAGGCGCACCAGCGCCACGCCTGCCAGCATCGCTAGCACGAATATCGCCGCCGCGCCCGGATCGATCGCCAGCGCGGCGAAGCCCGGCCCGGGACATAGGCCCGCGATCCCCCAGCCGATACCGAACAGCGCTGCGCCTATCACGAGGCGTGGCGTCAGATCGTTGCGCCTCGGCAAAGCGAATTGCGCCTCGAAGAGCGGGCGCTCCATCCGACGCTGTATGCGCCAGGCGAGGGCCATCGTCACCACCGCGCCGCCCATCACGAAGGCCAGCGTCGGGTCCCACTCGCCGAAAAAATCCAGGAAGCCGCGCACGCGCGCAGGATCGGTCATGCCGCCGATTGCCAGCCCCGCCCCGAACAGGCAGCCCGCCACCAGCGCGACCAACGCACGCAATCTCATCCCAGCACCCGCCAATCGAGCACGTTCATCGCCGCTACGGTCGCGATGCCGGTCGCCATGAAGATCGCGGTCGCAAGCAGAGATCGCGGTGCCAGGCGGCTCATACCGCATACGCCGTGCCCGCTGGTACATCCGCTGCCCAGCCGCGTCCCGACGCCCACGATGAGCCCCGCGATCGCGAGCGGTACAGGCGCGGCGAAATGGCTCGGTAGTCCGCCTGTCACCACGCCGACGACGAGCGCCCCCAGCGGCAGGCCCAGCACGAACAGCCATGCTTCACCTCGGGACATCCCGCTGCCGCCCAATCCCGCGGCGCGCGTCGCGATGCCGGAAACCCCCGCGATCCGTCCATTGCCAAGCAGCATCAGCGCGGCGGCGAGCCCGATCAACACGCCGCCGACCAGCCCGGCAAGCGGAGCGGCCTCGGGAAATCCGGGCAAGCTCATGCCGCGCGCCCGGCGATCGCGATGCGAATGTGCATCTTCGGCTCCGTCACTGGTCGGGAAGGGTCACGGGCAAGCGTTCTATTTGTCCCTGCTCGCCGCCGTCAAGCGATCGGAAGTGGCGCCCGGTCTCGAGGGCCACGTTACAGCAGCGATAGCGAAGGAGGAATTGGATGCCCCGTGAGGATTCGAACCTCAATTGACGGAGTCAGAGTCCGTAGTCTTACCATTAGACGACGGGGCATCGGCCAGCGGGGTCCAGCGACCCACCTGTGGCGAGGCCCGCGCATCTAGTTTCGCCGCACCGGGCCGTCAAGGCCCCGAGGGCGACTGGCCGTCGAGGCGCGCGACTATCCGGCCATGCGCTGCCACGGCGGACGGCGCGCCAGCTTGCCCCCCGCCGTCCGATTGGCTAGGTTCCATCCCAAGTCCCCGTGCGGCCTTTCGCGCGGGAGGAAAAGAACGAGACATATCATGGCGGACATGAATCCGCCGGACTTCGACAGGAGGGCTGGCAAGACGGGGGAAGAACGGTCCGGCAAGGTAGCCGATTATCGCTACAAGAGACCCCCGCAGCCCGAAGACAAAGCCATCGCAGGCGGTGCGATCCGTTCGCGCGGACCGGGCCTATTGCCGCGTCGCGCAGCGCATCCCCGGCGACAGCGCCAGGCCTATGCTGCGCTCGACCTCGGCACCAACAACTGCCGCCTGCTGATCGCCCGCCCATCGGGCGAGAACTTCACCGTCATCGACGCCTTCAGCCGCGTGGTCCGGCTGGGCGAGGGATTGGCCGCGTCCGGCAAGCTGTCCGATGCCGCGATGGAGCGGACCATGGCCGCGCTGCAGGTCTGCGCCGACAAGCTGCGCCGCCGCAACGTCCATCTCGCGCGTTCGGTCGCGACGGAGGCCTGCCGCCGCGCCACCAACGGCCCCGCCTTTATCGAGCGGGTGCGGCAGGAAACCGGCATCGCGCTCGACATCATCTCGGCGCAGGAGGAGGCGCGTTTGGCCGTGCTGGGCTGTCACATCCTGCTGGAGCAGGGGCACGGCCCCGCCATCATCTTCGACATCGGCGGCGGATCGACCGAGCTGGTGCTGATCGAGCCGGGCGACGGGCCGGTGCCGCATATCGTCGACTGGCAGAGCGTGCCCTGGGGCGTGGTTTCCCTGACCGATACCGTCACGCGCCGGGGCGAAGGGAGCGAGGCGCGGGCCGATCGCTATGCCCGGATGCGCAAGACGGTGGACGATGCCTTCGCCGAGTTCGGCGAGCGCATCGCGTCTTTCGCGAAGCACGAAGACATCCGGCTGCTCGGCACCAGCGGCACGGTCACCACGCTTGCCAGCCTCTATCTCGAGCTGCCGCAATACGACCGGCGCGCGGTCGACGGGCTGATCGTGCCCTCCGCCGCGATGCGCGACATCTCCACCCGGTTGTCCACGATGAGCATGGACGAGCGCGGCACGCTGCCGTGTATCGGGCAGGATCGGGCGGAGTTGGTGGTGGCGGGCTGCGCCATCCTCGAATCGATCCTCGACCTGTGGCCGGCCGATCAGCTCGGCGTGGCCGATCGCGGTATTCGCGAAGGCATCCTGCGCAGCCTGATGGCGGCGGACTTCGCGGCGGAAATGACCCGCGAAGCGGTCCGCCGCACACGCGACGAAAGTCTCGCGAAGTGAGCCGCCTGCTGTTGGCCGGAGGCGCGGCATGAGCCGCGCCCGAAGCGATCCCGATCGCAAGCTGCGCAAGGCAAAGGGGCGCACCGCGTCCTCCGCCCGCTGGCTGGAACGGCAGCTCAACGACCCATACGTCAAGCAGGCGAAGGCCGACGGTTATCGCAGCCGCGCCGCCTACAAGCTGATCGAGCTGGACGAGCGTTTCGGGGTATTGAAACGTGCCACCCGCGTCGTCGATCTCGGCATCGCGCCGGGCGGGTGGAGCCAGGTGGTGCGCAAGCTGCGGCCCAAGGCTGCGATCGTCGGCATCGATCTGCTGGAAACCGAACCGATCGACGGCGTCACCATCTTCCAGATGGACTTCATGGCAGACGAGGCACCCGCGGCCCTGTCGCAAGCGCTGGACGGCGATCCCGATCTGGTCCTGTCGGACATGGCGGCCAACACGGTGGGGCATAAGCAGACCGACCACCTGCGCACGATGGGCCTGGTGGAGGCCGCGGCCTGGTTCGCGATCGAGACTCTGGCCCCCGGCGGTGCCTTCGTCGCCAAGGTGCTGGCAGGCGGCACGGATGCCGAACTGCTGGGCCTGCTCAAGAAGCATTTTCGCGCCGTGAAGCACGCGAAACCCCCGGCGAGCCGCAAGGGTTCGTCGGAGTGGTACGTCGTCGCGCAGGATTTCAAGGGCCGGGAGTAAAGCCCGGCCGCCTGATCAGTTGGTCCGTCTAATCAGTTGGAAGGCGCCGCGTTGTCACTCGCCACCGGCTGCTCGTCACCCATCGCATCGACCGCCGAATCGGGCTGCAGCGGCTCGCCCTCGACCACGCCGGGACCTTCGCTTGCACCATCCACGCCTTCGGCCGCGCCCTCTGCAGGCTCGGTCGCCTCGGGGGTCGGCAGCGGCGGGCCGCCACCGTTTTCACGCAGATAGAGAATCACATTGGCGCGATCTTCAGCCTTGCCGAGACCGGCGAAGCTCATCTTCGTGCCCGATGCGAAGGCACGCGGGCTCTTCAGCCAGGCGTCGAGGTTCTCGTAAGTCCAGGTGCCGCCATGGCCCGACAGGTCGCTGGAGAAGGCAAAACCGCCCCGTCCCTCGCCGATCTTCTCGCCCACCACGTGGTAGAGATTGGGGCCGATGCCGTTGGGTCCACCCTGCGCGATCGTGTGGCAGGCGGCGCATTTGGCGAAGATCGCCTCACCCTTCGTCGCATCGCCCTGCGCCAGCAGGGTCGCCAGCGAGGGGCCCTCTTCGGCGCTGGCATCGTCCGCGACGCCCTCGACGAAATAGCCTTCCTTCTCGGGCTCCTCGGAATGGAACACGCGGCTGCTGATGCTGGAAAGGCCCAGCGCCACGACGCCCGAGAACAGGACCCAGCCGAAAATGGTATTGCGGTTGTCGTTCATGCGGACGGTCGGCTTTCGCGATAGAAATTGGATGGAGGAGGTGTTTGCGCCGCGATCTAGTCAGGCGCGCGGGCGAAGGCAAGTCCCAAGCCGGTCCTCGAACCCCCGCGCGCGAGCGCGCTTGCGGCGAACCGGCCGGGCCGCTACCCGGCGCTCCACCATGAGCAGCTTCCCCGGCCCCGCCCTCGCGATGGTAGAGAAAATGCGCGCGGCCGCCGCCGCGCAGCCACACCGTGCGATCGCGTTGCAGGGATCCCCCGGCGCCAATTCGCACCGCGCGGCACAGGAATATGCGCCGGACATGCTGCCCCTCCCCTGCTTCTCGTTCCGCGACGCGATCGAGGCGGTGCAACAGGGTACGGCCGGTTGCGCGATCATCCCGATCGAGAACAGCCAGCACGGGCGTGTGGCCGACATCCATTTCCTCCTGCCGGGCAGCGGGCTGAAGATCGTGGGCGAGCATTTCATGCGTATCGAACATGCGCTGATGGGTCTGACCAAGGGGCCGTACACCGCCGCCTACAGCCACCCGCAAGCGCTCGGCCAGTCGGCGCAGTTCCTGCGCGAGCGGAGTATCGTGCCGCTCAGCCATGCCGACACGGCGGGGGCCGCGGCCTTCGTCAAGGAACGCGGCGATCCCAGCCTCGCCGCCATCGCGCCCGCCATCGCGGCCGATCTCTACGGTCTCGAAATCGCCGAGCGCAATGTCGAGGATGCCTCCGACAACACGACTCGTTTCGTGGTGCTGGCACAGGAAGGAATCAACCCCGCGGACCTCATCGGCGAGACCGCGATGACCACGTTCGTGTTCGAGGTGAAGAACATCCCCGCCGCGCTGTACAAGGCGCTGGGTTGTTTCGCGACCAACGGCGTCAACATGACGAAGCTCGAAAGCTACCAGCAGGGCGCGAGCTTCGCAGCGACCACCTTCTATGCCGATATCGAAGGGGTGCCGGGCGAGGCGCGCGTCGATACCGCGCTGGAGGAGCTGGCGTTTCAGACCAGCGCCGTGCGCCTGCTCGGCAGCTACCGCCAGGCGCGCAAGCGGGGCTGATTGCCGGTCGCTCCACGGTCTGGTAATATCGCGTTGCCATGAAACAGGCCCCTGAAATCTTTCGCTATATTTCGCGCCAGGAGCTGGCGGCGCTCAGCCGCAAATCCGACGCGCGCGCCTTTGCGACGATCGGCTGGCAGGCGCTGCTGGCGATTGCAGCCTTCGCGCTGGCGATCGCCTGGCCCAATCCGCTGACCGTGCTTGTCGCGATCGTGATCCTGGGTGGGCGAATCCAGGCCTTCGGGATCATCACCCATGATTGCGCGCACGGAGCCTTCTTCCGCACGCCCGCGCTCAACCGCTTCGTCGGCAAGTGGGTCAGCGGCGCGATCGCGCATGTCCCGCTCGATCTCTATCGCCGCTATCATCTCGATCACCACCGGCATGCGGGCACGGCGGAAGATCCGGACCGGTGGATGGTCAAATCCTATCCCGTCACCCGCGCCTCGCTGAAGCGCAAGCTGATCCGCGACGTTACGGGGCAGACGGGATTTCGCGACCTGATGGCGGAGATCAACGGTTTCAAATGGTCGCAGACCGGACCCTCGGTGCTGTTCCATGCGATGCTGTTCGTCGCCCTACTGGCGGCGGGCGCACCGTGGGCCTACGCGATGTGGTGGGCGGCGCGGATCTTCGTCTATCCCGCGACCATGCGCCTGCGGCAGATTTCCGAGCATGGCGTCGCGAAGGACCGCGACCATCCGGATGCGCGGGTCAATACCGGCACCACCATCCCGCATTGGTGGGAAGCGCTGCTGTTCAGCCCGTGCAACGTGAATTACCACGTCGAGCACCACATCTTCGCCAGCGTGCCGCCCTATCGCCTCCCCGCCCTGCACCGCCTACTCGCATCGCGCGGCTATTACGCAGCGCACGATTGCATCGCCCGCGGGTTCAGCGACGTGCTGACGCGCGCGACCAGGCCCACTTCCGCCTGAGGCGGAACGAGTCGGCCCACCATCCATTGAAGGGGGCGATGGACGCGGGGAGAGTTGCGTCCAGATAAGGCATGCAAAGCAGGGGGAACTGCGATGAATTACCAATTCGACCAGTCGATGGCGATGAGCCTCGCGCAGAAGGCGATTATGATCGTCGTGATCATCGTCGTCACCTGGCTTCTCGCCAGAGCGGCCAAGTGGGCTTTCGCCAAGCTGGTCGACAAGATCGCGTTCTTTCGCCGCGGGACCGGCTCGGGCAGCAGCCTGGGCGAATCGCTGGGGCGGATCGTCTCGCTGCTGATCTGGCTGCTCGGCCTGATCGGTGTGCTGCAGGTGCTCGACCTTGGCGGCGTGATGCAACCGGTGACCAACCTGCTCAACGCGATTGTGGCCTTCATCCCGAACCTGATCGGGGCGGGCCTGATCCTGTTCATCGGCCTGATGGTGGCAGGGATCGTGCGCGACCTGGTGGTCACGACCCTGCAAACGGTGGATTTCGATCGCTGGGCCAACCGCGCGGGTGCCGACAACGTGACCGGCAACAACGCGATCAGCCGCACGATCGGCGTCATCGTCTATGTCCTGATCGTCATTCCCGTCGCCATCCTGGCGCTCGACGCGCTCGACCTCGAAAGCATCGCGGGACCGGCCAGCGACATGCTGCGCATGATCCTCGACGCGATCCCGCGCATCATCGGCGCCGCGATCCTGCTCGGCATCGGCTATGTCATCAGCCGCTTCGTGGTCGACATCCTGAAGCAGCTCATGGCAGGCTTCGGCGTCGATCGTGCGCTGGGCGAGACCGGTCTGCTGCCCGAGGGCACCCTGGCAAGCAGCATCATCGCACGCGTGGCGCAGATCGCGATCATCCTGTTCTTTGCCATCGCGGCAACACGTCTGCTCAACTTCCCCGAACTGACCGCCATCCTCAACGAGGTGCTGGCGCTCGGCAGCCGGGTGGTGTTCGGCGCGGTGGTGATCGGCTTCGGCTTCCTGATCGCGAACCTGCTGGCGCGGGTGATCGGCGGGACCGAGGGCGGCAGCACCGCCGCGACCATCGTGCGCTGGGCGACGATCGTGCTGTTCACCTTCATGGGGCTGCAATTCACCGGCGTGGGCGAGATCATCACGGAAACCGCCTTCACCGCCATCGTGATCGGCATCGCGGTGGCCGGCGCGCTCGCCTTCGGTCTCGGCGGCCGCGCGTGGGCCGCGCGCCAGCTCGACAAGTGGGACGAACGGACCGCTGCGAGCCCGGGCACCGCGCCGCGCCGCCCCGGGAGCAAGCCCACATCGGCCCCCGAGTCCGACGAGCCGCTGCCGCCGGGGGCCTGATCACTCGTCGCCCGGGGGCTTCACCGCCCGCCGCCAAACCGATACGGGGCGCAGGGTCATGATCCTGCGCCCCGCTTCCCATGCAGATGCTCCCGCCCTCGCCGCGCTAGGCCGCGACAGCTTCTGCGCTGCGTTCGAGCATCTCTACACCCCCGGCGACCTCGCCACCTTTCTGCGCGAGGTCTATTCCGAAGAGGTCGTCGCGCGTGAGATCGCCGATCCGCGCTGCACCCATCGGCTGGCGGAAGGCGAGGACGCTCTGATCGGCTTCTGCAAGCTGATCCACCCCAGCCCCTACGCAGCGCATTCCGACGCGGCGAACCCGATCGCGCTGGGTCAGCTCTACACCGCCCCCGGCCGTACCGGAGAGGGGATCGGCGCCGCTCTGATGGACTGGGCCGAGGCCGAGGCGCGCGAGCGCGGTCACGATGCGATCCAGCTATCGGTATGGAGCGAGAACCGCGGGGCGCAGGCGTTCTACGCCCGCTACGGCTTCGCCAAGATCGCCGATATCGATTTCTGGGTCGGCAACCACCGCGACGACGAGTGGCTGCTGGAACTCAGGCTCTGACGTTACCAGTCGTTGCCCGCGGCAACGGCGCGCTCTTCCGCCGCGGTGCTCTGCCTTCCCAACACCGCATTGCGATGCGGGAAACGACCGAACCGGGCGATCATGCGATAATGGCTGCGCGCGAAGGGCATGCCGAAGCCGCGCCCGAGCTGCGTGAACAGCCGTAACGATAAGAGCTGGTCGGCAATCTGCTCGCTATGCATCAGCGGCATGTAGAGAAACTGCCGCTCCGCCTTCTCCATCCCCCGGTCGAACCCGCGCGCCATGGCGGTCTTCGCAATGGCGCGGGCTAGCGGATCCGTGGCGAAGGCGGTGGCCGAATCGCGAAACAGGTTGCGCGGGACCTGATCGAACAGCAGCACCGCGCCCAGCGCATCGCCGGGGGAGCGCGCGAAGCTTTCCGCAGGTTGCGTGTAGAGCGCCGCCCAGTCGCGCGCGAAACGGCGGCGCAGCATCGCATCGACCGCGTCCGACTGCCGGAAATGGTCGGCCGGCTCCAGCGCGTGGAACCACACCTGCAGCAGCTCTGCCGCCCAGCGCCGATCGGCTCTCAAAGCCATTTCAGCTTCTTGAAGATGGCCAGCAGCAGCACGCCGATCCCGCCGCACACGCCCGCGACCCACCAGAACGCATGCCCGTTCTCCACCCCCGGCATCCCGCCCACATTGATGCCGAGCAGGCCGGTCAGGAAACTGAGTGGCAGGAAGATGCCCGCCACGATCGTCAACATGTAGGTCGCGCGTTCGTTGCTGGCGAGCGCGCGGGTCCGCAGCTCGTCCATCAGCACCACCGCGCTTTCCTTGCTCACGTCGATATCGTCCAGATAGCGGCGCAGCCGGTCGATGGTCTCGGCGATCTCGCGCCGGTCGTGATCCTCGAACCACGGGGGCGCGTCGCGGCTGATCGCCTCCAGCGCGACGTGCTGCGGCCCCATATGGCGTTGCAGGCCCAGGCAGTTGCGGCGGATGGTGGCGATCTTTTCCAGCATCTCCTCCGGATCGTCGTCCATGTCCTCTTCCTCGAGCATGTCGATATGGTCGTTCATGTCGACGATGGACTGGTTCATGCGCGTGACCATCGCCTCCGTTAGCTCCGTCACCACCGCGCCTGCATCAGGTGGACCCGCCCCCTTGTCGATCGCGGCGAGCACGTCGCGCGGGGTCTGCAGGGGAAACCGGCGCAGCGTGACGAGGCGCGTGCCGTCGCTCCACACCTGCATCGACACCATGTCTTCCGGCTCCGCCCCCGGATTGAAATTGATGCCCCGCAGGGTCGCGACCAGCGCATTGCCTTCGCGAAAGGCACGCGGCCGCGTCGCGTCGCTGGTCAGCAGCTCCGCCGTCGGTTCGGGAATGGCGAACCGTTCCTGCAGCCATTCGTAAATGCCGGGCACGGTGCGGCACAGATGCATCCACAGCACCGCCCCGTCCGGCCCGGGCTGCCAGCTCTGGATTTCGTCCCATCCGATCGGGCGGCCACCACCCTTCCCGTCCAGCACGCGGGCGAATAGCAGGGGCGTGTCGCCTTGCGTTCCGTCGGTATTACCGCCGCGTGATGCCATGCTTTTCCTACGCCCCTGGTCGATGCTATGGCGCGTTCATGCCCCATACCCTCTCAAAACCGCAATATGGCGCGATTATATCCCGCGACGCACGGGAAGTTTTTTCCCCTCCAGGACACTGTTCCAAGTGTTCCATCCTGTTGGAATTGCCCCGATGAGTATCGACACCATTCGCCCCTGGCGCACCATCGAACGCCGCAAGTGCCGCCAGATCATGGTCGGCAGCGTTCCCGTGGGCGGCGATGCGCCGATCACGGTGCAGACCATGACCAACACCCCGACAGAGGATGTCGGCGCGACCATTGACCAGATCCGCCGGTGCGAGGATGCGGGCGCGGACATCATCCGAGTCTCCTGCCCGACCGAGGAGGCGACCGCGCATTTCGACCAGATCACGCGCGCGTCGAACATCCCGATCGTCGCCGACATCCACTTCCACTACAAACGCGCGCTGGAGGCGGCGGACAAGGGCGCGGCCTGCCTGCGGATCAATCCTGGCAATATCGGTTCGTCCGATCGCGTGGCGGAGGTGGTGCGCGCCGCGAAGGCGAACGGCTGCGCCATCCGCATCGGCGTGAACGCGGGTAGCCTCGAGAAGGATCTGCTGGAAAAATACGGGGAACCGTGTCCCGAGGCGCTGGTCGAAAGCGCACTCGACCATATCAAGCTACTCCAGGATCACGACTTCCACGAATTCAAGGTGGCAGTGAAAGCCAGCGACGTGTTCCTGGCGGTCGCGGCCTACCAGGCGCTGGGCGAAGCGGTCGATTGCCCGCTGCACCTGGGCATAACCGAGGCTGGGGGGCTGATCGGCGGCACGGTCAAATCCTCCATCGGCATGGGCAATCTGCTGTGGGCCGGCATCGGCGACACGATCCGCGTCAGCCTCTCGGCCGAGCCGGAGGACGAGGTTCGCGTCGGCTTCGAGATGCTGAAGGCGCTGGGCCTGCGCACCCGCGGCGTGCGGGTCGTCTCCTGCCCCAGCTGCGCGCGCCAGGGCTTCGACGTGATCCGCACCGTCCAGGCGCTGGAGGACCGGCTGCAGCATATCAAGACGCCGCTGTCGCTGTCCGTCCTCGGCTGTGTGGTCAACGGCCCGGGCGAGGCGCGCGAGACGGATATCGGGCTGACCGGCGGCGGCAACGGCAAGCACATGGTTTACCTGTCGGGCGTGAAGGATCATCATATCGAGAACGCCGACATGCTCGACCACATCGTGCAGCTGGTCGAGGAACGCGCCGCCGCCATCGAGGCGGAATCGACCGACGCGGGCGAAGCCGAGCCGGTGGCGGCGGAGTGAACGCGGTAATCCGCGCAATTGGCGGTGGGCTACGGACGACATTCATTGGCGGGGCGTCGCTATTCCGCTTCGCCCCGATCATCCCTCTGCTGGCGATCGTGCCCGAATTCGTGCAGCATATCGCCGAGATAAAGCTGGGCATGTTTGCCAGCAAGGATGCCTTCAACGCGTTGGCGATGGACCCTACCCGTTGGGCGTTCGGCTATGCCAAACTAACCGGCCTCGCGCTGGCGATCTTCGCTGCCGCGCGTTTTCATGGCGGTGCGCGGCACCGTTGGTGGGACTTGAGGACAATCGCCTGGGGCCCGTTCCTGATCGCGATAGGTGTGAACGCGGTCGTGACGGCGATCGGCTATGCGCTGGGACAGGTCCTTAGCGGCACCACTCTTCAGGTCGTCACGGTCCTCTACCAGATCGCAACGCTTCCAATGCTGATCTTCCTGGTCGGACCGCTGCTGGGAGATCGATCCATGACATTGCGCCGCGCCTACACCTCCGGATGGCTCCGTGCGCTACTCGCGGGCGCGCTCTTCATGCTCGCGGCGCTCCCGGCGCAGCAGCTTCACCAGCTCGATCATACGCTGGCGATGGGTCAACCTAGCGCGGTCGTATGGGGATTGATGACATGGGATTCCCTGCTGGTCGGACTGATGGCATGCTGGATGGGATCGGGCCTCGCCGCCGGGTACTGGCTCGGCCGCCCGCCCGCTACGGGAGGCGATCGTTCGGGGACGCCGATACATCCGGCCTCCACCGCCTGACCTTGCTCCACGTCGTTCATCACGTCGACTACATGGCACCGCCGCCGGAGCGGGGCACGTTCAAGTTCGACAAGTACCAGCTGGTCATGCGCATCTTGCGCGAGAGTGGCTATCCGCTGGCCGAGCACGCGCCGCCGCCCTGCCCACGCGAATGGCTGGAGGCGGTGCATGACCCGGCCTATGTCGAGCAGGTGCTGACCCAGACCGTGCCGCGCGAGCGGGAGCGGCGGATCGGATTCCCGGTGACCGCGCATATTGCGCAGCGCGTGCAGCACACCAATGGCGGCACCTGGCTCGCGGCGCAGCTGGCGATGGAACACGGCTACGCCGCCAACAGTGCGGGCGGCAGCCACCACTCGCTGCACGAAGGCGGGGCCGGTTACTGCGTCTTCAACGACCTTGCGGTGGCGGCCAACCGGCTGCTGGCACAGGGTGATGTGCGGCGCATCCTGATCGTCGATTGCGATGTTCACCAGGGCGACGGCACCGCCAGTCTGATGGCCGGGCGCGACGACGTCTTCACTCTCTCGCTGCACGCCGAAAAGAACTTCCCCGTCCGCAAGGCGCAATCGAACCGCGACGTGCCGCTGCCGGACGGGATGGGGGACGCAGCCTATCTTGAGGCACTGGCACGGCATCTGCCCGAGGTGATGGACGCGTTCGCGCCCGACCTCGTGCTCTATCAGGCCGGGGTCGATCCGCACCGCGACGACAAGCTCGGCCGGCTCGCGCTGAGCGATGCGGGCCTGGACGCGCGCGACCGCTATGTCGTGGCCGAGGCGCGTCGGCGCGGCCTGCCGGTCGCGAGCGCGCTCGGCGGCGGATACGGCGCGGACCAGCATGAGGTGGCGGGTCGCCATGCCCGATCCATGCTCGCCATGGCGCAAGAGAATGCACGGTTCGCTCCACCGATCGCAAGCACCGTGGCGAGCAGCGCGCCTGCGATGAACGACGAACGGTGGCGCTTCCACGCCGAAACCTCGGGAGGCAGTGCCGCTCGCGCTTCAAGGCCCCGTTAAGCCGCGCTATGGCACACATGAACGATGAAGCGTCGCGATCTCCTCAAATCATCTCTCGCGGTCGGTGCGGCAAGCCTGCTGCCCGGGCGGGTCTTCGCTCAACCGATCGCGGGTAACGTGCGCGACCGGCAACTGGCCGAGATCGCCAAGCGCGAACTCGCCAAGGCCGGCAGTGTGATCTGGCGCCCCGATATCGTCGGCATTGCCGATTTCGGGCTGCATTCCTCCCAGCGCCGGTTCCACTTCGTCGATCTCGAACGCGGCGAAGTGCGCTCGCATTACGTCGCCCACGGCATGGGCTCCGATCCGGAGCACGATGGCTGGCTCAACACCTTCTCCAACCGGGAAGGCTCCAACCAGACCAGCCGGGGCGCGTTCATCACCTGGGAATGGTACAAGGGCCGCTACGGCACCTCGATTCGGCTGGGCGGACTCGATTCGACGAATTCCAACGCGCTCGAGCGTTACATCGTGATGCACCGCGCATCCTATGCCGAGCCCGAACACATCGCGCGCTACGGCAAGCTGGGACGGTCGAACGGCTGCTTCGCCATGGGCGAGGCGGAGTTCAAGCAGGCCCTGCTCAACCTGTCCGGCGGGCGGCTGCTCTATTCCGAGCGCCTCGGCTTGGCGGAAGACGGTTCCACCGCCGCGTCGCCGACGGAGGAAGGCCCGCGCCTGATCCTGCCGGGCGAACCGACCGATATGCAGCGCTACAACCCCGGGGCCTACTGACCGCCCGGGCCGCGCCCGGTCAGGTCTTCAGGTCGTCCACGATCTCCACCACTTCCTCGCTCGTCTTGCGCGCCCGGTTGGCCACGCGCGGCTGATCGAAGGAAGCGATGACCGGCGCGTCGCGGTCGTAGATGTCGTCGAACTTCGCCAGCTTGCCATCGATGTTCGTCGCCATGGTGAAATAGGTGATGTAGACCGGCATGCTCTTCTGGAACGCAACCCGGGTGTATTCGCCCGAAGTCAGCTTCTCCACACCCTCTTCCGCGGTCAGGCCGGCCTGCAGGATGGCCAGCGTCAACGCGAGCTCGCTCGCCCGCTCGGTGCGGATGCAGCCGTGCGACAGCGCCCGATCGCTCTGGTTGAAGAGCTGGCGCGCGGGGGTGTCGTGGAGGAAGATCGCATGCGGATTGGGCATGTCGAGCTTCATCAGGCCCAGCGAATTGCCCGGCCCCGGCTGCTGCACCACGCTGATATAGCCGTTCTCGCCCCGGGTCGCCTTGTAGCCCGCATTGCGCGCCCAGCCGGGATTGTTGAGCACCTTGGTGCCCAATCCTTCGCCCTTTACGATCGATTGCGGCACGGTCCAGGTGGGGTTGAGGATCACACCTTCGACCTGCTCGGCAAGTTGCGGGGTCGCGGTCCGACCGGGTTTTCCGACCACGGTCTTGTACGTCCGCACGATCTTGTCGCCGACCTTCAGGCGCAGCTGGAACTCCGGCACGTTGGTGATGAGATACTGCGAGCCCAGATCGCGCGCCAGCCAGCGCCAGCGATCCATGTTCGCGCGCACCAGCCGCGCTCGGTCGGAGCCCGGCTTCGCCTTCGCCAGCTCCGCCTTCAGTACCGCGTAATCGGGGTGAACCGGCGCAACGGACTTCAGCGCAGCGGCCAGGTCGTCGCTTTTCAGTGCCGTCGCCATGACCGTCCCGGTCGGATAGCGATCGGGGTCGGGATCGACGACGAACCACTGCTTGCGCGCCGCCATCGGCGTGCGGCCGTCGCGCATGTCCTCGATCAACCACACGAAGCGCTGGCTGGCCGCATCGTCCAGCGCCGCCCCATCCCCCGCATCGATCGCGGCCCGCAGCCCAGCTAGATCGTAATCGGAAGGTTCGAGACCCTCTTTGCCGATCGACTCGATCAACGACACCAGCGAGCGCGCCTGAGCAGCGCTCCAGTGCTGGATCAGGGGATCGACCTTCTGCACGACCGGATCGCTGTAGGCCGCGAACGCCGAGTCGACCGTAGGGCGGTCATAATCCGGGTCCTGCGAATCTGCCTGCGCAGGCGTCTTCGGCGCAGCGGCGGGCGCGCGCTCCTGCGGCAGCAGATTGGCCGGGTCGGCGGACTGCGCTTGACCGGGAGCCGTGAAGGCGAAGCTCGCCCCGGCGAGGAGCAGCGAGAGGGAAAGGGTTCTGGGCATCGGGGACATATCCGTATGGGTCGGCGCGTCTAAAGAGAACGCGGTGCGCGGCAAATGTGCCGCAATCGCTCCCCGTCATCAAGCATCCCGGCTTGCAGGAAGCTGAATCGAGGGCGGTTTGCGGCCCGGCGTGACAGCCATGCAACGTGGGGGTAAGCCACTGGACCGATGGGCCGCGAGCATCCCCTTCTGCCGATCCTCGCCGCCTTCGCGGGGATCGGGCTGCTTGCCCTGATGGATGCCTTTATGAAAGGTGCGGCCTTGGCCCTGGGGGCCTACAGTGCCAGCCTGTTGCGCTCGGCCTTCGCGCTGGTCTTCGCCCTTCCTGTATGGCTGGCGACGGGCGCGCGCAGGCCGCCTGCGCCGGTGTTGCGTATCCACCTGCTGCGCGGCGTGGTCGCATCGATCATGGCGCTGGCGTTCTTCTATGCGCTGACCAAGCTGCCGATCGCGGAAACTATCGCGATATCCTTCGTCGCACCGCTCGTCGCACTCTGGCTTGCCGCGATCATGCTCGGGGAGACCATCCACCGCCGCGCGATTTGGGCGGCAGTGCTGGGTCTCATCGGTACGCTGATCATCGTGGGCGGGCGGATCGGGCAGGAAAGGATGACGCCCGACGCGGCGATGGGTCTAGCAGCAATCCTGTTTTCGGCGCTGCTCTATGCATGGAATCTCGTGCTCATGCGCCGTCAGGCCACGCTGGCGCCGCCGCTGGAGGTGACGGTGTTCCACGCCGGCATGGGAGTGATCGTGCTGGGCCTGTTCGCACCGTGGCTGTTCGAGCTTGCCACACCGGCCGCGATACCGGGCGTCGCCATCGCAGGTGCCCTCACCGCGTGCGGATCGCTGGTGCTCGCCTGGGCCTACGCGCGGGCCGAGGCGCAGATCCTGGTGCCGATCGAATATTCCGGCTTTCTGTGGGCATCCCTGTTCGGCTGGCTCTTCTTCGCGGAGATCGTGCGCGGCACCACCATCCTCGGCGCGATGCTGATCGTGGTCGGCTGCTGGATCGGGGCCCGGCGAAACGAGCCCGAACAGGCCCGGGTTTAGCGCCGCGTCAGGGGCGCTCACCTTGACGGCGCGCGTTGCATGGCGCAACGGATCGGCACATTCGCGGCGCTCGACCATTGGTCTGTCGAGAACCCCGCTTCTATCGACAGTGAAAGGACAGGCTTCCCCATGACAGAGGTCGGCAAGGACACGCTCGGCACCCGCAGCACGATGACCGTTGATGGCAAGGAGTACGCTTACTACTCCTTCGCGAAGGCGGCAGAGAAAGTGGGAGACGTCAGCCGCCTGCCCTTCAGCATGAAGGCGCTGTTCGAGAACATGCTGCGGTTCGAGGATGGCGGCAAGACCGTCTCCACCGATCATGTGAAGGCGATCGCCGACTGGCAGAAGAACCCGCATACGGGCGGCGAAATCCAGTATCGCCCCGCGCGCGTGCTGTTGCAGGATTTCACCGGCGTTCCCTGCGTGGTCGACCTCGCGGCGATGCGCGATGCGATCGCCTCGCTCGGTGGCGACACCGCCAAGATCAACCCGCAGGTCGCGGTGAACCTCGTCATCGACCACTCGGTGATGGTCGACGAATTCGGCCATCCCAAGGCGATGGAACAGAACATGGCGCTGGAATACCAGCGCAATGCAGAGCGCTACGACTTCCTCAAATGGGGCTCGAAGAGCTTCGAGAACTTTCTGCGGTGCCCCCGGGCACCGGCATCTGCCACCAGGTGAACCTGGAACACATCGCGCAATGCGTTTGGACCGATAGCGATCAGGACGGCACGCAGGTCGCCTATCCCGACACCTGCGTCGGCACCGACAGCCATACCACCATGGTCAACGGCCTGGGCGTGCTGGGCTGGGGCGTCGGCGGGATCGAGGCCGAGGCAGCGATGCTGGGCCAGCCGATCTCCATGCTAATCCCCGAGGTCGTCGGCTTCAAGTTCACCGGCCAGCTGGCCGAAGGCGTGACCGCGACCGACCTCGTGCTGACCGCAACCCAGATGCTGCGCCAGCACGGAGTGGTCGGCAAGTTCGTCGAATATTTCGGCCCCGGCCTCTCGACCCTGAGCCTCGCCGACCGCGCGACGCTCGCCAACATGTCGCCGGAATACGGCGCGACCTGCGGCTTCTTCGGCATCGACGACAAGACGCTCGACTATCTGCGCCTGACGGGCCGCGAGGAGCACCGCATCGCGCTGGTCGAAGCCTATGCGAAGGAGCAGGGCTTCTGGCACGATCCGGCCAATCCGGATCCGATCTTCTCCAGCACGCTGGAGCTCGACCTGTCGAAGGTCGTCCCCAGCCTCGCCGGTCCGAAGCGCCCGCAGGACAAGGTCGCGCTGCCGGAGGTGGACGAGCTGTTCAATTCCGACCTCGAGCGCCTCTACAACAAAAGCGCGCCCGTTCGCGTCGATGTGAATGATCGCGACCACGACATCGGCGATGGCGATGTGGTGATCGCCGCGATCACCAGCTGCACCAACACCTCCAACCCCGACGTGCTGATCGCCGCCGGCCTCGTCGCCCAGAAGGCGAACGCGAAGGGTCTTAAGCCCAAGCCCTGGGTGAAGACCAGCCTAGCCCCCGGATCGCAGGTCGTGACCGACTATCTGGTGAAATCCGGCTTGCAGGACGATCTGAACGCGATCGGTTTCGACCTCGTTGGTTACGGCTGCACCACCTGCATCGGCAATTCGGGTCCGCTGGCCGAGCCGATCAGCAAGGCGATCAACGGCAACGACATCGTCGCTGCGTCGGTGCTGTCGGGCAACCGCAACTTCGAAGGCCGCGTCTCGCCGGACGTGCGCGCGAACTTCCTTGCCAGCCCGCCGCTGGTGGTTGCCTATGCGCTCAAGGGAACGGTGACCGAGGACATCACCGAAACCCCGATCGGGCAGGACCAGGACGGCAACGACGTCATGCTGGCCGATCTGTGGCCGACGACACAGGAGATCGCCGATCTGCGCGCGGCCAATATCGATCGTGGTATGTTCGAGCGCCGCTATGCCGACGTCTACAAGGGCGACGAGCACTGGCAGGCGGTGAAGGTCGAGGCGTCCGATACCTACAACTGGAACCCGGGCAGCACCTATGTCGCCAGCCCGCCCTTCTTCGACGGGATGGAGATGACCCCCGCGCCGATCGCCGACATCGTCGAGGCGAAGCCGCTTGCGGTGCTGGGCGATTCGGTCACGACCGACCACATCTCCCCCGCTGGATCGATCAAGGAAGACAGCCCGGCAGGCCAGTACCTGCGCGAGCATCAGGTCGCGAAGGCGGACTTCAACTCCTACGGCTCACGCCGGGGCAACCACGAAGTCATGATGCGCGGCACCTTCGCCAATATCCGCATCAAGAACGAGATGGTGCCGGGCGTCGAGGGCGGCTTCACCACCTACGAGGGTGAACAGATGCCGATCTACGATGCGGCGATGAAGCACCGCGAGGACGGCACTCCGCTGGTGGTCGTCGCGGGCAAGGAATACGGCACCGGCTCCAGCCGCGACTGGGCGGCGAAGGGCACCATCCTGCTGGGTGTGCGCGCCGTGATCGTGGAAAGCTACGAGCGTATCCACCGCTCCAATCTGGTTGGAATGGGCGTCCTGCCGCTGCAATTCAAGAACGGCGAAACGCGCGAAACGCTGGGCCTTAAGGGTTCGGACAGCTTCACCATAAAGGGGCTGTCGGGCCTGACGCCGAGCCAGGATGTCGAGGTCGAGGTGACGCATGAGGACGGTTCGTCCTTCACCTTCACCGCCAAGTGCCGGATCGATACCGAAAACGAGATGGATTATTACCGCAACGGCGGCATCCTGCAGTACGTGATCCGCAAGCTGGCGGCCTGACCGCCGCCGCCAGCCTGCCGCAAAAGGGCGGGGGGGGCGGAGCCCGCTCGGCGCGGGCAAGACCAAGCGAACAATACGAAGGGGGCGGCTCTTGGTGGAAGAGCCGCCCCTTTCCCGTCCTTGATCGACTCGGAAACGATCAGGCCACGCCCCCGGCGAGCAACGCGCCTCCGGCCGCGGTGGCGGATAGCTTCACGAGGGCCATGTTGAGCCTTCCTGTTCCGAGCGGGCGGTACCTTGGGCCGCAGAGTCCGGCTGAGGGCGCTTCCCGCGTTTCGAGGAGCCTTTTTTCGGGCGCCGCCTCAAGGCAGGCCCAGCTATCCCGCTATGGAACCGAAGTACCGGGCTTCGTTGCGATATCGCTAGGGCTCGCCGTCGAAAAGGCTGGCTTGGGACCCCCCGCGCGTATCGGTCGGGGGCGTGCGCTCCAGATGCTGCCACCCGCGATCGTTCAGGCAGCGGCCGCGCGCGGTGCGCGCCACCAGGCCGAGCTGGATCAGGTAGGGTTCGACCACATCCTCGATCGTGTCGCGCGGCTCGGCCAGCCCCGCGGCCAGCGTTTCCACGCCGACCGGCCCGCCCTTGTAGATGTCGGCGATCATCAGCAGGTAGCGCCGGTCCATCGCGTCGAGGCCGAGCCGGTCGACCTCCAGCCGCGACAGCGCCGCATCGGCGACCTTCGCGGTTACCATGTCGTCGCTTTCGACATGGGCGAAGTCGCGCACCCGGCGCAGCAGCCGTCCGGCGACCCGCGGCGTCCCCCGGCTACGCCGCGCGATCTCGCGCGCCCCGCCCTCGTCGATCGCCAGGTCGAGCAGCCCGGCCCCCCGCGTTACCACGCGCAGCAATTCCGCCTCGGTGTAGAAATTCAGCCGGACCGGGATGCCGAAGCGATCGCGCAGCGGCGTGGTAAGCAGCCCCTGCCGGGTGGTCGCGCCGATCAGCGTGAAAGGCGGCAGATCGATCCGCACGCTGCGTGCCGACGGCCCCTCCCCGATGATGATGTCGAGCGCGCGGTCCTCCATCGCCGGGTAGAGCACCTCCTCCACCACCGGATTGAGGCGGTGGATCTCGTCGATGAAGAGGACGTCGTTGGCTTCCAGATTGGTCAGCAGCGCGGCGAGATCGCCCGCCTTGGCGATCACCGGCCCGCTGGTGGCGCGAAAGCCCACGCCCAGCTCGCGCGCCACGATCTGCGCCAGCGTGGTCTTGCCCAACCCCGGGGGGCCGAAGAACAGCGTGTGGTCCATCGCCTCGCCCCGCGCCTTGGCCGCGGCGATGAACACGGCCAGGTTCTCCTTCGCCGCCACCTGCCCGACGAACTCGCGCAGGGATTTGGGCCGCAGCGCCGCATCGGGATCGTCCGGTTGCCGGTCGGGCGTGTGGAGAGGGGCGGAATCGGTCATCGCGCGCCGTTCCCAGATGCCAAGATGGATCCTGAAACGAGTTCAGGATGACGGGGGGAAAGCGTCATAGTCACCCCGCCGCCCGCTTCAGCGCGACGCGGATGAGGTCGCTCTCGCTCGCGCCGTCGCCCAGTTCGCCCTGCGCCGTCGCTACGGCACGGGCCGCGACTGCGGGTTTGAAGCCGAGATTCTCCAGCGCGGAGACCGCGTCGGCGTTGGCGCTGCCTTTCGGTAGCGTCACGCCCGCCCCACCAGTCGATCCACCGGGCAGCGCGCCCGCCTTGTCCTTCAGCTCGTTCACGATGCGGCCCGCCAGTTTCGGCCCCACCCCTTGCGCGCGTGCCACGCTGGCCGCGTCGCCCGCCGCGCAGGCATCGCGCAGCTCGCCCGGGCTCAATGCCGAGAGAATGGCCAGCGCCACTTTCGAGCCCACGCCCTGCACGCCGGTCAGCAGGCGGAACCAGTCGCGCTCGCCGCCTTCCGCGAAGCCCAGCAGGCGCATGTCGTTCTCGCTCACCTGCAAATCGGTGTAGAGCGTGCACGCCTCCCCCACCTCGCCGAGCGCAGCGAGCGTCTTGGCCGAGCAATGGACAAGATAGCCCACGCCCGACACGTCGATCACCGCCCAGTCGGCACCGGTTTCGTCGAGGAGGCCCCGAAGTTTCGCAATCATATGGCGCGCTTCGCGATCATGAGGTCCCTTCTGCGCTGACACTTCGCTGCTTGAGCGCGTTTTGTTCCCTGCCCGAGCCGATTCGATTTGGCCAGAGCGAGCACGCGAAACCCTACAGGATGGAACACTTGGAACAGTGTCCAGGGGGCGAAAAATCTTCCGCTCCGATCGCAGCAAATCGTGCGTAATCAGCATGTTGATGGAGCGAGCGCGCATGGACCGGTTTTATCCGAGCGACCGCGAAGTAGGAAAGATGCGCCCGCGCCACGAAGAGCTATCGCATTGCATGCTCGACAGCCGCGTTTGCCGCGATAGAACGCAGCGCCATGAGCTGGAACAGCTTCGGCCACCTCCTCCGCTTCTCCACCTGGGGGGAAAGCCACGGCCCCGCGATCGGCGCGGTGGTCGACGGCTGCCCGCCGGGGATTGCGTTGACGGAAGCCGACATCCAGCCCTTCCTCGACGCGCGCCGTCCGGGGCAGAGCCGCTTCACCACCCAGCGGCAGGAGCCGGATCAGGTCCGCATCCTGTCGGGCGTGTTCGAGGGGCAAACCACCGGCACGCCGATCAGCCTGATGATCGAGAACGTCGATCAGCGCTCGAAAGACTATTCGGAAGTGGCGAAGGCCTATCGCCCCGGCCATGCCGATTACGCCTACGACGCAAAATACGGCCTGCGCGACTATCGCGGCGGCGGCCGGTCTAGCGCGCGCGAAACGGCGATGCGCGTCGCGGCCGGTGCGGTCGCGCGGCTGGTCGTGCCGCAGGTAAGCATCCTCGCCTACGTCGCAGAGATCGGCGGCGACCGGATCGACCCGGTCAATTTCGATGCCGACCAGATCGCGCAAAACCCCTTCTGGTGTCCCGACGCCGACGCTGCGAAGCGCTGGGAGGCGCTGGTCGACGAGGCGCGCAAGGCCGGCTCCTCGCTCGGCGCGGTGGTCGAATGCGTGGCGACGGGCGTGCCCGCGGGCTGGGGCGCGCCGCTTTATGCCAAGCTGGATGCCGAACTCGCGGGTGCGATGATGAGCATCAACGCGGTCAAGGGCGTGGAGATCGGCGAGGGGTTCGCCGCTGCGCGCCTGCGCGGGGAAGAGAACGCGGACCCGATGCGGCCGGGCGAGAACGACGGCGGCCCCCGCTTCCTCGCCAATCATGCAGGCGGAGTCGCGGGCGGCATCAGCACCGGCCAGCCGGTCACCTGCCGCGTCGCGTTCAAGCCGACCAGTTCCATCCTGACCCCGGTCGAAACAATCGACAGCGATGGCGAAGCTACCGAGATCGCCACGAAAGGGCGGCACGACCCGTGCGTGGGCATTCGCGGCGTCCCGGTGGTGGAGGCGATGATGGCGTGCGTGCTGGCGGATCAGAAACTGCTCCACCGGGCGCAATGCGGGTAATCTGCCTGGCCTGAAGGCCGCCACTGCCGCGCCCTTCGATCGGACAACGCGCAGGTTCCGACCGCGATCATTGATATTTCCGATGTTCGCAATCGCACAAAGCCGCTTTTGTGCGGCGCAACAGTGCTTATCTGGTGCTCACGACAGTTTCACACGAGCAAAAGGATATTGCACCCATGGGTATCATCGGAAGCCAGATCAAACCGTTCAAGGCCACTGCGTTCAAGGCGGGCGAGGACTTCTTCGAAGTCACCGACGAGGACGTGAAGGGTAAGTGGGCGGTATTCTTCTTCTATCCGGCCGATTTCACCTTCGTCTGCCCGACGGAGCTGGAGGACATGGGCGAGAAGTACGACATGCTCCAGAAGATGGGTGTCGAAGTGTACGGCGTTTCGACCGACACGCATTTCAGCCACAAGGCCTGGCACGACACCAGCGAGCGCATCGGTAAGCTGAAGTTCCCGTTCCTGGGCGACCAGCTGCACACGCTGTCCAAGAACTTCGACGTGCTGCGTGAAGACATGGGCCTGGCCGATCGTGCGACCTTCGTCGTCGATCCCGATGGCGTGATCCAGATCATGGAACAGACGTGCGAAGGCGTGGGTCGCAACGCGAACGAGCTGGCTCGCAAGATCAAGGCCGCGCAGTATGTCCGCGAGAACCCCGGCCAGGTCTGCCCGGCGGCATGGGAAGAAGGCAGCGAGACGCTGTCCCCCTCGCTCGACCTCGTCGGCAAGATCTAAGCACCTGACACTATCGGCCCGTCGCGACCGGCGGGCCGCTTCTCTCACGGCCCGGGTTTCCCACCCCCTCCCCGGGAAATCCGGGCCGTTCTGTATCCCGCCCCTATTTGGAGACGCCCCATGCTCGACGCATCGATGACCCAGCAACTGAAGCAGTATCTCGGCAATCTGCGCGAGCCGGTGGAGCTTGTCGCCAGTCTCGGCGACGATCCGAAATCGGAGCAGACGCGCGAGCTGCTGGAGGAGATCGCGGCTCTGCACGACGATGTCAGCGCCAGCTTCGACGGCACCGACGAACGCAAGCCCAGCTTCATCATCCGCCGCGCCTCGGATGCGGAGAAATGGGTCCGCTTCGGCGGGCTGCCGATGGGGCACGAATTCACCTCGCTCGTGCTCGCGCTGCTGTGGGCAGGCGGCCATCCGCCCAAGGTCGAACAGGACGTGCTCGACCAGATCGCGGAGCTGGAGGGCGACTACGCCTTCGAGATGTATTTCTCGCTGTCGTGCCACAATTGCCCCGACGTGGTGCAGGCGCTGACCCTGATGGCGCTGTATAACAGCCGCATCACCGCCACTCTGATCGAGGGCGGTACGTTCCAGGACGAGGTCGAGAGCCGCGACGTGATGGCGGTGCCCGCGACTTTCCTCAATGGCGAGATGTTCGCCAGCGGGAAAATGGGCGTGGAGGAAATCCTCGCCAAGCTCGACAGCAATGCCGGGGCGCGCTCGGCGGCGAAGATGGCGGACAAGGACCCGTTCGAGGTGCTGGTGGTGGGCGGCGGCCCGGCCGGCGCGGCGGCGAGCATCTACACCGCGCGCAAGGGCTTCTCCACCGGCATCGCGGCGGAGCGGTTCGGCGGGCAGGTGCTCGACACGATGGGGATCGAGAACTTCATCTCCGTCCCCTATACCGAGGGGCCGAAACTTGCCGCGCAGCTCGAAAGCCATGTCGGCGAATACGACATCGACGTGATGAACCTGCAGACCGCCGCGCGCCTGATCCCGGCGGAGGAGAAGGGCGGCTATCACGAGGTGGTGCTGGAGAACGGTGCCTCGCTCTATGGCCGCGCGGTGGTGCTGACGACCGGCGCACGCTGGCGCAATCTGGGCGTGCCGGGCGAGCAGGAATATCGCAACAAGGGCGTTGCCTACTGCCCGCACTGCGACGGCCCGCTCTACAAGGGCAAGCATGTCGCGGTGATCGGCGGCGGCAATTCCGGCGTCGAGGCGGCGATCGACCTCGCTGGAATCGTCGGCCATGTCACGCTGATCGAGTTCGACGGCCAGTTGCGCGCCGACCAGGTGTTGCAGGACAAGCTGCGTTCCATGCCCAATGTCGACGTCATCGTCTCCGCGCAGACGACCGAGATCCTGGGCGACGGCAGGCGCGTGACGGGCCTCAATTACAAGGACCGCAACGCCGGGGTCGACAAGACGGTCGAGCTGGAGGGTGTGTTCGTGCAGATCGGCCTGATCCCCAACACCGACTGGTTGAAGGACAGCGGGATCGAGCTGTCGCGCCACGGCGAGATCGTGATCGACGAGAAGGCCGCGACCAGCCTCGACGGCGTGTTCGCGGCGGGCGACTGCACCACCGTGCCCTACAAGCAAATCGTGATCGCGATGGGCGAAGGCTCCAAGGCGGCGCTGTCGGCCTTCGACTACCTCATCCGCAACGTCGCGCCGCAGGAGTTCGCCGAAGCCGCCGAATAGGGCGGTTCGCGAAGCCAGCCAAGGCCCGCCCCGCCTGCGTGGCGCGGCGGGCCTTTTCGTGTCCGGCGCAGCTTACGCTCGATCCGTCGCGAGAACGCCCCGTTCGATCAATACATGCCAACTAATCGATTGGACTGATCAGGCTTCGGGGGTCATCCTCTCTCCCATCACGACTCGGGCATGGGCCCGGATACGAAAGAGGAGAGCAGGACATGGATGCCAAGACAGGATCGATCGGCGGTGGATGCCCGGTTACCGGAGACGGCGGGGTTCGCGCCCTGCTCGGCCGGACCAATCGCGACTGGTGGCCCGATTCGCTCGACCTACATATCCTGACCCAGGGCGGGCAGTCGCCCGATCCCATGGGCGAGGATTACGACTACGCCGAGGCGTTCAACGCGCTCGACTACACCGCGCTGAAGGAAGACCTGAAGGCGCTGATGACCGACAGCCAGCCCTGGTGGCCGGCCGATTACGGGCATTACGGCCCGTTCTTCATCCGCATGGCGTGGCACGCCGCGGGAACCTATCGCACCGGCGACGGGCGCGGCGGCGCGTCGAGCGGCCAGCAGCGCTTCGCCCCACTCAATTCCTGGCCCGACAACGGCAATCTGGACAAGGCGCGCCGCCTGCTCTGGCCGATCAAACAGAAATACGGGAAGCATATCAGCTGGGCCGACCTGTTCGTGCTGACCGGCAACATGGCGATCGAATCGATGGGCGGCCCCGTCTTCGGCTTCGGCGGCGGGCGCAAGGACGTCTACGAACCCGAGCAGGACATTTACTGGGGTTCGGAAGAGGAGTGGGTCAACGAAGGCGTCGAGACGCGCATCATTCCGGACGAGGGCAAGGCGCTGGAGAACCCGCTGGCGGCGATCCAGATGGGGCTGATCTACGTCAATCCGGAGGGGCCGGGCGGCAATCCGCACGATGCGGAGGGCATGGCGCGCGACATGAAGGAAACCTTCGCCCGTATGGCCATGAACGACGAGGAAACGGTCGCGCTGACTGCCGGGGGCCACGCCTTCGGCAAGTGCCATGGCGCGGTTCCGCCGGATCAGCTCAGCGGCGCGCCCGAAGCGGGTGAGATGCACCTGATGGGCTTCGGCTGGGCGACCGATGCCGAGCAGATCGAGCAGGGCCACATCACCACGAGCGGGATCGAGGGTGCGTGGACGCCCAACCCGACGCAGTGGGGCAACGACTATTTCCGCCTGCTGTTCAAATACGAATACGAGCTGGTGGAAAGCCCGGCGGGTGCCAAGCAATGGCAGCCGATCGACCAGGAAGAGGCCGATATGGCCCCCGATGCGCGGGACCCGTCGAAGAAGGTCCCGACCATGATGACCACCGCCGACATGGCGCTGAAGCGCGACCCCGATTATCGCAAGATTTCGGAGCGCTTCATGAACGATCAGGCGGCGCTCGACGATGCCTTCGCCCGCGCCTGGTTCAAGCTGACCCACCGCGATATGGGGCCGAAGGTCCGCTATCTCGGCCCCGACGTACCGAGCGAGGACCTGATCTGGCAGGACCCGATCCCCGCCGGGAAGGAAGCGTCGGACAGCACGGTCGCCGACTTCAAGCAGAAGGTGCTCGATAGCGGGCTGACGGTGTCAGAACTGGTGAAGGCCGCGTGGGCTTCGGCCAGCACCTATCGCAAGTCGGACCATCGCGGCGGCGCGAACGGGGCGCATATCCGCTTCGACGAATTGAAGAACTGGGCCGTCAACGACCCCGAAGAGCTGGGCAAGGTGCTGGGCAAGCTCGACGAGCTGCGCGGCGACCTGTCGCTGGCCGACGCCATCGTTCTGGGCGGCGCGGCGGCTGTCGAGAAGGCGGCGAAGGATGCCGGTTTCGACGTCTCGGTCCCGGTCACCACCGGGCGGGGCGACGCGAAGCAGGAGGATTTCGACGCGGAAAGCTGGGAGCCGCTGGAACCCTTCGCCGATGGCTTCCGCAACTATCTGAAGACGAAGGCGAGCGTGAAGACCGAGGACATCCTGATCGACCGGGCCAGCCTGCTGGGCCTGTCGATCCCGGAAATGACCGTGCTGGTCGGCGGGCTGCGCGTGCTGGGTGCGAATACCGGCAATTCCGATCACGGTGTCTTCACCGATCGCAAGGGCCAGCTGACCAACGACTTCTTCACCAACCTGCTCGACATGAACACCTTCTGGGAAGTGGTCGACGAGAGCGGTGACGAGGAGTTCGTGGGCCGCAACCGCAAGGACAAGGCGCATCGCTGGACCGCGACCCGCACCGACCTAGTGTTCGGTTCCAATTCGCAGCTGCGCTCCGTTTCGGAGGTCTATGGCGAGAACGGCAACGAACAGAAGTTCGTGGACGATTTCGTGGCCGCCTGGACCAAGGTCATGGACGCGGACCGGTTCGATCTGACCTGCGCAAAATATCACCGCTGATTGCGGTGGCCCGTTCGGGCAGCGAGGGGCTCCGGCAGCGATGCCGGGGCCCCTTGTGCATTCAGCCCCCGCGGCGCAGCACCAGGTAGAGCGCACCGTCGCCCCCGTGGCGCCGGTGCGCCTTCCTGACCGCCGCTATGGCGCTGCCGTGTTCGCTGGCGGCAAGCCAGTCGAGGATCTTCGCACGGATCGCCCCGCGCCGCTCCCCCCGGTCGGCGGGATCGACCGGGCGGGCCTTGCCGGTGACGACCAGCACCACGCGGGCCTCCATCGCGCGTGCCTGCGTCATGCCGTCCATCAGGCGGCGATAGGCCGCGTCGAGCCCGTGTCCGTGCAGGTCCAGCGATACGTCGGGCCGGATGTCGCCGCCCTTGAGCCGCCGCTCCCAATGCGAATCGAGCTGGCTGCGCGCTAGTGGCCGGACCTGTGGGGGCGGGGGCGGAGGGGCCGGTCGCACCGGCTTCGCGCGCTGGAACGGCGCGGCCTTCGGTGCAGGCGTAGGCGGTAAAGGCGCGGGCGGCGCTGGCACAGCCGGGGGTGAAGCGGCCTGGGCGCGGGCGGCGCTGGCGGGGGCGCGCCGAACGAGCGGCGTCACCGACTTCGCCAGCGCTTCCCACGCCGCAGCCTCGCCCGCCGACAGGCCGCGCGGGTGGCTCATCGCCCGGTCAGGCGCGCATATGTCCCCACCGGCAGCAGCACAAGCGCCTGCCCGCGCGCGCTCATCCCGCCCGCGATCTCTCGCGCGCGCGCGCCATTGCCCCAGAAGGTATCGAAGCGGTTCGAGCCCTTGATCGCCCCGCCGGTATCCTGCGCGATCCACAGCCCATTCGCTTCCGCCCGGTCCGTCTGCAACACCACCGGCGCACCATAGGGGACGTAACGCGGGTCGACCGCGGCACTGCTTTCCCCGCGCACCGGCACGCCGAGCGAACCGAGCGGTCCGTCCGTGGTCAGTTCGCGGAAGAAGATGTAGCTCGGGTTCTCGTGCATCAGCGCCTGCCCCTCCACCGGGTGGTCGCGCAGGTAAGCGACGATCCCCTGCATGGAGGAGGCGTATTGCCCCGGCCCGTCGCCGAAGAGGCCACGCTCTCGCATCAAGGCACCGATGGCGGTGTAGCCGCGGCCGTTCTGCCCGGCGTAGCCGATCCGCATCCGCGACCCGTCCGGCAGGCGCAGCAGGCCCGATCCCTGGATCTGGAGGAAGAAGAACTCGATCGGGTCGGCGACCCAGGCGATCTCCAGCCCGCGCCCCGCCAGCGCGCCCGCGTCGATCGCGGCGCGGTCGAAATAGGGCACGAACGCCCCCGTCTCGTCATAGCGGCCGAGCGGTGGATTACCGGTGCGCTCGCTCGCCAGCGTGTCGGCGGGCCATGCGCGCACCAGATCGGCGGGCACGGCATAGACCGGTGTGTCGTAGCCGGGGATGCGCGTGCGGCTGCCGAGGATTTCGGGTTCGAAATAGCCGGTGGCGAACGCCTTCCCGTCGCCGATCCGGACCGTCTCGAACTGCGTGGCGAAGAAACGGAGCGCGTCGCCGTCCGACCAGTTGGCGGCGGCGGTGCAGGCCGGCTGCCAATCGGTGGGCCGCGTCAGGCCGCTACGGTCGTCCTTGGTCGTAAGCCAGCGGCACGATCCGCGGAAGGCCGAGAGCGCGTCGCTTGCGTCGCGCGGCGTCAGGGCCAGCGATTCGAGCGCGGGGCCGCGCGCGAGATCCGCCGCCGCTGCATTGTCGGGCCGGGGCCCCTCGGGCAGCGGGATGACCGCATTGGGCGGCTTGGGTATGACCCCGGCACAGGCGCCAAGGACGAGCGGCGCAGCAAGCGCCAGCAGCAGGCGTGACATGCGGGCCATCGGCCTGCCCTCCCCTTCGGTTGTCGCGCCGCCGCCCGGAGCGGCAGACGCGAAAGGCCCCTCAGCCTTCGTCGGTTTCGTCGAGTATCCAGTGCGGCCCGGCGGCGTTCACATCGCGCGCGAAGGTCCAGATGTCGCGACTTTCGATCGCATCGTCGAGCGAGCCGGCCACGAGATTGCCCTCGCTGTCGCGCGTAACCGCGGCGATGTCCGATACGAAACGCACGGTGATGCGCGCGGTGCGCCCGTCGAGCACGGCGTCGCGGATCGTCGCCTCCTCGATCCGGATCAGGCGGTTTTCCATGACCTCGCCCGCTTCTTCACGCGCGGTGATCGCACCTTCGAAGCTGGCATAGACATCGTCGTCGCATAGTTCGCGCAGCGTCTCGCGGTCGCCCTTCCAGAACGCCTCCAGCACCATGCCGTAGGCCGCCTTAGCACCGTCGACGAAGCGCGTGATGTCGAAGGAACGGTCCGCCGCGGCAATATCGCGAATGCCGTCCTGCACGAACGGCAGCGCGTTGGCCGGAACCTGATCGTCCGCCGCGGCCTGGACCTGCTGCTTCTCATGCTGCGGATCGGGGGCACGCGGCGACTCGAACCGGTGCGGCACCGGCTCTTCCTCGTGCTCGGCCCGGCGACCGAGGACGGAATAGAGCCTGAGGCCGAGAAAGGCGGCGATCATGGCGAGGATGACGATTTCGTAAATCACGGCTTGGCAGTCACCTGTGGCTTCGCGGGCGGGGCGACTGGGCGCCCCGGGGATTCATTACGGTTCTACTCCCAAATGGTGGACAATATCAAATAGACAACGGCTGAACCGCGAATGCGGGCGGTCGCGGGGCGCAAGGGCGGCACGTCGCACCGCATTGCGAGGAGCGGGCCTTGGTGCTAGGCGCGCGGACCATACCGAAACCATAGCAGGGGGCGGGCGATCCGCAGTCGCCCCTCCCCACTTCGCATCACGACAGGAAAGAAGAGCAGCACATGGCCGACGAAGGCGACATTCTCACCGATCTGGGCATGGACGGCCCGGCTGGCAGCAACGGCAACGGCGCCGACAACGGCCCTGCCGCGGGCATCGTGACGCAGTATATCAAGGACCTGTCGGTCGAGAATCCGAACGCGCCGGCCTGCTATCAGTGGCAGGACCAGCCGCAGATCGACCTGCAGTTCAACATCGCCTCCAACCCGGTGAACGACGAGATCAACGAGGTCGAGCTGAAGATCACGGTCGATGCCAGCTGCGAGAGCGGCAAGATCTACCTGATCGAGCTGCATTACGCGGCGCTGGTCGGCATGCGCAACGTGCCCGACGATCAGGGACACATGTTCCTTTATGCCGAGGCTCCGCGCCTGATCTTCCCCTTCGCCCGCCGCATCATCGCCGACGCGACGCGCGACCTGGGCTTCCAGCCGCTGATGATCGATCCGATCGATTTCAACGGCCTCTACATGCAGCGCCTGGCCGAGAAGGGCCAGGAAGAAGGCATGGGGTCCGTGCCCGGCAGCGCGGACGCGAACTGACGACCGCCACCGCCGGGCCGCGCGAGGGAGAGCCATGCATGCTCCCGGCTGACCGGCGGATCGTGGGCGGAGAGTCCCGGTGAATCTGGTCAAGTCGCTCGGCTCGGTCGGCGGGCTGACGCTCGTCAGCCGGGTGCTCGCGCTCGGGCGCGACGCGCTGCAGGCGCGCTATGTCGGCGCGGGCTTCGCGTCGGACGCCTTTCTCGTCGCCTTCCGTCTGCCCAACATGTTCCGCGCCCTGTTTGCGGAAGGGGCCTTCTCCGCCGCCTTCATCCCGATGTTCAACCGCCGCGTGGCGGAGGGCGGCGGACGGCACGCCGGGGTGGATTTCGCGGAGCGGACGCTGGCGATCCTGCTGCCGGTCCTGATCGTTTTCACCGCGGCGATGATGATCGCCGCTTGGCCGGTGACCTACGCGCTATCGGGCGGGTTCAACGATCCGACGCCCGCGCAATTCGCCTATGCGGTAACGCTGTCGCGGATCACCCTACCCTATCTGCTGATGATCTCGCTGGTCTCGCTACTGGGCGGAATTCTCAACTCGCTGGAACATTACTGGGTCAACGCCGCCGCACCGATCCTGCTCAACGTGGCGATGATCACCGGGCTGGGGCTGTTCCATGGCGAGAACCCCTACGAGACCGCCTGGGTGCAGGCCCTGTCCGTAACGGCGGGCGGTGCCCTCCAACTGCTGTTCCTGATCTGGGGCTGCCGCCGCATCGGCTTGCGCCTGAAGCTGCGCCGCCCCCGCATCGATCCCGAAATGCGACGGCTGTTCAAGCTGATCCTGCCCGCCGCCGCCGGATCGGGCGCCATGCAGATCAACCTGCTGGTCTCCACCGCGCTGGCCGGCAGCCTGCTCGATCCCGGCGCGATCAGCTACATCTACTACGCCGACCGGTTGAACCAGTTGCCGCTGGGCCTGATCGGCATCGGGCTGGGCACCATCCTGCTGCCGACGCTGTCGCGCATGCTCAGCAACGGGCAGGACGAGACGGCGATGCATACCCAGAACCGTGGGATCGAGCTCGCCCTGTTCCTGACCCTGCCCGCGACGGTCGCTTTCCTGACCATCGCGGAGCCGATCATTCGGGGGCTGTTCCAGTACGGGGCCTTCAGCGCGAGCGATACCGCCGCGACGGCGGGCGTGCTCGCGGCCTTCTCGCTCGGCCTGCCGGCCTATGTCCTGATCAAGGTCCTGACGCCCGGTTACTACGCACGTTCCGACACGAAGACGCCGGTGCGGTTCGCGATGATCGCCATCGCGCTCAACATCGTCGGAAACGTGGCGCTGATCCCGACCATCGGCGTGCTCGGCCCGCCGCTCGCCACCGCCTTCTCGGCCAGCGTCAATACCGCGTTGCTGTACCTCACCCTGCGCCGTCGCGGCCAGTTCGCCGCAGACCGGCAATTGCTCCACCGCCTGCCCCGGCTGGCGCTGGCAGCGGTCGTGATGGGGGCGGCGCTGTTCGCGGTTCGCCCATTGGTGGCACCGTTCATGGCGGGGACCATGGGGTGGCGGGCGGCGGCGCTCGCCGTGCTGGTCGCGGGCGGGGGGATCGTATACCTCGCCGCCAGTTTCGCGACCGGCGCCTTCCGGCTAAGTGACGTGAAGGCGCTGGTCCGCCGAACGCCCCCGCCCCCGCAAGAGGACACCGAATAGATCATGCGTATCGTTTCCGGCATCCAGCCGACCGGCAATCTCCACCTCGGCAACTATCTCGGCGCGATCCGCAACTGGGTCCGGATGCAGGACGCGCTTGCGGAAGGGAGCGAAGCGCTGTTCTTCCTGGCCGATCTGCATGCGATCTCGATGCCGCACGATCCGGAGACACTGCGGCGCGGTACGCTGGAAATGGCCGCGGCGCTGGTCGCCTGCGGCATCGATCCGGCGCGCTCGGTCCTGTTCAACCAGGCGCAGGTGCCCCAGCATGCGGAGCTGCAATGGCTGCTCAACGGTACCGCGCGGATGGGCTGGCTCAACCGGATGACCCAATGGAAGGACAAGGCGGGCAAGAACCGCGAAGGGGCCAGCGTGGCGCTGTTCGCCTATCCGGTGCTGCAGGCGGCCGACGTCCTGCTCTACCAGACGACGCACGTGCCTGTGGGGGAGGACCAGAAGCAGCATCTGGAGCTGGCGCGCGACATCGCGCAGAAGTTCAACAACGATTTCGCCCCGAAGGATGAAAACGGGGAGGAAGCACCGGTGTTCACCCTACCCGAGCCCTATATTCCGCCGGTCGCCGCGCGGATCATGTCGCTGCGCGACGGGACCGCGAAGATGAGCAAGTCCGATCCCAGCGACATGAGCCGGATCAACCTGACCGACGATCCCGACGAGGTGATGAAGAAGGTCAAGAAGGCGAAGACCGATCCCGAGCCGCTGCCGTCGGAGCGCGAGGGGCTGGACGGTCGTGCGGAGGCGCTGAACCTCGTCACCATCTACGCCGCGCTGGCGGACGAGCCGGTCGATGCGGTGCTCGCGACCCATCGCGGGCAGGGCTTCGGCGCGTTCAAGCCGGCGCTGGGCGAATTGCTGGTCGAAACGCTGCGCCCGATCTCCAGCCGTTTCGGCGAGCTGATGCAGGATCGCGAGGCGCTCGACGCGATCCTCGCGCGCGGCGCGGCGAAAGCGCGCGAGCGGGCGGTACCGACCCTCGATGCGGCCTATACCGCTCTGGGGTTGGTGCGCGGCTAGAGCGTGGCGGCGGGAACCGCGCGCTCCGCCAAGCATCTGATATCGATAGGACTATTCAATCCGGGTTCAGCCCGACTATGATAGGCAACGACTCATCGTAGGGCATGCTTGTCTGCGCCGTGGCGGGTCAACCGCAGTCGCTTCGCATCCCGAACCAACGAAAGGGTTGCAAACAATGACGAAATTCTCGCTTCTCCATCCGGCGAAAGGACGCCTGTTCAAGGCGGCATCGGTGCCGTTGCTGCTGGCCAGCCTGGCCGCGTGCGCATCGCCCTTCTCCGCCGACGTCTCGCGGTTCCGCACGCAATTGCCGGCGCCGCAGGGCCAGACCTTCGCCGTCGTGGCGGAAGACCCCGCTCTGCAGGGCGGCCTCGAATTCTCGCAATATGCGAACTACGTCGCGGACGAGATGCAGCGGCTCGGCTACACGCGCGCCGCATCGCCCGAGACGGCCAACCTGATCGTCCAGTTCGACTATGGCGTCGATAATGGGCGCGAGCGGGTCCGCTCCACCGGTCTGAACGATCCGTTCTACGATCCGTGGTACGGCTATTCTCCGTATTACCGCAGGCGTTTCTACGGAGGCTGGGGCTACGGTTTCTACGATCCGTGGCTCGCCCCCGGCCCCGACATCCGCAGCTACACGGTCTATAACAGCGACATCGAGCTGAAGATCGACAATCGCGCGACGGGGCAGCGACTGTTCGAAGGCCGCGCCGAAGCGGTTTCGACCAGCAAGCGCCTGCAATATCTGGTGCCCAATCTGGTCGAGGCGATGTTCACCGACTTCCCCGGCGATTCGGGCGAGACGGTCCGCATCACCGTTAAGCCGGAGGACGGCGGGCGCCGCTAGAACAGCGCGCTGCCTCGTTAGGTACATGACAACCGCCCGGGGCCATGGCGTTCCGGGCGGTTTCTTTTTTCGGGGCGAGACACGAAGGAGGAGCGTTGCCACGCTGGCCGCCGCGGGGCGGCGAAGGGATGTTCCCGCCGCCGACGCGCCACGGAGATGGATAGCCCAAACGCCGGAGCGCGGGCGTGGCTGGGGCGACAGGTCGATAGACGGGCGCGATCTTTGCGGGGCGCGATGGACACGGGCGGCCCGTTTCTGCTTTACCACAATTCATGAAGCGCTCTCTTCTCGCCGCCGCGACAGCGGCGCTATGCGTGCAGCCAATGATCGCGCAGGCCGACACCGCGCCCGATCCGTTGGAATTCGTCGATCCGATGATCGGCACCGGCCCCGAAGGACACACCTTCCCCGGAGCCACCGCCCCCTTCGGCATGGTGCAGCTGTCGCCCGATACCGATGCGACCTGCACCGTCCGCGACTGCTACGCCCACGCGGCGGGCTATTCCTACCACGATCCGACCATCCAGGGATTCAGCCACACCCATTTCTCGGGCGCGGGGCATTCCGATCTGGGCGATGTGCTGATGATGCCACAGGTGGGCGCGGTGCTGCTCGATCCCGGCAGCGCGGACGATCCGGATGCGGGCTACCGCCAGCGTTTCAGCCACGACACGGAGATCGCCAGTCCCGGCTATTACGCGGTCACACTGGCCGATAGCGGCATAAGGGCGGAGCTGACCGCGGGCACACGGACCGGCGTACACCGCTATACCTTCCCGGCGGGCGAGGAGGCGCACCTGCTGCTCGATCTGCGCAGCTCGCTCTACGACTATCCGGGCAAGGTGCTGTGGTCGGGGCTGCACCTGCGGCCCGACGGGGTACTGACCGGCTTTCGCGAAACACGCGGGTGGGCACCGGGGCGCAAGCTGTATTTCGCCATGCGCTTCTCCGCCCCGCTGACCGGTCACGCCTTCCTCGATCGCGACGAGGACGTGCCATACAAGGGCTTCCAAGGTCCCGGCCGCGGCAGCGAGGCTCTGGCGGAGAAACTGGGCAAGGCGCTGGAGGCGCGGCTCGATTTCGGCCAGCTCGACGCCCCGCTGGAGGTGCAGGTCGCTTTGTCGGGCGTCGACGAGAACGGCGCGGTGGCAAACCTCGCGGCCGAAGGCGCGGGCTTCGACACCACGCGCGCAGCGACCGAGGCGAAGTGGCGCGAGGCGCTGGGGCGTGTGGATATCGCAGCGCCCGGCCCGATGCGGACCAATCTCTACACCGCGCTCTACCACGCGCTGCTCGCGCCCAGCGTGTGGAGCGATGCCGACGGGCGCTGGCGTGGGCCCGACGACCAGGTGCATCGGGCCGAAGGCTATACCCAGCGCTCCACCTTCTCGCTGTGGGATACGTTCCGCGCGGAGCATCCGCTGCTGACGCTGGTTCAGCCCGAACAGACCACCACCGACACCGTCCGCTCGCTGATCGCGAGCCAGCAGGCGAGCCCCTGGGGCATCCTGCCCGTGTGGCAGTTCGCGGGGCGCGAGACGTGGACCATGATCGGCTATCACGCCGTGCCGGTGATCGCCGACGCCTATATGAAGGGCATGCGCGATTACGACGCGAACGCGGCGCTCGATGCGATGGTCGCGAGCGCGACCTACGCGCCCTATGGTGGCTTGGGCGATTACATGAAGCTTGGCTACGTGCCGATCGACCGCGAGCCCGAAGCGGCATCCAAGACGGTCGAATACGCCTATGACGACTGGACCATCGCGCGCATGGCGCGGGCGATGGGCAGCGACGACGTGGCGCAGCGGTTCGAGCGGCGCGCCGGATACTGGCGCAACAGCTTCGACGCGAAAAGCGGCTGGCTGCGCGCGCGCAAGGCGGACGGCAGCTTCCGCACCCCCTTCGATCCGACCGCGATCAATTACGGCTCGGATTATACCGAGGGCAATGCGTGGCAGTATTCGTGGTTCGTGCCGCAGGACCAGGCCGGGCTGTTCGACCTGCTCGGCGGCGACGCAGCGGCGATCGCAAAGCTCGACGCGATGTTCGACTTCGACAATTCAGGGATCGACTACAGCCATGCCGAGGACATCGCCGGGCTGATCGGGCAGTACATCCACGGCAACGAGCCGAGCCACCATGTCGCCTATCTCTACGACTTCGCCGGTGCGCCTTGGAAAACGCAAGGACGGCTGAAGCAGATCGTCGACAGCCAGTACAAGCCGAGCCCCGACGGCCTGTCGGGCAATGACGACCTCGGCCAGATGTCGTCGTGGCTGATGTTCACCGCGCTCGGCTTCTACCCCGTTACGCCGGGATCGAACCAGTACGCGATCGGCCGCCCGTTCGTGGATCGTGCCGCGATCACCCTGCCGAACGGCAAACGCTTCACGGTGGAGACCATAGGGCTGTCGGACGATCACCCCTATGTCGGCGCGGTCGAGCTCAACGGCGAGCCGCTGACCCGCAGCTGGATCGGCGACGACGAGATCCGCGCCGGGGGCACGCTGCGCTTCACCATGCAGGCGCTGCCGAACAGGGACTGGGGCCACGCGAAGTCTGCGCGCCCCTATTCGATGTCGGCTGCGCGCTAGGTCAGCCGCCCACGGCAGCCGTGTCGTTGGCGCGGTTCGCGTCGGGCAGCTTGTGGTCGGGGTCGATCGTCGCGCTGACGACCGTCTTGCCTGCCGGGATCGTAACTGCGGTGGCGCTGTTCCGGATCCAGCTATCGGCGGGCAGGCGAATGTCCTCCTGACTGCCGTCGGCGTAGGAGACCCGCAGCGTCGCGGGCATGACCAGCCGATCGTGGCTGCCGACCGTAATCTTCGTCATCCCGTCCGTTCCCGCCTCGATCGCGTCCACACCCAGATCGAGCGACCAGTTGTGGGCAAACCAGCCGCGCCAGAAATAGGACAGGTCCTCCCCCGCCCCGCTTTCCATCGCGCGGAAGAAGTCCGCCGGCTTGGGATGCTTGTACGCCCAGGCATCGATATAGCGGCGGAAGGCCGGATCGAACCGTTCGGGCCCCAGAATCTCCTCGCGCAGCAGGACCAGCCCCAGCGCGGTCTTGAAGTAGGTCAGCGGGTGGCGGTATTTCTCGACGATCGTGTCGGTTCGCGCGAGGATCGGCGGCGCGTCGGCATCCTGCAGCAGTGGCAGGATCTCGTCCACCGGATTGCCTCCGCCGGGCGCGTATTCGCCGTCGCGCTTGGGCGCAAATTCGCCATCGTTGAAATCCTCCGACTCGTAGACGTCGATGAAGGTGTTGAGCCCTTCGTCCATCCACGCGTGGCGCCGCTCGTCCGAGCCGACGATCATCGGGAACCACGAATGGCCCAGCTCGTGCGCGGTCAGCCAGAACAGCATGGTGTCGGGCGTGTCCGCCCCGTCGAAGGCGAGCCCCGGATATTCCATCCCGCTCTGCGCGCCACCGACATTGACTGCGGTAGGCCAGGGATAGGGATACCACCGGCGCGAGAAGTTCTCGATCGTGTCCTTCAGATATTCGGTCGAGCGCGCCCAGCCGTCGGCCCCGGCAGCCTGCGGCGGATAGACCGACATTGCGAGCGCCGAGTTGCCGCCCGGCAGGTTGATCCGCGCCGCGTCCCACGCGTAGTCGGGCGAGGCGGAGAAAGCGACGTCGCGCGTGTTCGCCATGCGGAAATGCCAGGTCAGATCGCCGCCCCGCTGGGGCCGGCTCGCCGGATCGCCCACTTCGGCGGGCGTGCGGATCATCACCGTCGCGTCGCTGGTGCGCGCCTGTGCCAGCCGCTCCTGCTGGCGCTTCGTCAGCACCTCGCCCGGATTCACCAGTTCGCCCGTCCCGGCGACGATCATGCTGGCGGGCACGGTGACGGAATAGTCGAAATCGCCGTATTCGAGGTAGAATTCCTGCCCGATGAAGGGCGCGGTATCCCATCCGCGCACATCGTCGTAGACCGCCATGCGCGGATACCATTGGGCAAGGTCGTACATCGTCCCGCCCTTCACCTGGCCCCAGCCCATCCGGCCGCCCCACTCGCCCGGAATGGTGAAGTGCCACGCGATGCGGACGCGGATCGTGCCGCCATCGCCGGCGAGGCTTTCGGGCAGCATGATCTGTAACCGCGTATCGTCGACCAGATATTTCGCCGCGACCGTGCGACCGTCCCGCTCCACCTCGACCCGGTCGAGCACCATGCCATCTGTCTGACCGCGCGACGCCCCGCCGCCCGCGAACACGGCCCGGCTGCGGTCCTTGTAGATGTTCTGGTCGAGCTGCAGCCACAGCGAATCGAGCGGTCCCGGGCTGTTGTTGGTGTAGGTTATCACCTCCTCGCCCGTCAGCGTGGGCGCGGTCGCATCGGGGTGGAGCGTGGCATTGATCGTGTAATCGGCGCGGTTCTGCCAGTATTGCGGGCCGGGCGTCCCGTCCGACGCATGATAGACCGTGACCGGCAAATCCTTCTCGAACGGCGCGAAGGCGGCCTGCGGATCGTACTGCGCCGCCGCGGGCGTGGCGACGCATACCAGCGTGAGCGCGGACAGAAACGGGCGGAGGGATAAAACTGCCATGGGGCGCGCGGGCCTTTCTGCTGGAGAGCGAACGTGCGAGCACTGCATGGGCCGCCCGCAACGGTCAATGCTCGGCGAGCCTAGACAACACGCGGTCCCGCGTTCTAGCGGCGACGCCCATGACCGCGAACAAACCCGGCGATCCCACGACGCTCAACCGCCTGTACGGCCGCTCGAAAGGCAAGGCGCTGCGCGCGAGCCAGCAGGACCTGCTCGACAAATTGCTGCCGCAGGTTGCGGTGCCAGAGGACGGCGAAGTGACGGCGGAGCGGCTGTTCGGCCAAGCGGCGCCGCTGCATTTCGAGATCGGCATCGGCGGGGGCGAGCATCTGGCATACCGCGCCGACATGCTGCCCGATCACGGCTTCATCGGCGCGGAGCCCTTCGTCAACGGGGTGGCGCAGGCGCTGACCCATGTGCGCGACGGGCCAGAGGGCAACGGGCCGCTGCGCAATGTGCGCCTGCATATGGGCGACGCGCTGCAGGTGCTCGATCGCATTCCGGACGGATCGCTCAGCTTCGTTTATCTGCTCCATCCCGACCCGTGGCCCAAGGCGCGCCATGCGAAGCGGCGGATGATGAACGACGGGCCGGTGCGAATGATCGCCGACAAGCTGAAGCCGGGCGGCGAATTCCGCTTCGGCACCGACCACGCCATCTACCTGCGCCACGCGCTGATGGTGATGCGCCGCTTCACCGATGAGTTCGAATGGCTGGTCGAAGGGCCGAAGAGCTGGCAGCGCCGCCCCGGCGGCTGGCCCGAAACCCGCTACGAAGCGAAAGCGCGCAATGTCTTCGAGCACGAGGTGTGGTACTTTCGATTCAGGCGACGCTAGACTACGCTGATGTTGTAAAAACAACGACTTAGCGCAAAACACTTACGCCAGAATTGCCTCCAATTCGCCCCTTTTTCCGCTTGCGTGATTACCCGGTGATTGCCAGAAAAGGCCACGAGGTATCGCATGGCAACAGGAAAAATCAGCAAGCGCGCGGTCGATTCGCTCCCGGTTGGACCAAAGGAAAACTATCTTTGGGACACCGATCTCAAGGGCTTTGGCGTCAAGATTACAACTGCTGGATCAATCAGTTACATAATCCAGTTCCGAATGGGCGGACGAGAAGCGAAGACCCGTCGTTTCACGATCGGATCACATGGATCGCCTTGGACACCGACTACTGCACGCTTGGAAGCTGAGCGATTGTTGGTGATTGTTGCGCAGGGCATTGATCCGGTTGATGCGGAAAAGCAGCGCCGCCGGGAAGCTGTCGACCTCGCCTTCTCGAATTACGCTGACCTCTTCACTCGCTCCTGCAAACGCGAGGGATGGCGTCGCCTCGTGGAGCGATCCATTCGCCTCTACCTCAAGCCCACATTCGGAATGAAGGCGCTGCCAGCGATTACGAAGATCGACGTCGTTTCGGTTCTCGATCAGATGCCGCCCAAGCAGGTGGCAAACCGGCGAAATGTCTTTGCCGTTATGCGCCGCCTGTTTCGCTGGGCCGTCAGTCGCGGAGATATCGATCGCAATCCGATGGAGGGCATGGAAACGCCGCCTCCGGTCAAGCCACGAGAGCGCTGGCTCAAGGATGGCGAACTCCGCCATATCTGGAATGCGGCGCCGGAATGTCATCGCTGCTTTGGTCCAATTGTCAGGCTTCTGATCGTAACCGGACAGCGCCGTGAAGAAGTCTCCGGGATGCACTGGCAGGAGCTCAGTCGCAGCGAAAGATTATGGACCCTGCCCGGATCTCGAACCAAGAACGGAGAACCTAACTCCATTCCCCTCAACGATCTTGCAATCGCCGAGCTCGACCGGGAGGCTCGCGGCGAGAGGTGGCCGCGTAAGGGCCGTGTTTTCGCGACAGCTAGCGGGGCGGGCTTTACGGGATACGCCAAAGGGAAGGTGAAGCTCGACAGCCTGATCGAGGAACGTTGCGAAGAGCCGCTCGAAGCCTGGCGCCTTCATGATCTACGACGAACCCTCGCAACGAACTTCCAGCGGCTTGGCGTTCGGTTTGAAGTCACCGAAGCCGTTCTCAACCATGTGGGCGGATCTCGCGCCGGAGTCGCCGGCATCTACCAGCGCCACGACTGGAAGGACGAAAAGCGCCAGGCGCTCGATGCCTGGAATGACCACCTCGCGACGGTTCTGTCCGAGAGTGGGGAGACGACCTAAAATATTGGCGAGGGCTAGGGCGTCTGCTGGTTCAAACGTCCGACAAGAGCGGGTACCAGATCCTCAATGTGTTGATGATATGCGCGTACCGCTCGGTTTGAGCCATCGAACCCTTGCTGCGCTTTTCGCTCAATTTGCTCAAGGGCATGCGGCGCGCCAGGCCAAATCACCGGCTCGAGTTCACGTAGCGGATGGAGTCTGTCGCTAATGCGTTCGACCAAATGTACGCGAAACCGATTGCCTGAGCTTGCCGCGATGTCTCTGAAGGCGCGCGCCAATCGGTCGGCATAAGCACCTCGCGTGTCGTTTGATCCTTCGTTGATTGTCAGTGATTTGTGATCGTTGTCGGGAGCCTGCTCCAAAAGCAGGGCGTTGACTTGCAGAATGTCGCGCAAGGCCTGTTCGGTAAGCAGCGGTACGCGAAATCCTTCGCCGGGCGTGAGGTCGACCAGCCCTTCACCGACAAGCTGGTTCAGGCTGTCTCTTACCGGCGTCATGCTCACTCCGAAATCGTCAGCGAGTCGCATCGCCTCAAGCTTCGTACCGGCCCGGAAGCGCCCTTCCAGCAATGCATCTTTCAACCGCCTGTACGTAGGCTCGAGGACGTGAGCGGGACTCATCGTCCGCCGCGGCGCGTCTTGGCGAACTCACGAACCGCTTCTTTCTGGTCGGGGCGCAGACTATCGGTTGCCTGAGGGAATTCGGGCACCTTGTCGCTCAGCAAAACCGACGGGCATTGCCCTTCGAAATTACCCAGGTTCGGACGGTGCTGCACATATCCGGCGAGCTCGGCGAGTTCGGGAGAGAACTCTTTTGCTACTGCTGGTGGATGGGCCAGCCAGAGATTCTCGTAGGGTTTGAGCCAGCCGAGACTGTAGCCGATTACGACACCGCGGCGGACATCCTCGGTCTGGTTTGGTCCCGCTCCATGGACGGTGGAGCCGAGAAAGCAGATCGCATCGCCGGGCTTGCAAACAGCTACTATGGGATCGTCGAGACTTTCGAGATTGTCGACAGGCTTCCTGTGCGTCCCGGGGTAGATGCGTGTCGCGCCATTGAGGCGAGTAAATTCGGTCAGCGGCCAGATGACGTTGAGAAGATATTCGTGATCGCCCTTGCGGCCTGCCCACATATCCTGATCGCAATGCGGAAACTGTTCTATCTCGCCGGGATGGATCGCGATCGCCTGGGCGACATTGAGCTGTATCCGGTCGCAGGCGCTGCCGAGAATTGCGCGGGCGAGCGATAGGACTAGCGGCTGCAGGACTAGATCGCCTGCGACCTGCGACCGGCGAAGCAGGCTTCCAAACCGTTTGGTCCGATGGCCATAGAAGTCTCCCTTGCCGAGGGGCGCCTGCGCAAATGCACCTTCCAGGTCGGCATCGAGTGCGGCGATCTGTTGCTCGGCGACAAGCTGCGGAATGATGCAATAGCCATCCTCTTGCAGCTGATCGAGCCAATGCGCCTCCCTCGGCCCAGTCATGCTGCCAGCTCCATGCCGCCATAGGCTTCCGGCTTAGGATTGCGGCAGTAGATCCCTGCGTTGGCGAGTTGCGCGCGTGTATCTTGGTCGATGTCGATCCGAAGAGCGACAAGCTGCTGCCCATCGATAGAAACGCACGGTCCAAGCTGCTGGCAGCGCCAGCCGAACTGGGCGATCTGACGGAACCAGGGCACTGGGGCGACCGCCGAATAACCAGAGATCCCTTCCGATATTGCAAAATCGGCGAGTGCGGAGACGAGCTGGTTGCGGACACTCCGGCGATCAGCGCGCGGCAACGTGGGATCGATACAGAATCGGGTAATCTCGCGAAATGCCTCATCCTGCGGAACAGGTCCGGTGCACAGCTGCGGAAAGAGATCGCGTAAGATATGAGGTCCATCAGAACGCAGGAGCCGGGCCGATGCGCGATGCTCGCACTTTTCGCCGGTGAGGACGAGATAGGCGGCCGAGGGCGTATCGAACTGGTCGATTTCAAAGGTCCCGTCGAGCACCGGAACGTCCCACCCAAGAAGATCCACGAACACGCGCTTGCGCGCCTCGAACATGGCGCGAAGTGCCGGATCGACCAAGTTTGCACCATTTATACCGCTGCTTTGCTGCATGAAGATTACCTGTGAACTTGATGACTGCTCGCATCTCATCAAATCCGGATAGGCAGCGACATACCAAGAACTGGGGAGGGCCACATCTGGCGCTCTACAGGGGAGAGTTTACTGGCCATCCCACCTTTGCGATGAGCGTCAGCGTTTGAAAATCATCAAGATACGACAGGTATCTTATCGGTCCGATTCTGTTCATCCCGGGAAGGTCACAAGCTGGCTATGAATGCAAAAGTCATCACGAACTTCCAGCTTGGCAGCCGCGAATCCTCTTCGGCGCCTGATGTCTTGCCCCTCGCTACAGAGCATGCGCTGCAATCCGCCGGAGCTGCTTTCCATGCGCTCGCCGACACCATGCCGCAGATGGTATGGTCGACTCTTCCCGACGGCTCCCACGATTATTACAATGCGCGCTGGTATGAATTCACGGGTGTCCCTGTCGGATCAACCGACGGCGAAGGATGGGCCGGGATGTTCCATGAGGATGACCAGGCCGACACATGGAAGAAATGGAACCACAGCCTCGCTACCGGCGAACCGTACGAGGTTGAATATCGCCTGAGGCATCACAGCGGCGATTATCGCTGGATGATCGGTCGTGCGCTGCCGATCCTCAACGAGGAGGGTGAGATCCAGCGCTGGATCGGCACTTGTACGGATATCGACGAGCAGAAGCGCACCGCCCTCCAAAACGAAATCCTGAGTCAAGAGCTCAGCCATCGCATCAAGAACATCTTCGCGATTGTTTCCGGTTTGATCAGCCTGACAGCGCGCGCAAATGAAGCGTTCGGTGAAGCGTCGCGCGACCTGCTGGGCCGGATTTCCGCGCTGGGGCGCGCGCACGAATTCGTCCGGCCCCACAGCGAAAAGTCCCAGCCCGAGGGCAAGGAAGTGACCCTCGCCACGCTGCTTGCGACGATCTTCGAGACCTATCCTGCCTTTTCCGAAAGAAGGATTGCTATTTCCGGCCCCGATATCGCGGTCGAAAGCCGCGCCGCCACGCCGGTTGCATTGGTGTTCCACGAGCTGGCTACCAACGCGATGAAGTACGGAGCTCTGTCCAATCCCGAGGGAAGGATTTCGCTGGACCTTTCAACCGAGGACGAGATGGTCCGCTTCCGCTGGAGGGAACACGGAGCTCACATCGACAAGGCGAGTGAGCCTCAAACGGGTTTCGGAAGTCGCCTCATCGAGTTGGCCGTGAAGCAACAGCTAGGAGGCAATTACGAGAGAACCTGGCATGACGATGGCGTTGAACTCGTCATGGATGTCCGAAAAAGCAGGTTGCAGGAGCCTAGTTAAAGAAGAGCCTAAGACGGGCTGGCGGATCGATTTTTTCGCCCTTCCGGACCGCAATGACATAGTCGAGAACCTGCTTGAGAATGCTAAGATCGACCGGTTTTTCCAGCGCGCCCAGCGTTCCGCTCACCCCTTCGCCGAGTTGTGCGGGATTGGCGGTTACGAAAATAACCTCGATCCCGAAATCCGCAGCAAGCTTCTCGCCGATCCTCGGACCAGTGGCTCCATCGGCCAGATTGACATCGACGAGCGCCACATCGATCGCGTCTGAAGCCTTTGCCAATGCCGATTGCATGTCGTCGGCTATGCCTGCGGATTCATGACCGAGATCGTGAACCACCGCCTCCATTTCGACAGCTATGAGGAATTCGTCTTCGACAATCAGAATGGTGGTCGGCATGGAAAGCTATCAAAAGTTAAATGACGAGGCTCTGTAGTGAGGGGACGGACAGGGCGCATATTCGTTCCCTCGCCTCGTCGCATCCGGCTTCGATCGAAATAGCTTCAAGACGCGCACCCGTTCCGACGGCATAGCTTCACTATCGGGCGCCAGGACCACGACCAAAGAGCGTATCTATGATGGGGCATTCCGGAACATCACCGCCTTCGCAGCGGGCTGATACATCGGCTAGCGTGCGCTCCAACCTAGTCAAATCAGCAATTTTAGCTCGCACGCTGGCCAGATGGTTATTGGTCAGATCCCGAACCTCGCCGCAGCTGTAGGGGTGCGAATCAACGAGGCTGAGCAGGCTTTTGAGCTCCTCGATCGAAAAACCCAGATCGCGGCCGCGCAAGATAAAGCCGAGCCGCGCCTGGTCGCCGGGTGGATAGAGCCTGTGCCCGCTTGCCGTACGCTCGGGAGGCTGAAGCAGACCGATGTTCTCGTAGTAGCGGATTGTCTCAAGGTTGCAGCCCGACCGTCTGGCCAGTTCTCCCCGTTTGATCACTTGCGATGCTGTCATGAGCCATATGCCAATTAGTGCTTGAACCTGTAGTTACTACAGGGAGTACATTGGTTTCCATGGTCGATCAAATGCACAAGAACGCGCAGCGCTTATGGGCGAGCGGCGGGACGCTCGGCGCGATACTCGCCTCGTCCTGCTGTATTGCCCCGCTGTTATTGCTGAGCCTTGGCATCAGCGGCGCGTGGATCGGCAATCTCACTGCGCTCGAACCGTACAAATGGGTATTTATCGCCATTGCGGTTGTCTTTTTGGCCCTTGGATTCCGGCACGTCTATTTTCGGCAAGCCGAACCTTGCGAAGACGGAACATATTGCGCGCGGCCCGGAGCAAACCTGCTCGTCAAAAGCTCCCTGTGGCTGGCGACCGTATTGGTCGCTGCCTCGTCCACGGTCGAGTGGTGGGCGCCGCAATTCTACTAGGAGTTCGAAAGATGAAGAAGACGATGATCGTCGCAGTTGCGATACTGGGACTGGCCGGAGCGGGTATCTGGGCAGCGACCTTGTTTCCGCCAAACTCCGACGAACGGGTTCAACAAAATTCCGCGCATCTGCAATCGGCAAGTTTTGCGGTCGAGAATATGACCTGCGCGACCTGCCCGATAACGGTTCGGCGCGCGATGGAAGGCGTGGCAGGCGTGCACGAGGTGACTATCGATTACGAGACCAGGACGGCGACTGCGCAGTTCGATCCTGAGCGAACAACCACAAGCGCGATCGCCGCGGCGTCGACCGAGGCCGGATATCCGGCGATCCTTTCAGAGAGCGCGCTATGATCGAACTGAAGTCCGAGATCACATGCCCTACTTGCGGGTACAAAAAGCTCGAAAGAATGCCGACGGATGCCTGCTGGTTTTTCTACGATTGCAATGGTTGCGGTGTGAAACTCCGCCCCAATGCGGGCGATTGCTGTGTCTTCTGCTCATTCGGCACCATCCCCTGCCCGCCGATCCAGGAAACGCGTGCCGATCGCAAGGGCGCCACATGTTGCGGAGGGCGGTGAGATGAGTACGCGAAACTTCGATCTTATAGTGCTGGGTGTTGGTATGGCGGCCGTAAATGCCGCCAACAAATGCGCCTCAGCCGGTTGGTCGGTCGCGGTGGTCGACGAACTGCCTTATGGCGGCACCTGCGCCCTGCGCGGCTGCGATCCGAAGAAAATGCTCCGCCGCGGGGCGGAAATCATCGACGCAGCGCGGCTCATGCACGGCAAGGGCATCGAACCGAACGACATCGCCATCAACTGGCCCGATCTGGTCGCCTTCACGCAGACGTTCACCGACAAAATGCCCGGTCGGATCGAAAACGGTCTGGAGAGCAACGGCGTCACTACCCTTCACGGGAAAGCGCGCTTCGTCGGCGAAGATACCGTCGAAATCGACGGCGAGGGGCAGTTTCAGGCAAACCATTTCCTGATCGCAACGGGTGCCAAGCCGCGGACGATAGATGTTCCCGGCTCCGAACACCTTACCGACAGCACCGAGTTCATGCGGCTCGATGCGCTGCCCGAACGCATCCTGTTCATCGGCGGCGGCTTCATCTCGTTCGAGTTTGGCCATATCGCAGCACGCGCCGGCAGCGAGGTGTGCATGATCGATCGCGGCGAGAGACCGCTTAAAGGTTTCGATGCCGATCTTGTTGAAAGACTCGTCGCGCGAGGCGAGGAAGTCGGCGTCCAACTGCGACGGCGCACGTCACTCAAATCCATCAAGAAGGACGGGACGGACTTTCTTGTCACGGTAGAAACGGGTAGCGAAACGAAAGATTTGCGCGCCGATCTCGTCGTCCAAGGCGCGGGCCGCGTCGCGGCAATTGATCAGCTCGATCTGGCCGCAGCCAATGTCGAGGCAGGTGACAAGGGCGTTGCGGTCAACGCCTACCTGCAAAGCACGTCCAACCCGAAAATCTACGCTGCCGGGGATGCCGCCGATACGCAGGGTGCCCCGCTTACGCCTGTCGCGGTTTTCGAGGGCAAGGTAGCTGCGTCCAATATGCTCAAGGGCAACCGGACCAAGCCGGATTATTCGGGAGTTCCGAGCGCTGTATTTACCGTACCGGAGCTAACCCGCGTTGGCATGCTCGAACAGGATGCACGAGAGGCCGGGCACGATATCCGCGTCGTCGAGAATGACACCGGCGACTGGTATTCCAACCTTCGCGTTGGCGAAAGCTGCGCTGCAACCAAGGTTATAATCGATAAGGACAGCGACACTATCCTGGGCGCCCATCTGCTCGGACCCGAATATGGCGAAATCATTAATTTCTTCGGTTTGGCCATCCGACTTGGACTGACAACAAGCGATCTCAAGAAAATGGTATCGGTGTATCCGAGCGTGGGCTCCGATCTTGGCTCCATGCTATCGTAGTTGCGCCTCGCTTGGTCCAGTAAAGCCATCAACCGGGTAATCCCGTTTGCGATCGACAGTCGAAATCTCGATAGAGGTCAGATGATGACCTTTCTCGCATATCTCGGTGCTGCAATTGCTGAAATTGCGGGCTGTTTCGCTTTCTGGGCGTGGTTGCGTATGGACAAGTCGGCTTGGTGGCTCGTTCCGGGCGTGGCTTCACTCGTCCTTTTTGCCTATTTGCTAACGCTGGTCGATGCCGAGCATGCAGGTCGAACTTATGCTGCCTACGGCGGGGTCTACATTCTGTCCGCGCTTTTGTGGCTTTGGATCGCAGAAGGCGTGAAGCCCGATCGGTGGGACACTCTGGGCGTGGCGATCTGCCTTGTAGGCGCCGGCGTCATCTTGCTCGCCCCCAGACCGGTATGAGGCACATCCGCATCAAGCCAAAGGGAATATACCACGCGTCCGATTGGCGATCGCTACCAGCGACAACATGACAGGCACTTCTACGAGGACGCCTACCACCGTAGCCAAAGCAGCTCCGCTCCCTAGGCCGAACAGGCCGATCGCAACCGCCACCGCCAGTTCGAAAAAATTGGACGTGCCGATAAGAGCGCAGGGCGCGGCTACTGCGTGCGGGACCTTCCACGCTTTGGCCCAGCCATAAGCGATGAAGAAGATGCCGTAGCTTTGGACAACAATGGGCGCTGCAATCAGCGCGATCAACAGCGGTCGGGCGACAATGGTTTCCGCCTGGAAGCCGAACAGCAGCAACACCGTCAGCAGCAGGCCGATGATCGAGAGCGGCTTCATGCGCCCCGTGAATTCGGACACCGCCGCTTCATCGCCGCCATGGGTCGCGAGAAGCCGATGCCGCACAATGGCACCGGCTGCGAGCGGCACGACCACATAGAGCGCGACCGAGAGCAGCAGCGTCTCCCACGGGACCGCAATGTCGGTCACGCCCAGCAGCAGCGCGACAATGGGCGCGAAGGCCACGATCATGATGAGATCATTCGCCGCGACTTGCACCAGCGTATAGGCAGGATCGCCCCTGGTGAGCTGCGACCATACGAAGACCATCGCGGTGCAAGGGGCCGCACCCAGCAGGATCAGCCCGGCGATGTATTGCTGGGCATCGGCAGGCGCGATCAGGTCGGCAAAGACGACCTCGAAGAACAACACGCCAAGTGCAGCCATCGTGAAAGGCTTGATGAACCAGTTCACTACCAGCGTGATGATCAGGCCCTTTGGCTTGTCACCGACGCGACGCACCGCGCCGAAATCGACCGCCACCATCATCGGGAATATCATCGCCCAGATCAGTACTGCGACGACAAGATTGACCGAGGCGTATTCGATGCCCGCTAGCGAGGCGAATAGCTCTGGCGCTGCATTGCCGAGCGCAATCCCGGCGAGGATCGCGCCGCCGACCCAGACCGAAAGCCATTTCTCGAACAGGCCTAGCCCCGCCGCGCGGGCGTCCATGTCAGCAGCTGCAGCGGTCATTGTTCATCCGCCTCGTGGCCAATGGCTTGCAGCTTTTCGCGCAGGGCAATCTGCTCGAAGCTGGCAATCGGCAGCGCCAGCATCAGGTCGATACGGCGCTTCAGCATGCGAAACGCATCGAGGAAGGCCGCTGCCTTCTCTGCATCGCTGCCCTCGACCGCCGCCGGATCAGGAATGCCCCAGTGCGCGGAAGTCGGACGACCCGGCCATACTGGGCAAGTCTCGGCCGCCGCGCTGTCGCAGACGGTGAAGATCAGATCGAATTCTGGTCCTTCGGCAAACTCGCTCCAGCTCTTTGAGGAATAGCCATCTGCCGGATAGCCCAGTGTCTTGAGCGTATGGATCGCCCAGGGATTCACTGGCCGATCGGATTGCTTCCGGCGCTGTAGGCCTTGAATCGACCCTCACCGTCTTGGTTGAGGATTGCCTCACCCAGGATCGAACGAGCGGAATTGCCCGTGCACAGGAACAGCACGTTCAGCGGTTGATCTAACATCAGTTACCTCAGCAGCAGGACGTCTTGGCAGGTGCCAGTTGCGGCGCGCAGCAGGCGCCCAAAGTGGCAATGGCAGATGCGAGCTGGTCGAGGTCAGGACTGCCGCCATAGGTCGTGCTCTCGCCATCGGTCAGAAAAGCTTCCCAGACGACGCCATCTGGATCGGCGATCCAGCTCTTTTCCGACTGCGCGTAGCAGCAAGTCGTCGCGCCTTCTTCGAGCACCGGGCGGTCAGCAGCCTTGAGGCGGCCATAGACCTCTTCGAGTTCGCTCTTGTCCTCGACCTGCAAGCCGACATGCTCGATGCCTTTGGCAGCAGCCTCGCGCATCGAAATCGCGAAGTTGATGCGCGGATCTTCCAGCATCCACTTGGCATAGTCGGCCTTCACCACGTCGGGCTCGGCACCGAACAGGCTTGAATAGAAGGCAATAGAGTGGTCGATGTCGGTCACGCCGACATGCACGTGAAAGCGTTTCATCAGGCGCTCTTTCGTTGAGGAGAAGGAAAGCATTCGGTATCCTGGGAACAGGACATGCCGCCGCAGCAGTTCTCGGTGAGGTAGCCCATCAGGCCATTCATCGCGGCATAGTCCGCCGAATAGATGATCGAGCGGCTTTCGCGCCGCTGGGTGACCAGCCCCGCATTGCCCAGTTGGGCAAGGTGAAAGCTCATTGAAGACGGAGGCACTTGGAGTTTCTCAGCTAGCACCCCAGCGGCAACGCCTTGCTCCCCGGCCTGCACGAGCAGGCGGAATGCGGCGAGGCGATGCTCCTGTGCCAGAGCAGATAGGGCTCGGATCACGCGGTCGGCTTGCATCGCTCACTCCAATGATTCGATAACTATTAAAATATCGAAATGCCGAGAGAAGTCAAATTGCTTTCTGAACGGTTGCGAAATAGGCAGTACGGCCATGTTCGAGTGATTGAGAGGCAGTGGCGCGAAAACTAGCCTGTGTCCCGCCAACGGATAATGTCGGCAAACCCGATCAACCCGTCGAACAGCGCCGCGACGACGAGGGACTGTTTACAATGGACCTGGTAGCGCTCGCGGGCCATCTTAAGATGCTGAATGACGGTTTCGGTGCTGATTTCGAGTATCATGGCCGTTTCAGCTGCAGTCTTCCCTCTTGCAACCCAAAGCAGACACTCCCGCTGCCGATCGGTCAGGGAAGGGACCTTCTCATCGAACTTTTCTGAACTCAGGCCCAGCGCACAGCTCAAAGCCAGCGTCCCGATCATTTCCGCGACGGCGAAGCGCCGTCGGGGCAGTTCTCGCTCGGGTCGAACAGCAAAGGTGCAGGTGCCGCGCCCTATCCCGGGCAAATGCCGCGGAACAGTATAACCATTGCCAATTCCGCATTCCCGGCCGACATTGAGCATTTGACGGTCGCCGCGCGTGAGAGGGACGAGTTCGTCAATCCAGTCCCAGGCGAAACCGATGATGGTCTTGTCACAGGCTCTTCGCACCGGATCCTGCCCTGCGAGGTCGAAGGCAATATAGACTTTCGCCCATTCGTCGGGATAGTCGTGCAATAGCAGGCCCGGTGCCTCGCACGATGTCGAACGCATCTCCAGGCTAAGCGCGAAGTGGTCGAAGCCAAGGCGCCGGGAAACCTGTTTAAGCGCACCGTCGAGTTCAGTGTCCGAACGGACATTGATAAGTTCAGTTGCGAATTCCTCCGCGAGATATGCGTACATAGACCTGCCGTTCGATCGGCAGCACGCAATCCAACACGCCGCCACCTGACCGCCTGCTCGGTGCCGGATCAGACGGTTCCATTCCACCTGTTCCAGCAGTTGCAGTTGCGACCCTCAAGGTCCGGTTCCAATCCGGGCGCGCCGCAAAATTCAGCAGCATGCCCCACGAAAAACCATAGTGCATTCAGTGCGTTTGAAAAGAGCGGAGCCGGCTTTGGCGAAGCAAGCCGAGATAGCCGTGCGACGCCATTCGCCGCGCCTCAACCACGAGACGCTGGGTCTGGCGGCGTTGCGATGACGATTTCCAGTCAATGGCGCGCTGCGCGGACAATCCCCGATAAACAATGGTTCCAGCGATATCTTTTAGCATAACACCCTCAGGCGCCCGGGATAAAGCATCAAGTATGGCGAGCAGCAAGTGGAAGCGGTGGGACTGATAGGCAGTGGGCTGCAACTGGTTTCGCACGCTGGGAGCAGCGGAACCATCTACACAGCAGTGAAACGCATCGAGCGCCGCCAGCCTGATCGGAAACGACTGGTCCCGAGGGATCAGATAATTGTCTCCACCCAACCGGGCGGAGGCCATAACGAGCAGCCGATGGCGAGCGCCACCACCGGCGAGGACCAGATGATCTCCCGCATTGCTGGTTCGCTTGGAGATCAGGTCGCACGTTGCGCGCGCCGCCTTGACTGCGCGCCCACCGCCAAGAATTACCACATGAGCGTTTTCCTCGGCTTGCCAGATCGCCGGATGGCTGCGAGCTGAAAGGTCGGGATCAATCGGGAAATTCAAGGCCCCATGAACGCGCCATTCGGCGGCAAGCTGGGGATTGCGGGTCGAAACCGCTTTCGCTGGCGATCCGTGCGTATTGTTGCCGGTACGCGGCATTGCGGCGCAGGAATTCCTGCGCGAAATCCGAATAGTCGAATGCGCCTGTCCGGTCGTTGCTGTCAAATGGTCGATCCATGAAGCACCTCCTTTCTCGCCGATTTCGCTAGAGGCGCCAGCACCGCGCCGACATTCCATGACCTAGGGGGCCGCCTCCCCAATATTGGGCATATTTGATCAGGCGCTCGCCGAGACCGTTGCTTTCTTAGGGAAGGCGACGACCGCCGCCACAAGCGGGTCCAAAACGGCTCTACTTACCTCTTGCAAGCCATTCCTATGTTGGGCAGATTGACAGCGCGCGGATTGATATTCTGGCACCATCCGCGTGGATCTTTCCGCCGGACATCATGCACGCCGGTCCATCGCAGGCCCGGCGGCCGGACCGATCAAGGGGCACAAACTAGGCCCCGGACGGCGGCACAGACCTGGAACCCGCACGCAGTTCGCCACGGCGAACTCAGGTTGCGGTCGCCTCCAAGTTCGAAGCATGACTCAAATTGCCGCCGAAATTCGGCACCAATCTCCCCAGTGCGTGGGTCCCGCATATTGCGCTGCAAAGGTAAGCCGAACGGTCGGTCGCCGCCGCACACTCGATGCCCTCTACCGCGAGGAACGGGCTGGACTGATCGCCTATCTTGCGCGCCGCGTGGGCTCCGAACGCGCCCGCGACCTGGCACAGGACGTGTTCCTGCGTGCGGCGACCAGCAAGCAGCTGACGGAACTCGTCAATCCGGCGGGCTTTCTGAGGCGGATTGCATTCAACTTGATGGTGGACGAGGCGCGGCGGCAAAAGTGCCGGGTCAGGACCCAGCCACTTCTGGAGAACGCAGACGCGCCAAGCCGTGCTGCGCAAGAAGATGCCGTGCATGTCCGTGAAACCCGGCAAGCGCTGGAAATCGCGCTCGCAGAGCTCCCCGAAAAGTGCGCGCGTATCTTCGCGATGAACCGCTTCGAGAAGAAATCCTACCGAGAGATACATATCGAACTCGGCATCGCACTGCCGACGGTCGACTATCACATGATGAAAGCTCTTGCGCATTTGCGTCAAGCGCTGGGTCACAGTTGGTGACTGCAGGCATCCGGCCAAAAGGGACCACTCAAAATTTAATTTCAATTGAAACTAAGGTGCTCGCAAAAGTGAGCGTCATCTTCTGTAGCGGCCGGTCCGCGCCAAAACAGGGAGATATCAATGTCGTCGACAATTCGCACACTTTCCGTCCTTCTAACCGGGGCAGCATTTGCAGGTGCCGCTCCTCCTCTTTTCGCCCAAGACAGTCCAGGCGAACAGGCACAAGATGACGCTGCCGAGGTTGGCGATACAGCTTTGGACGAAGAGAGTTCCGCGATCGTTGTCACGGGAACGCGTATCCGAGGCGCACGGGTCGTAGGTGAAGTCATCGAGCTTGATCGCGAGACGATCGTCGAGACGGGCCAGGTGGACCTCGGCGAAGCGATCCGCAACCTACCCCAGAATTTCTCGGGCGGTCAGAACCCTGGGGTTGGTTCGGGCGGCGGCATCGGCAATGAAAATGTAAATTCAGCATCGTCTCCCAATCTGCGCGGGCTTGGGCCCGATGCGACGCTGACATTGCTCAACGGTCATCGCCTTCCATACAACTCGGCGTCCCAGGGCGTCGACATCTCCGCCATTCCGCTCGCCATTGTCGACCGGCTCGAGGTCGTCCCCGATGGAGCTTCAGCGCTCTATGGCTCGGACGCGGTTGGCGGCGTTGTGAACGTCATCCTGCGCCGCGACTTTGAGGGCGTGACAACCTCGGCCCAGATTGGAGCGAGCACCGATGGAGGCAACTTTCGCCAACAGGCCGACATAGTCGCAGGCACAATCTGGAACAGTGGCGGCTTCGTCTTCGCCTACGACTTCGCGAACAATTCCGGGATTGAGGCGAGGGAGCGCGCCTATGCAGGATCACTGCTACCGGAAACCTTGCTTTATCCCTCAAACCGGCGCCACGCCGTAACATTTTCGGCGCACCAGAGCTTGTCAGAAGGCGTGGAGGCCAATCTCGACGCGCTCTATTCGTATCGCGAATCAACCACCATTGATGGCACGCCGGCCCAGCGCATTCGGCGTGAGCCCGACCTCGAGACCTTTTCCGTAGCGCCGTCGCTGCAGTTTGACCTTGGGCCGAGTTGGAAGGCCAATCTCGCGGGTGTCTTCGGGCGCGATCGAACCCGCTTCCAGACCAGTTTCATTCCAGAGACAGGTCCGGCGCGCGTCTCTACGGGAAGCTACCTGCATCAGATCACCTCGCTGGAAATGGGTGCGGAAGGCCCGGTTATCACTCTTCCCGGCGGCGAGACGCGCTTGGCTGTCGGCATCGGATTTCGTAACAATCGACTCGAGTACTCTCTGGAAAGCGCGATCCTCAATGCGCAATTCGATGCAACGCAGCGGGCTCGCTTCGCCTATGCGGAACTGTATGTTCCATTCGTGTCGGGTCGGAACGCCGTCGATGGAATCGAGCAGCTAACGCTATCCGCTGCAGTTCGCTACGAAGACTATCCCGGACTCGACCAGCTCGCCACCCCGCGCCTTGGGATTACCTATTCGCCAAGTGGTGATCTGATGTTCAGAGCGAGTTGGGCACGCTCGTTCAAGGCTCCCACGCTTTTCCAGCAAAACATCTTTTCTCAGGCCATTCTGGTGCCTGCTGCGGTGTTCGGAGCGGGCACCGGCTCCGACACAGTCTTTCTGAGCGGGGGCGGCAATCCCAACCTCCGTCCCGAGCGCGCCCGAAGCTGGACGGCGGGATTCGAGTTCCAGCCTGCGGCAGTCCGAGGATTGACCGCCTCCGCGACGTGGTATGATATCCGCTATGACAACCGCGTCGTTGCGCCGATCGCTGGATCGATCGCAGCTGCTATCAACAATCCGGGCTATGCCAGCCTCATCGATTTTTCACCTGATCCGGCCGATTTGGCCGAACTCATCGCGGGTGCCCAGTTCGGATTGGAGAACTTTACAGGCCGCCCGTTCGATCCTGCAGATGTTGTCGTTCTGTTCGATAACAGGAACATCAATGTCGCGGCGTGGAGCGTAGAAGGGCTGGATGCCAGGATTGCCTGGAACCGCGATCTCGGGAATGACCGCTCGATAGGATTGGATCTCAACGGCAGCTGGTTGCGCAGCAGGCAAACCATCACATCCGAACTACCTGAAGTCCAGCTTGCCGGTACGACTTTCAACCCGCCCCGCTACCGCGCGCGTGGAGCAGCAAGATATCGGGCAGGCCGCCTTACCGCCAATGCGGCAGTCAGTTATATCGGTGCGCTCGTCGACAGACGGCTTGCAACCGTGCAGCGGCTGTCACCAAGCGCAACTGTCGATCTTGGCATGCACTATGCGGTCATTCGCGGCGACGACCGTGATCCCGGCCTCGAGTTCTCGTTGACCATTCAAAACCTGTTTAACGATAAGCCGGACGTGATCGGCCAAACCGGTCCCAACACAACACCCTACGATTCAACCAATTATTCTCCGATCGGGCGCTTCATCGCGTTTGGCGTAAGGAGGCATTGGTAATGACTGCGCTCCTTACCCTAGCGCTCAGCCTGACGATCGTGCCGACAGCTGAAGATCCGCCATCGGCCGAAGATCCGTGTGATGCACTGCCCATCGCCCAGGAAACGGCAAATGCGGAATTAGGTGAGTGGACAGTGGACGGACAAGTCCGGATTGCGGATATTGGCGCACCGGTCGGAACTCCCAATCGAAGTGTATTTGGCATCTCGCCTGACGACAGCCAAATTGCCTTCACCGTCCGTCGCGCAATTCCCGAGACGAATAGCTATTGCCAAAGACTGCTGGTCGCGCCGTTGAACGGCGAAGGTTCTCCAATCGAGGTGGCGCGCGGCGGGGAATTCATTCGCGACGATTTCCGGCTTCGCGACTTCACCGCGATACTGGCCGGTTGGCCTAGGACAAGCGCGCCGCGATGGTCGCCGGATGGCATGCGAATTGCGTATCTGAGGAGAGAAGCCGGTTCGACACAGGTTTGGTTGGCCAGCCCAACCGGGCAAACGGGTGCGGTCCGAGCAACCAATCTGGCCGACGATGTCGACGATTTCGCCTGGGCTCAGGACGGAATGGGTCTCATTGTCAGCACAAGGCCTGCAATTCGCCTCGCCGCCGCGGCAATCGCCAGCGAAGGCAGACGCGGCTTTCTCTTCGACGCGCGGTTTGCGCCGCAGGCAGCCGACCGACCGATACCGACCGGCCATGCCGATCCGATCTATACATGGGTTTCGCTTCGGGACGGGTCATCGCGACCTGCAACCGAAATGGAGCAGGTGCTTATTGCCCCGCCGCGACCGGCAGCGATACCGGACAACGCACGAAATGTTCGATCAGGAGAGGGTGGATTTTCGGCCTGGCTCGAAGCAGAGTTCCCCGAGCGTCTCCTCAGCCCGACGCGGCTGGTTCTGGCCGCTCCGGACGGCAGCCGAAAAGTCTGCCCTGTCACGCAATGCGACGGCATCCGAGAACTGTTCTGGTCGGCCTCGGAGCGCGCCCTTTTCCTCGTCCAGCGTACTGGATGGGCCGACAGCCAGACGGCATTGTTGCGCTGGGATCCCCGCGATGCTGCGCCTCGCCAAGTCCTGATTTCCGATGATGTGTTCATCGGGTGCGCCCCTCATGCCAACGAACTTATTTGCGGGCGTGAGGGCAGCACACAGCCTCGCCGATTGGTGGCGCTCGACATGCGAACGGGATCAGAACGACTGATCCACGATCCAAACCCGCAGCTTGAGAACATGGAGTATGGCTCCGTCCAGCGTTTCCGCTTCCGCCTGGCAAGCGGTGTCGAGAGTTTCGCCGACCTTGTCCTGCCGCCCACTCATCGACCTGGCGAACTGCATCCCCTGATCGTGGTGCAGTACCGGAGCCGGGGCTTCCTTCGCGGAGGAACCGGGGACGAGGTTCCGATCCAGCCTCTCGCCGCACGCGGATTCGCGGTCCTCAGTTTCGACCGGCCTGATTTCCCGCCAGAGGCGTATCTGGCAACAACCGATGCAGAAATACGGACATTGAGCGAAGATGACTGGGCGGACCGGCGCCAGGTGCAGGAAGCACTAGAGCTCGCTGTACGACGCGCCGTCGAGACTGGTGCGGTCGATCCAACGCGCATGGGGATCAGCGGATTCAGTGATGGCGGATCGACCGTCCAGTGGGCGCTGATCAACTCGGACCTTTTCCAGGTCGCTTCGATGGGATCGTGCTGCGAGGATCTCTACTCCTTCGCTCTCGCTGCAGGGCCACGGTTTACCGAGTATTTGCGGGACATGGGTTATCGCTATTTCGAGCCCGGTGCCGAAACATTCTGGGAGCCCATGTCGCTCATACTCAATGTGGACCGGATCGATGTTCCAATTTTGATCCAGGCAGGGGACAGCGAGTACGAAGGCAGCCTCGATGTCGTTGAAGCCTTCTCGCATAACAATAAGGCTATCGAACTCTACGTGTTCCCCGATGAGTCTCATGTCAAATGGCAATCGTCGCATCGCCTGGCGATGTACGAGCGCGTCGTCGAATGGTTCGAGTTCTGGCTTATGGGCAGGCTGAACTGCAATCCTTCAAGAGAAGCACAGTACGCCCGCTGGAGCGCCATGGAGGGTGCCCCGCCCACACGCGACCTTCGCTGCCATGCTGAACCATTAGCGGGTCCATGAGCGAGCCCAATTCTCGGCTTCGAGCAGGTCAAGTATGCGACCGAACATGCTGTTGTCGTCTCGTTCATCAGTGCGCAGCGCGGCTTCCACGGCATGGCGGTCGATTACCCCGTTCGCGGCGAGCAACCCATCCAGCAAGCGCTCGGCGATCGAATTTCGGTTCAGGGCGAAAATTTGCCTTACGAAGCTGTCGGGTCCGGCCTTCGATGTTCTGGCCAGCACGGCAGGCGGCAATTCCTGTGCGAATGCCGCCCGGGCCAAAGCGCGGTTCCTGCCGCCGTGTGCCCATATCCAAGTCGGAACACCGAGACAAAACTCCATGAGCGGCTGACTCATTAGTGGCGAAAATCGAGGCGGGCCGGCGGCCAGTCCATGAATGTGGTTCTGTGCCCGCATGATCAGGACCATATGGTCGCGTTTTCCCGAACCTGAGATCCCTAGAGGACTCAGCCAGGGCACGAGTGGCTCGCTGTACGCAGCGTCAGTTCCGCAGGTAAGCAGACTCGCATCGACCGGCCAGCTTTCCCTCGTTCCCTTACCAAGCCGTCTGCGAAGAACTGCGGCGACCATGGTGGGGACCGAGCATCCGGTGATATGGCACATGTCAATCAGGGAGCGCAGCACGCCTGTCCCCAGACCCTCCGCTGCCAGCCGGTCGGCTACCGGCGCAGAGGAATGGAGGAAACAGAACAGATTGTCGCCTCCGTTGCCATCGTAGATGACCGAGGCGCCGAGGTCCGCCATCGCATCGACAAGCAAGGCGTCAAGAATGTGCTGGAATGAACGTCGGGCCGGTCGCGGCAACCCCCGGGAGGAAGACCTCGAAGGATCGTAAAACGCCGGGTCGTATATCCGTTCGACACACCGAACCCCGAACCATTCCGCCACGCGATTGGCGTATATGCGCTCGTCGCCGGACGGATCCGGAGTGGCGAGAGTAACGCAATCGAAGCGTTCGCCCGAATGGGCCAGAGCAGCGCAAATGAATGACGAATCGACGCCGCCCGATGCCGCTACGCTTGCTCTTCCAAACATGCCGCTCCAGCTTTGCAGCACTGCGGCGCCGAGCTCCTTCAGTTGCGCGGCGTAATCCGTGAATGCCGGGATCGGCATTCGTGGGAGAAAGTCGGTTGCATGCCATATCCTACGGATCTGCAAACCCTGGCGCGCGAGTAAATGCAGCGATCCAGGCGCGAGTTCGTCAATTCCCTCAAGACACGTTTTCCGGTGGCGTTGTTCAGGCCGTAGCAGGTGCGCGTGCAGCGCCGGGTACGAAACCGGCGTCTCCAATCCTCCCGCTTCCGCAATCAGGAGCGGGTCACTGGTCAGTATGACGTGCTCGGATGTGGAGAGAAGGTAAACGGGCAAGAGTCCGGAAGGATCGACCAGCACACCCATTGGCCCATTGCTCCAATCGCCTAGGATGGCGACATATCCACCCCAGACGTTGGCGACGAGATGCTTGGCGGCCTCCTCGGCTTCGGCCGGGGCCAACCCGAGTTCCTCGGCGGCGCGCACGCGGCGATATGTCGTTCGGGAAAAAGCGATCCCGATCAGGCAGCACTGTCGGTTCAGGAAATGGCAGGGCGTTTCGCTGTCACACCACAAGGCCGCGACATCGGAACAAACCTGACCCGGGGTTGCAACGATTGACGGCAAGATTTGGCCGTTCGCGCCATGAGGAACCGCAAGAACAAAACGTAGCGGTCTCATACGACAAGAATTGGTTCATAGCGGAGCACTTCTTCGACACTGTCGTTCAAGACCGTGTCTCGGTGCTGCGTCCAGCAGTGTGCTGCAAAAGGGGGTGTATGGACGCCGATGACGATCCGCGCCCGGTCGCCATATGCGGCAAGACAAGTCGCGAGAGCGATGGAGCGCGAAAGACACCGGTCCGCAGCGGTGCGCAACAATCGTGCATCCTCAAAAGCCCCGATACACCTGCGTCCCTTCTCACTGATCTCGAATTGGCTTTCCGACCTGGATTCGACAACGCTCCGTAATTGGGAAAGGACCAGCGCCAAAGAGTGTTTCGCGAGCCGCGCTTCAACGCGGCGTTGCATCCAAAGCGCTCTCGCGACTGCGGGCAGACTAAAGGTGTGCTCGGCGATTGCCGGGCTCGATTGTTCTGGGACGGTCCAGTCCGCAGGCCGGGCGAGGCTGCTCGGTTGGTGCCATTGCTTCTCGGGATACCGGCCAAGTTTTTCGAGACATCTGCGATTTTCGTCATCCGACAACCGAAAGTAGCGATCGTTGGAAACATCGAGAAATAGGAGCTGGCCATCCAAAATGCGCCACGCCAGTCCTTCGCGGTGGAGATCCATCGATTGGGAGCCCGAATCGGCGGGTCGCGCGGCAGGATTGCGCCGCACGGCCCGCCGAGGACTTATTCGTCGAGCAGGCCCGGGCTGTTGGCCAATTGCCCGCCGCTGGCGTCGATGTAGAAACCGACGGCGCCCTTGGTCTCAACCGAGGCCTTGCCGAGGTCGATAACCTCATTCTGGTTATGGTCGAACTCCTTCATGATTCACTCCTGTGGTTGGTATCGCGACTCGGACGTCGCAAGTGGAGAGTGAGCGCGGAGCGGAATTCAGACCAACTTATAATGGAATTATAAATACAGTGTGGTCGAAGATGCGACCGGGTGATGGAAACACCCGTTGGCGAGTGTATCGACACCTTTAGCTTTTCGCCTGGACATGCGTGTCGCCACCCGGTCGCTAGGAACATGCGTTCGCTACTTCACGATAAGGCCAATCATGCACGCGGAAACAGCGCAATTCTACCTACGTGTGCATTTCGCAAGTAAGAATGGCTTGGAAGAACCAGAAAAAGTTCCGATATTGTAGGTGCTTATTGTTTGGATAGTGCGCGCGATCCTCTGCGTGCCTTGGCAAAATCCCGGTCACTTGCAACAAAGCGCTCGATCATCGGCGGAATAAGCAGCTCAGGCACAGGCGCACCCTCTGATACCCCGCCATTGAGCACGGTCCCATATTCGATCAGCCGGCGATGGAGCCGGGCAGGGATTTCGATCGTTAACTTTACAGGCTTGCCATCGGTGATGTCGGAGAGTTTGAGCCGGGTCATGCTCCACCCTCCAGCACGATATCGCGCGTCACCAGCACCCGCACGGGAAAGCCGGGGCGGATCGTCAGCGTCGGGCGGATATCGAGCTCGCGTGCAATCACCTGCTCGCCAGCGCGATTGATGCTGTCCTGACTGCCGCGGCGAACAGCGCGCAGCAGATCATCATCTCCACCTGCGCCGAGTTCGCCACCAATCCCGAGCAAAGTGGAAACGAGCGCCGCCTTGACGACACCGCCCCAATGGTAATCGACGCCGTCTTCCAGTCCGGCATAGCCCGAGGGATCGGCGACTGGCTGGCGATCGAGCACAATCGAGCGACCATCAAGCAGGATGAGCCTGTTCCAGGCCAGCAGCACCCGGCGTTGCCCGAACCCGACATCGGATTCGTACTCACCGATCAGGCGCGCACCCTGCGGGATCAGAAGATGCCGTCCGGTCAGGCTGTCATAGATATTCTCGGTAACCTGCGCGGTCACGAGGCCGGGCTGGTCTGAGCGGATGCCGGTGATCAGCGCTGCCGGAATGATCGACCCGGCCTGAAGCAGCGCGCCAGATGGCACCGCCTCAAGCCGCTGCACGGACGCTGTCCGCGTCTCGGCAGGCTGTTGGAGAAAACTTGCCCGCGCGGTCGAGACGGAGGGCTGAAATGGTACTGCCGGTTGTGGCCCAGCCCCCGAAGCTGCCGGACCAGAACTGGCAGCTTGTGTCCCGCCGCCGAAAAACAGGCGGCTGCCGCGCGCCGCCTCGCGTTCCTGTTCTAGGCGTTCGCGCTCTATTTCTTCAGGGCTCGGCGCCGCCCGCTGGGGCGGGACCGGAGGCGGGGCGCCGACAGGGGGCAGCGCGGCAATAGCACCGCGATCCTGCGCCTCGAGGATCGGTTGACCGAGATCGCCCGGCAGCGGTGGCCCTAACCTCGGAACCTGGGAATAGTCCGCCGGGGCTGCGGCAAGCCCGTCTGCCACAGCGATCCCGTCGGTGTTCACCAGCTCTTCGCCGCTGTCCTGTGAGGGCGGCTGCAGGCCGTAGAGCAATATACCGCCAAGGACGGTCAGACCCGCGGCGCTGGCAATGCCGATAGCCTTGCGCGACAGCCTGACCACGCGCGGCCCTTCCCCGCGCAATTGAACGATACTTTCGGCATCGGGTGGCGGCTCGGTCTTGCTTTCCTCGTTCACGACCGCCCCCTCTTGCGGTTTTCAATCTTCACTCGGACCTGTCTGCGACCGGCACCGAGGCGCAGTTCGGCCTTGTGGAAGAGGCGGTCGACGATGAGATAGCGCCCGGAGACCCGGTAATTGACCAGCTCGGCTGCGCCACCGGCGCCAACCACGAAAAATGGCGGCATTTCGCCCCGGGCGATATCGGGTGGAAACTCGACCAGGGTCCGCTGTCCGTCGTCGAAGACCCGTAGCGGGCGCCAGTCAGGCTTGTCACCCGAGATGCGGTAATCGAAATTGAGCGCCTCAAGCGTGAACCCGTCGGCGACTGGTGTGGCTCGCGCCGCTCGCTCTTCTTCAAGGCGCAGCGCGATCAGTTCGTCTGCCGGATAGGACCAGCTGACCGAGGCCATATAGATGTCCGGATTGGCGCGCAGTTCGATATGATAGGTGCGGCGGTCGGTATTGATGACCAGATTGGTGGCGATGTCGGGCCGCGTCGGTTTGATAAGGATATGCACCCGCTGCGTCGCTCCCGAGCCGCTCAGCGTGTCGCCGATCATCCAGCGCACGGTATCACCTGCAGCGACCGGCCCGGGGCCGACCAGCGTTTCGCCCTCCTGCAAGGCGATGTCGGTCACCTGCCCGGGTTTGGCGTAGACCTGGAACAACGCACCTTCGCGATAGGCATAGCGCTGGATGGCATTGTCAAATCCGGCATTGTCCGGTTCGATCCTGGCGGCCTCGTTCGCCGCTCCCACATGGCTCTGAGGATCAGGGGCGGGGTCAGAGGCAGGGGAGCGGCGCGCGGCAGTGGGGGAGGCCTGCCGCGAGGGGGTGTTGGCATATGCAATGGCCTGAACAAGGCGGGATGCATCGGCGAGGTCGAAGGCGGTGATCGCCCGCGATGCGGCCCGGGCCTGCGGCGCAGGCGTCGCTGACGCGGGCGATCCGGCAAGGAGTAGAACGCCGGCTGCGAGCAGCGCCGGACGGGAGAATTGAAGTAAGTGCGTCATCAGCCAAGCTCCTTTGACCAGTTGATCGAGGTGACGAAGATCCCGAGCGGATTGCTGGTGAGCGCGTCGGGCGTTCTGGGAGGCTGGACGGCAACGCCGAGGATAGCGGTCCAGCGAGTGGTTTCGGCGAGCGCGCCGTCGCGGTAGCGCCGCTCGACCCAGGCCACGCGGAAGCTGCGCGGCGAGGCTCGGATCACGCTGGTGACATCGACCGCAACCTGTTCGCGGCCGATTGCCGCGAACGGGTCGTTGGCCCGCGCATAATCGTTGAGCGCCAAGGCGCCCTTGTCGCTGGCGAACTGGTAGGCTCTGAGCCAGTTCTCGCGCACCACAATCGGATCGTCGGGGATAGCGCGGACATGCTCGATAAACCGGGCGAGGTGAAAGGCGATCTGCGGATCGGTCGGCTCGTAATCCGCAGCGGCAGGAGCGACGGTGCGGGCCTCGCCGAGCCTATCGACCTCGACCACCCAGGGCACGATGGTGCCGCGCGCATTCTGCCACACGAGCCCGCCCGTCAGCGCTGCCGACAGGCCGAGGGCGCCGAAAAAGGCGTAGCGCCAGCTCTTTGCCTGGACGCGCGCGGAACCGATGCGTTCGTCCCAGACCTGCGCCGCGCGCTGGTAGGGCGTCTCTGCTTGAGGCGTTTTTGCGTAGCGGATCGAAGGCCGTTTGAACATTGAAAGCTAATCCTTCTCTTTGGTGTCGATGGAAGCGCCTGCACCGTGGCCATCACCGGAGCGCACGGTGTGCGCGGCAAGCGAGGCCGAGTGCCCCAGGCTCTGCCTGTGCTTCATGGACCGCGCCCAGGCCGGCGGGCCGTTCGTCTGTTCCGGATCCGGTGACGAAGCACCGTGAGCGGGCACGATGCGGCCACCCATGTTCCCGACCGACGCACGCGCCCCGTCGCGGAAATTGCTCCTGGCGCTGTCTGCCGCTTTGCGTAGCGGCGACATGGCGGCACCGCCTGCTGCGCGGCCAACAGCGCGCGCAATGTCGGTTCGAGGTCTGCGGTCAAGGTCCAGCGCGCCGACCCGACCCGCTCGGCCAATCCCATGCGTTCGAGCATTTGTGCGCGGCCAATAAGGAATGCGCGGTTGCTGCGGCGTGTCGCATCGTCCTCGGGGGACAAATCGACCACGCCAAGATCGTCGCGCTGATTTTGCAAGCGGCGGTCGAGCGAGGTCCAGCGCTCGGCATCGACCTCGCGGCGGAGCGCTTGCTGAATATTGCGCTCGCTGCGCGGGCCGAGCTCGACGGTGACGCGCTCCTGGGCGCGGGCCCGCATACCTTCGCTGATATAAGAGCGATCGATCACCAGGTCCCTGCCGTCCGAGGCAACGCCGCGGACCAGGACATGGACATGCGGGTTGTCGGTATTCCAGTGATCGACCGCCACCCAGTCGGGCTTGGTGTCGAGATCGCTCGCCATATCCTCAAGGAGTTCGCGCGTGAAAGCGCGCAGGTCAGCCATCTCGCTTGCGTCTTCCGGCGACACGATGAAGCGGAAGTGATGCCGGTCGTCTTCGCAGCGCGCGGCGAAGGCATCGCCATCGACCTCATCCGATAAGGCATCGAACATCTGGGCATCCGATCCGTCACGGGTGACGCCGTCGCGTTCGAGATAGGCGATGTGGCGGGCGAGCGGTGCCGAGCGGAACCGGCTGCCGCCATGGCGAACGACGCGCGCCTTGATGATGACCCGCCGCTGGAAAGCATGGGAGGCCGTTGAAGCAGGTCACACGGTGGAATTCGCTGTCCTTGGCGGTGTAGCCGTTCTCGTCCTTGTAGGTCTTGCCGTCCTTGTCGCGTGCAGGACGATCGGTGACGACAGTGATCCCGGTAACGCTGGTTCCGCCCTTGGTTTCGCGGGTGTCCGGATCGCGGGCGATACGGCCGGTGAGGATTGCGATATTGGTCATGAGATAAGTTCCTTCAGTTCCTCAAACCGGAGACCATCTCCGGCTTGCGAACATCCAGAAGAAGCAGGGCATGGGAGGACTGCACCGCAGGCCTGAAGGGCCGAAGGGAAACCTGTTCATGACGGGGGGTGCGGGCAGGCGGCGAAGCCGCCAACACGGCCGGAAAGGAACGGGTTGCGGCTCCTCAGCTGACCTGGTTCAGGACTGTTCGCGAAGAAAGCCGGATGGGTATCGGGTGCGGGTCTGAAGGTGCCAAGACCCTGCTGCAATCAGCTTACCTCATTGCCTTCCGATACCGCCAGGAGATCCATGAAGTTGCGGGCTGCTTCCCGGTCTTCCTCGTTCTCGAAGGCCACGTCGAGGTCGGGGGCAGACCCGAGCAGGTAGAGCATGGCCCACAGGGCAAAGCGTTTTCCCCGGTCCTGCTCCAGACCGAGATCGACCTGGCATCGCTCGATCCCCGAGGCCAAGGTTTCTGCGCCAACCGCTCCAGGATCGGCAGTGCCAAAATAGCGCATGAGAAGCGTATCGAGGTCCATCGCACTCTTTTCGGATCATCGGTCGGGCCGCGGCGAGGAAGGCCAGCATTCGTGGCCCGGTCAAGCGTCGCTCAATCAGCGGTGGGTTGCTCGCGAAGCCGCCGGGCGCGCTCGACGAAGTGCTCCATCTGGGTGGCGGCATGCAGGGTAAGCGGATGCGGCTTCGCATCGGCACGCGGGGATATGAATTCCGCGATTTCTTCGATTGCTGCAAGCTGATCGGCGCTGGCCTTCGACAGAAGGCCGAGCACCATGTTCTCAAGGGCGATCACCCTGATGCGCAATTGGATGATCTCGGCATCGGAAAGTGGCGGAATATCCCATTTCTCGCAGTCGGCAGCGAGCGCTTCCTGCGGCCCGCAGGGCAATGCCCCGCCTTCGTCTTCCCAGCGCGACAGCGCCCCGGCTTTTCCCGTTTCCGACATATGCGGTTCCTTTCATAACCAACGAGGCGATCGTCTGCACGCTGCTCACATAACACAAAGCCCTACCGGGATGCGCTTGGCACGGCGACAGCGAAGCCGGGCAAACGGAACCCCGCGCGTCGGGTTGGTCTTCACGCGTGGTTCCTGAACGACCCCTTGGGGGCACCTGCGACCCGCAGGGCGTCGGGGGGAGGCGGGGCCGTCCTTTCCTGATCTTGCGTTGTTCGTTGCGATTTCTTGCCGAGGATATCTCCTGAATTGCCGGGTCACCGGGAAACGCGTCCGATCACATACCTTCCATGTCGTGATCGGCCATCGAGGACATGTCATGGCCCGCATGGGGATCGGCGGGTTGGGTCCCTTCGCTCGCGGGTTGCGTCCGCGCTGCTGGCGCTGCGGGTGTGGCAGTTGCGCGTGATGCGGGGGAGGCAGGGTGCCGTGAGGCGGGCGTGGCGGCCCCATTTGTCGAAAGAGCGTCCTCCCGAGCGGTCGCTGCCTCATCTTCGGAGGGAGAGGCTGCCGGATCGGCAAGACCCGACTCGGGAGCCGTGGCAGCCACCACTGCAGCTTGGCCCATAGGCGAAACCTCGGTAATCGGTGTGCTCTCCTGCGCCTCGTCGCAAGCAGCAAGAGCGGACATCAAGGGCGCGATCGCGAGAAACCCGATCGCTGCATTCAATCTGGAAAAACGCATGCTCTTCAACTCCTTCAGAGCCAGGAAATACCGAGGTGGTTCGGCCCATGCGCGAGCTCGCCGCCAAGGAAGCCCTGGATGAGAACGAGCGCCGCGATGGAGAATATCGACGCGCGCAACCATGCGCGGCTCTGGCTCGGCCTGCTCGCGAGATAGGCCATCGCAATACCGAGAACGGCGATCAGCATACCGTTCCATCGATGCACCTGCATGACGGTGTCGCCGCCGAACCACAGACCGGTGTGAATCCATCCGAACAGGACTGCGACCACTGCGCCGATGGCTCCGCCGTAGACAAGCACGCGCACCGCACTTTCCAGGCCCGCTCCTTTCCGGCGCATCACGAACAATTCGGTGGCCGCAGCCATGAGAAACAAGGCGATCGGGAAGTGGATCGTTGCCGGATGCAGCTTCTTCAGTACGGCCATGACGCCGGTTTCACCCTCCTCCGCATGGCCACCGGCTTCGTCATGGCCTCCACTTGCTTCGTCGTGCCCGGCTGAGGGCTCGCCGGCCGCTCCGCCGTCGCCCATCTGCGCCATGGCCGCCTGGTCGGGCGCATCGCCATTGGTGACAGCAGGTGCGGCGCTCGTCTCTTCGCCGTGCTTTTCGTCGCCATGAGCCTGAACGGGTCCGACGAAGAGCAGGCTTGCGGCGAGCAGCGCCAAGAATGAGGGGGCTTTCATGTCTCGTATCTCTCCCGACCCTGCAGTTGCAGTGCGACCTATGTGCCTGATACGCACGGCAGCCGCGTGCCCCTCACATTAATTTGATGGTATTGGCGCGACAGATGTGCGTCCGCCGTATCACGTCTGATGGCGGCACCATCGCGATCGTCGAACGCAGTCGGCTCCTGGCCCCGTTCGGCCTGACGAACGGGGTTAAGGCGTTCGCCCACGCGCATTAGCCCCATGGGCTCAGGCGAGTTTGCTCTTCTTTGTGCGACGACGCAGCCGCGGCATCCGGTTCGCAAGCAGGACGAAACCCGACAGGGCTATGATCGTGCCGCCAATGCCGAACAGCAGAAGCCACCAACTGTTGATGCGATCGCGCTCGGTCCAGTCCATGATGTGCAGGCCCCAGATGAAATCGAACAGGCGCCAAGTATCACTACGCGCCGCCCCGAGGGTACCGCTGCTGGCATCGATGTAGAGGCGCGTCGAAGCCTCGTCAGCATAGGTGACCTGCCAGGCCGGAAAAGGGCCGCGAAACTCGGTCCCCACCGGTTCGTGAACGAGCCGCGCGCCTTCGATCGTCGTGCGCGGTCCGGTCCATGCGCGCAACGCGATGGATCTTGCCGTCGGAGCCGAGATGGGGGAGAGTTTGCGCCCTGTCACCGGATCGTGAAGGCTCACGCTACCGTCGACCTTTCGGACCTCGGTCACGGCATCGCCGTCGAGCGAACGTGTCGTCACCGCTGCAAGAGTACCGTCATTTGCGACCCAGGCCGGGAGCGGGGCATCGGCGGGCAGCGCCTCTCGTTCACGCGAAACGACATGTTCGGAGCGAACTTCTTCCAGGTCGAGAAACGACATGAGGGCGCCGGTTCCCATCCACAAGAGAACCTGGACACCGACGAAAATCGCCAGCCATTTGTGGATCTTGCTGCCGAGCACATGCAGGCGCAGCTTCAGCGACGGCGTTGCCAACCGGTGCTACCTCTTCGAAAGCCGTAATCAGTTGCGCAGCGCGCGCGACGAGGAATGGTACTGGACGATTCTCCACCCGTCCGCATCGTGAGCAAGCACCGATGTCGCCACGCCGTCGCGCTCGATCACCCGGCCATCGCTAAGTTCGATGCGATAGCCATACGTCTCATAGGCATGGGCCATGTGCCCCATCCGGGTGACGGTCAGCGTGGGGTCGGTAAAGGTGAAGCTCACAATCGCGTCGAGCTCGGGGCCCAAATGGTGCTCCATGTAATTGGCAAAGCTTCCTTCCGCCTTGCCATTCTCGAAGATCGCCGAGTCCTCGGCGAAGAGCGCGCGCATTGCCTGCGCGTCGCGCGCTTCAAGAGCGGTGCGATAGGCCTTGAGGGTTTCTTCAGCGCCCGCGACATCCTCCGCCGAGGCGTCCATCGCGTGCATCTGATGGTTCGCATGAGAAGAGTGGTCCATCTGCTGCGCGAAGGCTGGCAGCGGTATCAGCGCGGCAACAAACGCAGTCGCCGCGATGCGCGTCAAAGTCTTGGTCATGGAAGTTTTATCCTTTTTGAGATTTCAGAACCAGAATCGCACACCGACGACATAATTGGTGACGCTCGGATCCTCTCCGGCGGCCCGCGCAAAATCCGCGCTGTCGCCGATGCGCCATTCTTGCGAAACGCCGACATAGGGTGCGAATTCGCGCGCGAACTCGTAGCGAAGACGCAGGCCCGCCTCGATCCGATCGAGCCCGGCACCGATGCCCAGCTCGGGAATGTCCTGCGCAGAAAGCGCGAGTTCGGCTCTGGGCTGGAGGATCAACCGCTGCATGATGCGCTGATCGAGTTCGCCCTCGATACGCGCGGTCACATCGCCCTTGGTGGAGACGAAGGCCGCGGCATCGACCTCGAAGCGGTACGGCATGAGACCCTGGATACCGATAACCGCGTGCGTGCGCTCCGGACCGGTGAGGTCCTGGCGAACACCCGCCTGGAAATCGAAGAAGGGCGCAATGGCGCGACTCCAGAGCGCCTGGACCTCGGCGCCTTCTATGGGTTCGCCAAAGCTGCCCTCACCCTCGGACTTGAACCAGAATTTGTCGATGTCGCCGCCATAATATCCCTGGATGTCCCACAGATATCCATCCTTCCCCTCGCGGGCGCGGTATTCGAGCCGGTCGCCCTGAAACCAGAAGCGCATTCCTCCGTCGGTCTCGCGGACAAGCTCGCGGCGCGCTTCGTTCATGGCTTCCTCGCCCCAGATGGCGACCGCCGCGCGCGCTGGGCCGCTCCCTGCTTCTGGAGGAGGCGGCAGCAGCGGGATATCATCGTCCGAGCCCATCTGCATCGCCGAATGGTCCATGCCCTGCCTGTCCTGCGAAGGCGTCTCCCCATGGTTCATCTGGCTGTGATCCATCTGCCCATGGTCCATCGACGAACTGGCCTCCGCCTGACCCATCTCGCCGTGATTCATCTGCGAATGATCCATCGCGCCTTCGGCGGGCTTGCCCTGCGGCATCGAGCCGTGATCCATTCCTTCATGACTTTCGGGCGATGCCTGTGGACGGGCAGCGTCCACAGGCATTGTCATGCCAGAATGGCCATCCTGAGCGGTCATCGCACCATGATCCATGGTTGAGTGATCCATCTCGGAGCGGTCCATGGCGGCTTCAGGTTGAGCAGCCGGTTCGCATGCTCCATCTGCAACCGGATGCCCCATCGCGCGATGGCGCTCGGCTTCTTCCTCGCACTTCGTCTTCGCGTCAGCCTGCGCCTCGGCGCTTTGCTGCGGCTCCGCCGGCGAATGACCGGCATGCTGCGCCGCCGCGGGGGAGGCGAGAACTGAGCCGGCTGCGACCGATGCGAGCAGGCTGACAATACGAATTTTCATGCTTCGCTCCCGTCGGGATTGGCGACCGTGACGATCTGAAACATCCCGGCATGCATGTGGTAGAGAAGGTGACAGTGGAAGGCCCAGTCGCCCGGCTCGTCCGCCGTCAGGTCGAACTGCGCGCTGCCACCCGGCTGCAGGATTACCGTGTGCTTGAGCGGTTGACGATCGGCCGGCGCGCCATTGACCAGCTCGAAGAAATGACCGTGCAAGTGAATGGGGTGCGCCATCATCGTGTCGTTGACGAGCTTCACGCGCACGCGCTCGTTATAGGCGAAACGGATCGGCTCGTCTGAGACGGCGGAGAACTTCTTGCCGTCGAACGACCACATGTAGCGCTCCATATTGCCGGTCAGATGAATTTCCATTCGCCGGGACGGCGTGCGGCCCTCGCGGTGTGGAGTCAGAGCGCGCAGCTTGCGATAGTCGAGCGTACGATGCGGCACATCGGCGAGACCGATGCCGGGATCGCCCATGCGGTCGACCGGGTTCATCGAGACCATGTCGAGACCGGGCCCGACCTTCACATCGGGCGGCAGAAGCGACGTGTCGCGCATCTGCATCCCCGACATGCCGGCCATGCCTGCCATCTCGGATTGGCCGGACGAACCATGATCCATCCCCGCCATGTCGCCGCCACTTCCGTGGTCCATGCCCGACATGCCGGCATCGCCAGACGAGCCGTGGTCCATGCCGCTCATGCCCATGTCGGCCATGGTCAGAAGCGGCGGATCGCGCAGCGGCGGAATGGCGGCGCGAGCGCCGGGTGCGCTCGCGAGTGTGGCAATACCCATGCCCGAGCGGTCCATCGACTCCGCGACCAGCGTGTAGGCTTGTTGCGCGCCCGGCGTCACGACGACGTCGTATGTCTCGGCCACACCGATCTGGAACTCGTCGACCTCCACCGGCTCGACGTTCTGCCCGTCCGCCTGAACGATGGTCATCGGCAGGCCGGGAATGCGAATATTGAAGAAGGTCATGGCGCCGGCATTGATGAAGCGCAGCCGCACGCGTTCGCCCGGGCGGAAGAGGTATTCCAGATTGTCGAGCGGGCCATGGCCGTTCAGAAGATAGGTATAAGCCGCGCTCGACACGTCGAGGATGTCCGTCGGCATCATGCGCATTTTCGCCCACATCCGGCGATCCTCGCCCGAAAGCGGGTAATCGTCGGTCCAGGTGTTCTGGTTGTAGTTGAAGTAGCCTTCGCCCTTCTTGAGCTTGTCGAAAATCGTGTGGGGCGACATTTCGCTGAATTCGCTCAGCACCACGATATATTCGCGGTCGGCCTGGACCGGATCGGGTCCGGCGGGGTCGACCACGATCGCGCCGTAATGCCCGGCCTGTTCCTGCAGGCCGCTATGCGAGTGCCACCAGTAGGTACCCGACTGGCGAACCGGAAATTCGGCGGTGAAGGTCTCTCCCGGTTTGACGCCGGGAAAGCTCACGCCAGGCACTCCATCGAGCTGAAACGGCACGAGCAGACCGTGCCAGTGGATCGAGGTATCTTCCTCGAGCTGGTTATGGACATTGAGCCGGACGGTCATGCCTTCCTGCAATCGCAACAGCGGACCGGGGATCGTGCCATTGACGGCGATCGCGCCGCCGCGCCTGTTGCCGGTCGCGAAGGCCGATCGGGCAACGGTGAGGTCGATATTGGGGCCGGATATCTCGTCCAGCCCCTTGCGGGCGTTACCTGCGAGGATGTCCGCGCCCCGTGCCCAGGCAGGCATCGCCCCGGCAAGGCCGAGCAGACCCATTCCTCCTGCTCCGGCTCCGAGAAACTTGCGTCGATTGACGGCGATCATAAAGGGCTCCTGACTTGGCGTTTACCGTTACTTACGCGCGCGCCCAGCCAACCCCTCAAAGTTTTTCGAAGCGCTCCTTCAGCCTGTTGCGCGCGCGATATACGCGGGTTTCGATCGCCTTTTCGGTCGTTCCGAGAAGATCGGCCGCCTCGGCCTGGCTACGCCCCTCGATGGTCACGAGCACAAGCGCTTCGCGCAGCCTTACAGGCATTCGCGCGATCTCGGCCTGAACGAGATTGAGCTCTTCCCTGGAAACGGCCAACGCTTCAGGACCCGGCAAATCGTCGGCGATGGAATGGAGTTCGTCATCACCCGACAGTCCGAAAAAGCCCGCGACCTTGCGCCTGCGCAAACGGTCCCGGCAGCGGTTGAGGACGACGGTTGTCAGATAGGGTCCGATCGGCTTGTCCGGATCAAGCCGATGGCGCGTCAGCCACACCGAAGCGAGGCTGTCCTGAACAACGTCCTCGGCCTGAGAAGGAGAGGAAAGCATGCGTGTCCCGAGCGCGAGAAGCCGACCAGTTTCATGCTCGACGAGTTGGCTGAAAGCCCGCTTGTTTCCAGCCCTCGCCTGCGAAACAAGGGCCTCATCCGGATTGTCGCCCGCCCCCGACATGGCGCTTCAGTCGCGAGGGTCGCGGGTCAAGGCGTCGGAGACCTTGCGGTCGAACTGGCGTTGCTGCTCGGGTTCGAGAATTTCGCGCATGTCGAAGACATGGCGCACCGTTGCTTTCTGCAGATCGCCCATGCGTGCATGCACCTCGTCGATCGCGGCCGAGACCTCGGGACCGTACTCATGCTCGGTTTCCATCGCCTGGGCGAGCCGGGCATTGGCTGCACGCGCCGATCCTTCGAGCCGTGCCCTTTCGACAGCGAAACGAGCCTCGAGCGCATCGAGACGCTGCTCCTGGTCGGCCGTCAGGGTGAGTTCGTCGTGCACGAAATCGTGGAGGCCGGAGCCAGCCTCGTGATTGGCCCAGCGGTCCGCGGCAATCGCGCCGAGGCATCCTGCAAGTGCTGCGAGAAGCACCGCGAGAACGATATGCGTCGTCTTCAAACCCTATTGCTCCACATGGAGGAGCGCCGATGGGGACAGCTGTTCGCCGAGGATAAGACTCTCGCCAAATGACGCGGAAGACGTGCCATAGCCGCCGGGCCAACCGCTCGTTCCGGCGCCAGCTCCAAGCCCGACGACGAACAGACCGACGAACAGAGCCGTCCGGCGGCGTCGGTCGGCGATTTCGCCAAGCTGTCCGGCGCGCTGCCAAACGCCATCCATGAAGTCGGCGGGGACCTCGCTGGTGCCGGTGGCGGAAAGGGTTCCGAGCACCGCATCAAGAGAGTGATTGTCACGCATCCGAAAAACTCCTGTGGGTTGCACGTGTCCTATACGCGCTCGCCTGCACAATCCCTTAAACTTCTTTTTTTGAGGGAATGTCCACCACCATACGTAATCGAGACGGGTCTGTCAGAATCGGGTCGAACCCGGGATGAATGGAAACCAACTCGTGAGCAATATCACCGCACCTGAAGATCACGGCGAATTTACGCCTCTTCTTGGCAAGAGCTTTCTGACGCCGCTTTACGACCGGGCGATCGGTCTGTTCACCCGCGAACATCTCTGGCGCCAAAGGATTGTCGAAGAGCTGCACCTTGTCCCCGGCGACCGGGTGATCGATGTTGGCAGCGGAACCGGCACTCTTCTCAAGGCCTTGATGACGGATTGTCCGGAAGCGGGTCTGATCGGTGTCGAACCCGACCCGGATGCGCTCGCGCTTGCGCGGCGCAAGTTTGGCGCGGGAGCCGATCTCGTGAAATGGCACAATGGCTTTCTCGAAAGCCTCAAGCTACCCGCAGGGTGGCAGCCGAACAAGATCGTCAGCAGCCTCGTCCTGCACCAGGTCCCCTTGCGCAAGAAGCAGACAATCCTGGAAACCATCGAAAGCTTGCTCGTGCCAGGCGGAACCGTGTTGATCTCCGATTATATGAAGCAGGATAGCCCACTCATGCGGAGCCTCTTCCGGGCGACCGTCCAGTCTCTTGACGGCATAAGCGACACGCAGCCCAGCGCCGACGGCGAAGTCGAAAAACTGTTCGCCGAAATCTTCACCGAGCCATGCCTGCTCCAACGGTTCCCGACGGCAACCGGGACGATCTCGCTATGGCGCGGATACAAGAAAGGAATTGCACAATGAATTTGAAAAAGCCTTCGCTGCTCCGGCGATCGATTAGCGGCGCGGCCTTGCTCGTGCTGGCAGCCTGTTCGAACGTGGCTCAGGCAGCGACCTATACGATGTTCCGGGATCCAGGATGTGGGTGCTGTCTCAACTGGGCAGGCCATGTCGAAGACGGGATGAACACGAAGGTGGCATCGGTCGACAGCAACGACATGGCGGCGATCAAGACCGCGCGGGGCGTACCCCAAGAGTTATGGTCATGCCATACGATGGAGGTCGATGGATACATCATCGAAGGTCACGTGCCTGCAGAAGCCGTCGCCAAGCTTTTGCGCGAACGGCCCGCCGGCGTTGCCGGCCTCGCGGTTCCGGGAATGCCTCTGGGATCGCCCGGCATGGAGGCCGGAAACCGGATCCAGCCTTACGACGTCATCGCCTTTGGCCCAACCGGACAGAGCGTCTTCGCGTCCTTTCCGTAAGGGGGTGAAGCCACTCCATGCGTCGGCATGAAAGGTTGCAGGCGATGAGGACTAATTGCGGGAAGCGACACAGAAGCCTGTCGAACTTCTCGCCGGGTCCGGGCTGGCTGCCCCCACAGTCCCGGACCCTTCCAATTTGTATGATTGCAGCACGCACGAAATAGGAGAAATGCGATAGTCAAAAGCTCGGTCAGAAATGCTGGATCTTTTTAAGGGGTGAACCTCTGCCCAACGTACTGCTTGTCGTGATGCTTCTCGGACGGGATGACATAGACAGGGGAAAGACTTGCAGACAGATGGCGACGATCAACATAGCGAGAATGCGGGCTCGATAACGTTGCTGGGCGGTGTCGCGATGGGGACCGGCGTCATGATTGGCGCAGGTATCTTCGCACTGACCGGCCAGATTGCCGAACTGGCTGGACCGTTATTTCCGCTTTCTTTCATAGTCGGCGCGCTGGTTACCTCGCTTGCCGCCTACAGCTACATCAAGATGTCGAACCGCTGGCCCTCCTCTGGCGGCATCGCGATGATCCTTCAGAAGGCTTACGGACCGGGCGTCGTTGCAGCATCGGCATCGCTCCTGATGGCGCTGTCGATGGTCATCAACGAAAGCCTGGTCGCTCGGACCTTCGCGACCTATGCCTTGCGGCCCTTTGGGCTCGAAAGCAGCGGCATTCTGGTCTCCGTCGCGGCACTGGCCCTCATCGTTTTCGCCTATTTCGTGAATGCTGCCGGCAACAAATCGGTCAGCGGGTTTTCGCTCATTATGTCGGCAATCAAGATCGGCGGCATCGCCCTGTTCGCAATTGCGGCGATCTGGGCCACCGGATTTTCAGGCGGTGCCTTCGCAGAGCCGGTCGCGCTTTCGGGCCTCGACGCGTTGCTCGCTTCGGTCGCTTTCTCGATCCTCGCTTTCAAGGGTTTCACCACCATCACCAACAGCGGCGGCGAAATCATCGATCCGCATCGGAATGTCGGCAGAACCATTATCATTTCGATCGCAGTATGCGTGGTCGTCTACCTTCTCGTCGCGGTGGCGGTCGGCGCCAGCCTCAGCACTTCAGAAATAGCCGAGGCGCGCGATTACTCTCTTGCGGCAGCTGCGCGCCCCGCGCTCGGAGAGCTTGGCTTCTATTTCACAGTCGCAATCGCGATCGCAGCCACGACCTCGGGTGTCATCGCCAGTGTTTTCGCCGTTTCGCGAATGCTGACGATGCTGACCGAGATGAAGATGATCCCGCATAGCCATTTCGGCATGAGCGGACCGATCCGCAGTCACATGCTGGTCTATACCGTAGTGATTGCCGGCACGCTCGCGGTCCTGTTCGATCTGTCGCGGATCGCTTCGCTCGGAGCATTTTTCTATCTCGTAATGGACATGCTTGTGCATTGGGGCGTGCTGCGCGGTTTGCGGGAAGAGATCGGTGCGCGTGCCTGGGTGCTATGGTCGGCACTCGTGGCGGACAGCGTAGTCCTGACAGCTTTTGCCTTCGCCAAGCTCAAAACCGACCCTGCGGTCGTCGCCTATGCGGTCGCAGGCATTGCCGCCGTTTTCATCGCCGAATGGTTCTATTTGTCCAGGCGTTCGCAAGCGATGGACTCCGCTTCAGAAAGACCGGCGGAAGAGAGGCGATGACCCCGTTAGTAGAACACGAGCGCAAAGGCAGCGACCAAAAGCCGACGAGGATCGAGGCGCCAAGTTCGCGGATCAAAAGAAATTCAAGACGGAGCATATCGTGACGACTAAAACTGCCACCGTTTACCGAATGGTCATGCCGGACCACGTTTGTCCGTATGGATTGAAAACGGTCGATTTGCTCAAACGCGAAGGTTTCGAGGTGGACGACCACCATTTGAAAACGCGCGAGGAGACCGATGCGTTCAAAGAGCAGCATGGGGTAGAAACCACCCCCCAAACCTTCATCGGCGGGAAGCGCATCGGAGGTTACGACGATGTCCGTGAGCATGTCGGCAAGAAAAGAACGCAAGCCGGTGATGACGAGACCAGCTACCAGCCCGTCATTGCCATTTTCGGCGTCGCTTTCCTCCTGGGTCTGGCAATTAGCTGGTACGTTTTCGACACGATTTTCACGGTGGAAGCGGTCGAATGGTTTGTCAGCCTATCGATGGCCTTGCTCGCGATCCAGAAGTTGCAGGACGTGCGCAGCTTCTCGACCATGTTCCTCAACTACGATCTGCTGGCGCGACGCTGGGTACGATATGGATTTCTATATCCGTTCGGTGAGGGTTTGGCTGGAATATTAATGGTCGCGCACGCGCTTCCGATCGTCTCGGTTCCGGTATCGCTGTTCATAGGGACGGTCGGCGCGGTCAGCGTGTTCAAGGCGGTCTACATCGACAAGCGCGAGTTGAAATGCGCTTGCGTCGGCGGAAGCAGCAACGTGCCGCTCGGCTTCGTATCGTTGACCGAGAACCTGTTCATGATCGGTATGGGTCTTTGGATGGGTGCCAAGGCCCTGGGTTGGGTCTCGCTATGATTTGGGCACTGCTTCTCGGTTTCGCGCTGTTCGCGATCTCTCTCTACTTCCACATGTTGATGCTGCGCGGGGCGAAAGCCGTTTCTCCGCCAGGCAAGGACCCACGCCATTTCCGGCTGCTTGCAGGCTCCAGCCTCGTTCTTCTCAGCCATCTGGTCATCGCCGGCATATTCGCGGGCGGAATGTATCTCGCTTCCGTCTGGGGCCTTGGCGGGCTCGAGAAGGACGTCATCAACAGCTGGATGGATTATTACTACTTCGCGCTGATCACGATCTCGACGGTCGGTCTCGGCGATATTCTGCCCGCCGGGCACATGCGCGCCATTTCCGGCATCGCCGCCCTTACCGGGTTCCTGATGATCAGTTGCACCGCCCAATATGTCTATCAAACCATGAGCGAAAAGGAGAATTGATATGGCTGAAGCTAGGCACGATGCACACGAAAAAGGTGGAGGGGGCGGCAACTACTGGCGGTTCATGGCAATGGTATCGACCTCGACCGTGATCATGTTCTTCCTGATGTATGCCAACAGCTTCGACATGGACGACGTTTTCTGGAGCGAGACGCGCTTCTGGATGATGTTCGTCATGGGCGCGATGATGATGGTGGTCATGCTTCTCTTCATGTGGGGCATGTACAAGGACCGGACCAAGAACTTCATCATCTTGGGTGTCGGAGCCGTCGTCTTCGCGCTCGCGCTATGGCTCGTACGCAGCCAGACCACGGTGGACGATACCGAATACATGGCCGCGATGATCCCGCACCACTCGATCGCGATCATGACTAGCGAGAGGGCGAGCCTGAAGGATCCGCGGGTTCGCGAACTCGCGCAGGCCATCATCGTCGCGCAGCGGCGCGAGATCGCCGAGATGAAATATCTCATCCAGGACATCGAGGAAAACGGTCCGCGCACCGAAGAACGCCTGCCCGAGGAGATGCAGCAATGAACAAGATCGCAATCCTGACGCTTGCAGCCCTCCCTCTGGCGGCCTGCAACACCAATACCGCGGTCGGCAATGATCGCGAAGCACAGCTCGATCCCCCGGCAACTGCGGCGCCGATAGAGAGTGCTGCGAGCGCTCTTGCCAACCTCAGCCCGGGCCTCATGCTGCCCGAGACCATGAGCGACGCGGACCTCGCCACGCTGGGAGCCGAGAACACGTGTCAGTTTCGCCTGACTGAGGTCGCGTTTCCGTCGTTCGTCTACGACAACAGCGGTGGCGGCGCGATCAAGATCAACGGCAAGCTGATCCCTGTCACAGCAAGCGCCTCGGGTGAGTATGCGAATGGTGAGCTTCGTATCCGCACGCGCCTTCTCGATGACGAAGGAGACGCGGGCCTGCAGATGCAGGAACTCATCGTCGCCGGACCTCGGATGAAGGACGAGTTCGGGTTCTGGGGGTACACGACCTGCGGCAACAGCGAGGCGTGAACACGAGCGAGCGGGCGCCAGCGTGCGTCGGTGCCCGCTCTATGATCATGTTCGGCCCGGCACGCGCGGCCGAATTTATAATGAGGTGCTACAGTGGAAGCTGAGCCTGTGAGCGATGCAGCCCCCCTTGCGGTCTTCGGTGCCGGAGGAAAGACCGGCACGGAAATACTGCGCCATGCGGTTCACAAGGGCATCGAAGTTCGAGCGTTCGAGCACACCTTGCCCGAACCATCGGACCGGGTCGACAACGTCGAGTACCACCAGTGCGATGTACTCAATGACGACTTCAGCAGCGAGCTCGAAGGTTGCCGTGCTGTTATTTCCGCACTCGGTATAGGATTTAGCCCATCCACGGCGATCGATCCGCCTCCGCTTTACACGGAGGGAACCCGCAGGCTTGTGGAAGCGATGTCGGCGACCGGCATTTCCCGGATCGTCGTGATATCGGCGGCGTTCGTAGAGCCGCAGCCCAGCGTTCCTGCATGGTTCGAGCTCACAGCAAGACCAGCCTTGCACAATATTCTCGAACAGATGCGCGCCATGGAAGATCTTCTGGAGCGCGCGAAAGGCCTGAAATGGACGGCTGCGCGACCGGGCTGGCTCCTCGACGAACCCTATACGGGTGAAGCCGTCATTACCGACGAGCGCCTTGCCCAAGATTGCTTTCGCTGCAGGCACGCCGACCTCGCGGCAGCGATGCTCGAATTCGTCTGCGAGAACACCTGGGTCAACGCTAAACCCGCTATCGCCCGGCCAGAAGAAGACCGCTTCGAGAACGTCTCGGCGCTCAAGGCCGAACTCGGGATCGACTAGATCGATGCGGACTTGCGGAAACATTCCAACAACGAGGTAAGATATGCTGCTTGAGAAGATAAAGACCCCCGGCCTTTCGCACCTTTCCTATCTGATCGGTTCGCAGGGCAAGGCAGCGGTCATCGATCCGCGCCGCGACTGCGAGATATATCTCGAGCGAGCCCGCGCCGAAGGGCTGGAGATCACGCATATCTTCGAAACGCACAGGAATGAGGATCTCATCACGGGATCGCCGGTACTGGCCAAAATGACCGGTGCCCGCGTTCTGCACGGTCCAAACCCTGCGGATGAGGTTGTGTTCGCCGACACCGCGCGAGAGGGCGACGTTTTCGAGATCGGTAAGATCAGGGTCGAAGTGCTCGAAACCCCCGGTCACACCGACGATCATCTCGCCTTCGTCTTTCACGACGACGATTATCCCGAAGGACCGGTCGGCGTGTTCACCGGCGATGCGCTCTTCGTGGGCGACGTCGGCCGAACCGATTTCTATCCCGAGCGCGCGCGGGAGGTCGCGGGCCTCCTGTACGATTCATTGCAAAAGATTTGCGCTCTGGGTGACCAGACAATCATATACCCGGCGCACGGTGCCGGATCGGTTTGCGGGTCCGGAATGGCAGACCGGGAATTCTCGACAATCGGCCATGAGCGGCGCAACAACCCGCGGCTGCGCATTGCTGACCGCGACGAGTTCATCAAGGCGAAGGTAGAAGAGCATCATTACCAGCCACCTTATTTTCGGCTAATGGAGCGGCTCAATCTCGAAGGCGCCAATGCCGCGCCGCGAGTCATGCGGCCAAGGCTTCTGGGGCTGGAAGACCTCGGCGAGAGCGGCGCCGATCATCTGGTCGATGTACGCGAGCCGCTCGCCTATGCCGCCGGTCATATGCAGGGTGCCGTGTGCCTTCCAGTGGGAATGATACCCGCCTTTGCCGGGTGGTTCATCAGCGAAGGCGACACGATAGCCCTAATCGCTTCCGAAGAAGACGAGCTCGCTCAAGCTATGGCGCATTTGGTGCGCATTGGTCTCGATAATATTGTCGGCGGCTATGTCGGCGTGATCCCAGCCGCCGCACAGGGCAAAGCGATGCAAAGTATTGCCATGATCGACACCGAGGAAGTCGCACGCAGGCTCGCTGAGGACAGCGAAGATTGGACCTTGCTCGACGTGCGCGCCCTTGACGAACGGCAGCAAGGCAGCATCGATGAATCCGAACATGTCTATGTCGGCGAGCTCAACACCCGCTGGAAAGAGCTCGATCGCGACCGTCATTACACTTTGATGTGCGCCAGCGGCATGAGGGCGAGCGTAGCAGCGGGCTGGCTCGCAAGCCAAGGCTTCAAACACCTCGACGTCTATCTGGGCTCCATGGGCGCATGGACAAACGCGCAGGGCTAAAAAGCTGGAAAACCTCGAAAATGGCCAACCCGCGATCCCTTCAGGGCCGTGCGCGAAAGCTGTTTGGCCTACCGGAAGACACGCTGGTCTATCCTGCGCTTGATTGTGCAGGGGGGCGCGTCTCGACGATCATACAGGCAGGCAAACGCAACCCCCGCTTGAATGGCGATGTCTCACTTTTTCGAATTTCAGCAGATCAGGGCCGTGCTGGACCTGCCCTACCTTGAAAAAATCGACGTGGCCGTGCCTACCAATCTGAAATGCGGAAATTGCTCTGAAGATGCTGTCGAGCGACTGCACGAGCTCGGCGGGAAATCACCGCAGGGATAGGTTGGATTGCCTTGGCCACCGCGGAGCCATGTGCGGGCTATTGCGCGCTATCCGCATTCCCAATCATTTGAACGAACCGGGGAGGCTATCATCAGAACCACATCGGGATGACAATCGAATTGGAGTCCTTCGGGATTGGGGAGCTTTTTTGAACCTGTCGCAATTAAGACCGCTTTTTTTCGCTCGATTCCGAAAATGCTTACCCTCGAACATTGCCAAGGCGCATTTGTCTGTAGGACGTTGCGCGCAGAAGATCGTCTGAACCCTCATTGTCCGGTCGCGCTTTATAGATCCCCGCAAAGTTTCGCTATCGCAGTAAAAGGAGCCAATCCGAGTGTCGTTCTCTCAGAACCTCGGATTACATAAATGCTTTCATGAGAGTTGGCTCGAAATAGCCCCAGGCGGCCGCGATGAAGCTCATCACGGTTGCAACCAGGAGCAAAATTATCTGACGGTTCTTGAGCCATTTAACTGCGGCCCGGGAGTGGCAATGACTCGTGTGCCGATGTTTGCGCAGAACAATGAGCCAACTAGCCGCCACCGCAATCATCGAAAATGCGGTCATTGGCCAATGGAGCGAACCCAGAGGCGCCAAAACACTGCTCAGGCTCGCACTCAGCCCGGCGGCAACCAGCACCATCGGTAGAATGCAGCAAGAGCAAGCTGCCAAAACAGCAGCCGAACTGCTTATGACGCTCACAACGGTCGTCTTGCCGTCGTGCAAAGGTAGTGGTTCGACAGCATGAGTCGGTTCGGCCATCAAGCGACTAGCAACCACGAACGGCCCTTACCCATATGAAGTCTTCAAATAGGTCTGCCATAGTACTCGTTCGAACAGAGGCTTCACACGCGAGGGTTCATTGTATTTCGCCGATGTGGCATAGCCCTCCACCAATTGAAGGTCGAGGTCAATTGCGTCACACTGACAGCTCCTCAACCCCGTCACGCAGCTGAGGTGTCCAAGCTCGGCGGACGCCGCAGTCCTTTGACCAACATAGCCGCGCTCAACAGCTATTGTACCTGAAAGACGGAACCCGCGCCAGGGTTGGGTGAAGCGCGGGGTTCCTGAACGGCCCCGGGACACCTGCGATCCGCAGGGTTCAGGGGGAGGTGGGGCCGCCATTCGATTAACGAGGAGAAAACCGATCGGGACCGGATTTGGTTTTACCGTACACCTAATCGCTTACGCTTCTTGCCAATCTATATATCGAACAGATAGATCCACTCGCAGGTGTGGCGACGCGCTCAAATTCTAGCATGAGCATGCTATATTCACGCCGACATGCAATTGCTGGCAACCTGTTCGCGCAATTAGTCGATCGGTTCTTGGATCACACGCAAATACGGTTTCTTTTCGTCCCAGCCATCGGGATATTTGGCTTTCGCATCTTCGTCCGACAAGGAAGGCGGAATAATCACATCATCACCCTTCTGCCAATTGACCGGCGTCGCTACACCCTTGCGTTCGGTGAGTTGCACCGAATCAAGCAGCCGGAGCACTTCATCGAAATTCCGCCCGCTGCTCATCGGATAAAGCAGCACGGCGCGAATTTTCTTGTCTGGCCCGATGATATAGACAGCGCGGACGGTGGCGTTATCGGCTGCGGTTCGCCTCTCCGCATTACCCGCTTCGTCGGCCGGCAGCATATTATAAAGCTTGGCGACCTGTAGGTCGCTGTCGCCGACCACGGGATAGTCGACCTTATTTCCGCTCACCTCCTCGATATCGGGAAGCCAATCGCGATTATCCTGGCTGCTGTCGACCGACAGGCCGATAATCTTAGTGCCGCGTTTGGCAAATTCCTCGCCGAGCCCGGCCATGTAACCAAGCTCGGTCGTGCAAACCGGTGTAAATGCCTTGGGATGGGAAAAGAGGATTGCCCAGCTGTCACCCATCCAATGATGGAAGTGAATGCTGCCTTGTGTGGTCTGAGCTGTGAAGTCGGGGGCTGTCGAGCCAATTGAAAGGGTCATGTAGATACTCCTATTTATCTTGTGGGAACTCAGGGCACATTACTAGCGATGCTCTGAGAAGAATGCGGGTCCGACCTCGTCTTCATCCTGTTCCTCAAGGATGGGCACCAGATCCGCTTTGCTCGGGTCAACCGGTCATACGACAAACCGATCCCAGCCAGCATAATGCTCACCGCTACGCTTGCCTTGAGGCAGGCTCAGTCCGATCAAGAGCAGGCCGGCCACAACCGACGCCACCGTTCCGGCAGACGACGCCCCCGCAAGGAGGAATGGCGCTGCGACAAGCCAGGCACCGAATGCAGCATTGATGAAGCGGAGGGCGCGCGCGACTTCCGCAGTCGCGATGATTGCCACCGTAATCACCAAAGCACCCACCACGTGATCGCTGTTGGCCATCGCGCCCTCGCTGCCAAGCGTGATCCTTGTCAGCATCAGCCAGGCTCCCAGAGCCGTGCTGGCCATCAGGGTCCAGGGGAAGGTTACGCCGCGCACCGTGTTGTTCCAGATCGAGCGCGCATCGGTCATATAGTCGGTATCGTCGATTTCGCCGTGTGACACTGCGCCGCCCTTGAAGAAGGTTCGGATAAGCGGTTTGCCTTCCTTTTTCGACCAGTAGAGATACTGTCCCATGGCGATGACTTCATCGAGCGAGAACGGGATCATGATGAGCATCGCAAGGGCAGCGATCAGAGCCGGCGTACTCCACGTTCCGATCATGATCGGCTGAATGATCACGAAGTAGATACTGACCACGCCCAGCGGAATGACCAGAATGCCGAAAAAGGTGACCATCCACGGCATCGTGCGCCAGCGCGCGCGGGTTCCCATGACCGCCATCAGGATTTCGAGCACATAGCTGACCGCGCCAAGCCCGGCATCCGGGATCGGCCAGGCCTTGGATACATCCGAAGTGATGATTTCCTCGGTCCCGTTCTTGGGATCGGCGAGCGATCCGGAAAAAAACGGTTCCCACGCCACATCGATATGGCCCAGCTGGTAGGAGGTGAGCATGCGCGATATCAACAGGCCGATAATGCCCATCGCAACAATCGGGAATCGCTGGGCATCTGTCGAGGGACTGTAGGTCCACCCGGGCGGGATGGACTTCTTGTCCATCATCCCTTCCATGCTCATGCCGGGCATCATTGGCACCAGCACCGAAAATGCGATCGCCAGTGTACCGACAAGCAGATTGGTCAGATATTGGGCCGCGCTCGGACTCCAGAAGAACAACGGCGCGAAAAGCAGCCAGATGCCAATGAAGGCTGTCGCCCACTGTCCGAACCAGGCGGTGCGCTTCGAAAGCGACATCGCGCCGAAGATCATCAATGCGATCCCGCTCAGCATATCGCTTAGGGCAAGAGCGTTGGCCCGCCATTCGATCGATGGCAAACCCCGCTCCAGAGTGACCGCTACGACCGACGCACGGGCAGTATCGGCGGATACGACGTCATAGACACCCGGACTTGCAGCGAGCCACAGACCGAGCCCGATGACAGCAAACTGCGTCCAGCGGGTACCACGCTGGGGGCCGTCCATGTCGTGCATGTCGCCGTCCATCTGGTGCCCATCATGAGCCATATCGGTGTCATGCGATTGGGGCCGCGCCGGTTCGGTCTTCCCTGCATCCGAACTCTTTGGATGCCAAGCCACGCGGGACGTGTTCAGCTTATTCGTTTCGTACCAGTCCTGCGGGTCGGCTTTCAACGCGTCGATGATGGTCGGAAGCGTGTCGCGGAGCGAATGTTCTGGCTCCCACCCCAACAGGTTCCGGGCACGGGAGATATCAAGGATGTAGTGAGCGTTGGCATCATCGACCATCCATTGCTTGATGAATCCGTCATGGCCAAGGACTTCTTCCTCGATCCACGTGCCCAGTTTCGCCACGCTCTTTGGAATGCGCACTGTCGTCCATTCCTCGCCGTGGATCCGGCAATGGACGATGTCCTGAATCTCGGCGTAGCCCAGCGTTTCGGGCTCGCCGACAAGTATCGGCGTCTCGCCCTCGAGGTCAGCGCGATTTGCAATTGTACGCTCTACCGCTCTGGTCAGATCTTCGAGGTGCAGTGCCGATTGCGCTGCGCACAACATGCCGGGATACAGATGCGCCGACACGCGGTGCTCATAGACACCGGCAATTTGTTCGGCGAGAAAGGCGGAGTGCCCCTTATCGTCATAGACTCCGGCGAACCGCAGGAACACAACCGGAATGTCGCCACGGTTCTCGCGCAGTACCTGCTCGGCGTCGGCTTTCGACTGGGGGTAAGGCCAGGTTGGTCCGAGCGGGCTCGATTCGTCGATACGTACGCCCGGCAGCGGTTTGGGCTCGTGTACAAGCATTGAGCTTGCATAGATGAACTGTTCGATGTCGAAGGCCTGCAGCGCCGTGATCAGTCGGCGTGAACCCTCAACGTTGACCTTCTCGTAGAGAGGATTGGGCTCGCCGGTGATATCGAAATAGGCGGCCAGATGGATACAGGCAGCAAGCTCGTTTCCGAAATCGTCCCTGACCTTTTCGAGGGCAGCAGACACGGACGCGTCATCGGCGAGATCTATCGAATAAGAAGCGGCGAGATCGGGATTATCCTCGACGGGAGACCGGTCGAGACCAATCACGCGATATGTCCTGCCGAGGCGCTGCGTCAGCGCGCGCCCAATATATCCGTTCGCGCCTGTAATCAGAACGATACGCTTGTCCATGGGAGTGCCCTCGATTTGGTAGCCGGAAGATGTTCGACTTCGGTACGATGAAGACGGCAGCCGCTCCCTTCAAGGAGCGGCTGCTGCATGTCGCCGCCCTAACAACAGCCGGAGGATTTCCCATCTGCGCGTGACTGGGAAACTTCCTGCACGAGCTCGGCCGTCTTCGCATCGCTTCCGGTACGGGCGACATCGGCTTGCGAAACCATGCCGCAGCATTTCCCGTCATCGTCGATAACCGGGACACGGCGAACCTGGTTTTTCTCCATGGATGCTAGACAGTCTTCCAGAGAGGTGTCGGGGGTAACGCTTACAACCGACCGGGTCATCACGTCTCCGACGCGTGTCTTCGCCGACATTCCCTCGGCCACGGCCCTGCAACACACGTCGCGATCCGTGATCACGCCGACAAGACCACCTTCATCGTCGACGACCGGAATTTGCCCACAATCATTGTCAATCATAAGCCTGGCGGCGTCCTGAAGGCTTTGGTTTTCCTTGCAGCATGCCGGATCGCTAGTCATAATTTCGCTGGTTTTCATCTGTCTCTCCAAAAGTTCGGCGTTCCGTTCAATGGGAAGCCATCTCCGCCTAAGCAAATGGAGGACGTGACCGCCGCATCGAATCATCGGGTCCAGCAAACCTAGTGCTTGCCATCATTGGAAGGTCAAGGCCGGCTTGCGAGATTCCAGACTTCCAACAATCTGGCGCCGGGTCGGTTTCCATGGCCCAAGGCTGAAACGATCAAGCATTGGTTTGTCTCAATAGAGACGTTTATTCGTGCTCGATGCAAATACCTCCTGACCCTCCAACGATGGCAAGCGGCACCGTGGGGCCAGGGCCCGGTGAGTGGATCTTCGTAGGCTGTTCGGTTTGGAGCTACGGAACTCGACCCAGCATATTCGGGTCTGTGGCGATGCCAGAACTTCGTGGCAGCGGGCTGCATTACGCAAGACAGGAAACCCTGTCGGCATAGGCAAGCGAAGGGGGAAAGACCGATGGCTTGGGGTTTAGCGGCGATCATGGTCGTCATCGTATCGTGGGTTTTCTACCGGTACTTCGCCCCGCGCGAATGGACCGGCGCCGGCCTCGTGCAGGCTTTCATCATCGCCCTCTACGCTGAAATGTTCGGCTTTCCGCTGACAGTCTATGTGCTCATACGGACGTTCGGACTAGACCGGGAGTATATCAGCGCCAATCTGTGGTCGACACTCGTGGGTCTGGGCGAAACCGGGATGTTTGTCTCGATGCTGGTAGGCTACTCGCTAGCGATCATCGGCGTGGGAATGTTCATTCACGGATGGCGCGCGGTCTATAAGGCGCGTCACGATGACCGGCTTGTCACCGATGGACAATATCGTTTCGTACGGCACCCGCAGTATACCGGGCTGTTTCTCGCTCTGTTCGGAGAAGGCGTCATTCATTGGCCGACAATCTTTTCGGTCGTTCTCTTCCCGGTCATCGTGCTTGCCTACTATCTTCTCGCGCGCAAGGAAGAACGCGGCATGATCCGTAAATTTGGCGACGAGTATCGCGCTTATATGCGCAAGGTCCCAATGCTGCTGCCACGCCCCAGTCGTTGGAAAGAGCTGGCCAAGAAATCGCAGCAGCCAAGAAGCTAACGGGACCTGGGCCAAGCGCCAACTCTGCATACCCATATCAAGAGAAACGGCGCTGGACCCGGCGAACGGTAGGCGTGAAATTTCGGGGTGGAGGATAATTGTCCTGCACCTGCCTGCGCGTCCTCATACAGAGAAGTTTCGGGGTCTTCCGTGCCTTTAACGGCTGATGTCCAATGGGCCGCCTTGACCTTCCCATGATGGGAAGGACTACATTGTGGGTCGAACCTTAATCTGGCGCTGCGGAGATGCTTTCTATGCAATCAAAAGAATCACGATTGACGCGCCGCGCGGTCCTCGCCGGTTCCGGTGCTCTGGCCATTGGCGGCGGATTGGCCGCCGTTCTGGGAGCCGGAGGTAGAACGCCGGTGGGTGCCAGCACAACCGCCGGCCGCCGCGTCCTCAAAACCGGAACGACCAGCGCGCCACTCGTCGGCGAAGCCTCTCAAATACCGGTGTGGGGTTACAATGGCTCGGTACCGGGTCCTGCTCTCAGGCTTGGGCAGGGAGAGGCCTTCGAGGTCCTGCTGGAAAACGCTCTCGAGGAAAAAACAACCATCCATTGGCACGGCGTTCGTGTTCCCAACGCGATGGATGGCGTTCCCCACCTCACCCAGCCCCCCGTGGAGCCCGGCGAAAGGTTCAGATATGCCTTTACGCCGGAGGATGCGGGCACTTTCTGGTACCATCCCCATCAGCGCAGCTTCGAGCAGGTCGGTCGCGGCCTCTACGGACCGCTCATTATCGAAGAGGCAGATCCGCCGCAGGTCGATCGCGACCTCGTCTGGATGCTCGACGACTGGAGGCTCAATGACCAGGGGCAAATAAGTGGAGGGTTCGGCAGTCGGCACGACGCGATGATGGCAGGCCGGATCGGCAACACGATCACTATCAACGGAAAGCCGGCGGCACCACTGATCGCGAGGCCGAATGAGCGGATCAGGCTGCGGCTCGTGAACGCTGCCAATGCCCGCATCTTCGGGCTCGATTTCGGTGAACTCGATCCAATGGTCGTCGCGCTCGACGGCCAGCCCGTCGAGCCTCACCGTCTAAGCGCGCCCCTGCTTCTCGGGCCGGCAATGCGGGCGGATCTGATCGTCGATTTCGATTATCCCGCCGGGACCCGGCATTCACTGCGCGATGTCTTCTATGATGGACTGGAATACGAACTCACCACATTCGAGTGTCAGGGCAAAGAGGTCAGGGAAAGACGCCTGCCCGACCCCGCGCCGCTACCGCCCAACGCTCTCGCCGAACCCGAACTGGCAACGGCCGAGCGTCACCGGATCATATTCGGTGGCGGGATGATGGGCATGACGGGGCGAACAGCCAGCGGCTCTGACGCGAGGAACGAACAACGAACCGGCTCCGGCATGATGATGGAGCGGATGGGAGGTTCGGGAATGATGTCCGGAGGAATGATGGGCTGGACCGTCAACGGTGTTTCGGCGAGCGGCCATGTTCACGATCCGATTATTTCCGCCGCGCGAGGGACCACGCTTCTCCTCGACATGACCAATGAGACTGCGTGGTGGCACCCGATCCATCTGCATGGCCACAGTTTCCGTGTCTTGTCGCGCAATGGACAGCCGACACAATATCGCGAGTGGCAGGATACCGTGCTCATGGCGCCCGAAGAGCGCGTCGAGATCGCATTCGTAGCGGACAACCCGGGCGACTGGATGTTCCATTGCCATATTCTCGAACACCAGGCCGCAGGAATGATGGCCACCATTCAAGTTAACTGAAAGAAAGGAAAAACTGATGCGTTTGTTACCCAAGGTCTTGATGTCGTTTTCGGCCCTCGCGCTGCTGCCCTCGGCCGCGGCGGCACAGGAAGCAAGACCGTTTGCCACGATCTTCAAGAACCCTCAGTGTAGTTGCTGTGAAAGCTACGGCGACTATCTCGAAGCCAGCGGATATGAGGTGAAGATGGTCGCGACCCACGACCTCGCCCTAATCAAGGAACGCCAGGGTGTGCCCGCCGGGCTCGAGGGATGCCATACGATGCTCATCGGCGGCTACTTCGTCGATGGACATGTGCCGGCCGACAGCGTTGACCGCCTGCTGGAGGAACGTCCGCGGATTTCAGGCATCACGCTTCCCGGCATGCCTGCAGGTTCGCCGGGCATGGGCGGTGCCAAGACAGGCACGTGGACGATTACGGGGGTAAGAGCGGATGGTGCCACGAGCGTCTTTGCGCGATACTGAGCACCGTCCGAAGCCTAGCAAACGCGCTCGAAGCCAAACTTGTGACCAACGTCCTTGGGACGAGCCGGATTGGCATCGTCCGCGAGGTCCTTGAGGATGGGACAGTCGGGACGTTCGTCATTCGTGCAATTCTCGAAAAGATGTTCGAGCGCGTCTATCATCGAATGGATTTCGGCAGCCTTCGATCGCAGGGCCGAAAGATGGCCATCCGCTACTCGGCGCACGTCCTTGCTCGCTCGGGCACTATCTTTCCATAAATCGAGCAGTTCGGAAATATCGTCGACCGAAAAGCCCAGATTGCGGGCGCGCCGCACAAACCGGAGCGTATGAATATCTGCCGGAGTGTAGAGGCGGTACCCGGCATCGGTCCGGTCCGCCGCCTCGATCAAACCGATCTTTTCATAATGTCGGATCATCTTGGCAGAAACCCCGCTCGCTGCAGCCGCCTCGCCAATCGTGTGTGAATGTTTCATGCGGGCGCTTTAACCTTCCAATGATGGGAATGCAAGGTGGCTGGCTGAAAGCCGAGAAAATCTCCACAAAATGCCTTGACCTTCCAATGATGGGAAGCCCTATCTTCTTCGTATTGGTTGATTCGATGAAGGAAAAGAAATGAACATCCCGTCGTCCCGCGCCCTGGTGCCGGTCTCTGCGACCGCCAGTACCTCGAATAAGAAGTCGGGCGTATCTTGTTCGGGTGTTTCGAGCCAGCGGCGCAAATGGCTGCTCGCAGCCAGCGCTGTTTTGGCACTCGCTGCGCTTGCGCTCGGATCCATGTGGCTCGGCTTCGCAGCAATTCTTCCGTTTCTTTATGTACTGCCCTGCCTGGCCATGCTTGCAATGTGCATGCGCAAGAACGGGACATCTACCGGGACGTGATTTCGATACGATTCGCATGTGTGCTCGCACGATGACCTGAAGATTTGTGCAGCGCGCTATTTGATAAATGAAAGGAAAACCCCATGAACAACTTCAAAATTACCGCGCTTGGTGCTCTTGCAACGATTGGCCTCGCATCAGCGGCCATAGCGCAGCCGAAGGTCGATCATCAGCCCGACAGAGCGCAAGGCGCGCAGCAACAGGAGCGCGGCGAGATGCAGGGCGATATGTCCGGAATGGAGATGTCGGGCATGATGGCCATGATGAACGATCCCGAAATGCGCGCCGAAATGATGGAGATGATGCGTAACTGCAACGAAATGATGAAGAAAAAGCAGGAACAGATGTCGCAGGGCGAAGAAGGTTAAAACCGGGCGCCAATCTTTGTCGAATGCTTCACCCCCCACCTGCCCCGCACTAGCCTGCGGGGCAGGACCCTTTTGCTCATAAGAGCCAGCAAACTTCATGATAACACCTAGCCCGACAACAACGATTTTCCCTTGGCTGAGGCGGTTTGACTCGCGCCTGACTGCCAAGTCGCGCCCTCTTGGTGCCGGGTGATCGGAATGCTGCGCGCATTCGGCCTCATTCTGATTGGATTTGGACTTTTCGTCCAATCGGCAGCTCATGCGTCGACGCTTCCGCAGGAGCCGATAATGGTCGAGCGCCAGTGCGATGAACTGCTCACGTCTGGGGTTCCAAACGAAGGTGAAAAACCGCCTTGTGATAAGGTAGGCGCTGGTTGCCTTGTTTCGCTCGGCTGTATCGCGCCGATGGCGATTGGCAACGATGCGTCGGAAGTACGCACGCTGTCAGCCGCGCGCTTGCGATTCACCGGTTTCGGCAGCTCTACACCGGGTGAGACTGGAGCAGGACCGGAACCGCCACCTCCGCAAGCTGAGGCCTGAAATCGATGCAGGGGGATCTCTGCAAATTATGGCTGGACATTCTGCTGGCACCAAAGTCGCTGGCTGATTGTCCCGAACGCGTACTGGTCGCGCACTCTAGCGGAATGAGAATCATGAAACGACTACGTTGGACCGCACTTCCGGTTCTGCTGGCCTTGGCGCCCGCAAGTTACGCCCAGTCGATTGGGTATGAAGAAACCTTGAGAGCCGCCGTGGCCGACCAGCCCCAGGTTAGAGCGCGAGAACTACAAGTCGATGCCCGCCGCCAGGTCGCGGATGCTGCCGACGAACTGCCGGATCCCAGGCTGCGTGCGGGTATCCAGAATCTGCCAATCAGCGGCCCGGCCGCGTTTCAGCTGGATCGACAGCTTCCCACGCAGATCCAGGTCGGCGTCGAGCAGGATATTCCCAATCTTGCGAAACGACACGCCCGAGCCGGGATGGCCACAGCCGATATCGACTTCGCCACCGCGCAGCTCGCTCATGCGCGCCATATGGCGCGTCTTGGTGCGGGAAGGGCCTGGATTTCGCTCGCTTACTCACAACAGGCCCTCAACGTTGCCGATGACGCCCTTGCACAGATCGAAAGGCTGGTGCCCCTGGCGCGAAGCGCCGTTGCGGCGGGATCGGCGAGGCCAGGTGAAAGCCTCGAAATTCGCCGGGCCGTGCTGGAGGTCGAGGATATGCGGACGCGCATCGACGCTGAGCGCGAGGCGGCGCAGGCCATGCTTGCGCGATACATTGCCTTGCAAGACGCAACGGCGACTGGAAGCATTCCGGCGCCCGATGTCGATGTTGAACAACTTCGGGCGACCCTGGAATATAATCCTGAGATCATTCTCGCTGTCGCGCAGGTGCGCCAGGCCGAGGCGAGGATCGATCTCGCCCGGTCGGAGAAGCGGCCCGATTTCGGCATCAATGTCAGCTATGGCCGGCGCGATCCGATGTTCGGCGATGTCGTCTCGGTCATGGGCTCGATCACGCTCCCCATTTTTGCGGGCAGGCGGCAGAATCCGAGGATTGCCGCCGCTGAAACCGAAGCGAGCGCAGCGCAAGCAATCCAGCTTGATCGCTTGCGCGAACTGCAAGCGCAATTCGAGGCCGACCTTGCCGCCTGGCGCAGCGCATACCGGCAGTGGCAGCGAGCCACGGAGGAGTTGCTACCCCTCGCCCAAAGCCGTGCTGATCTGGAAAGGGCCAGCTTCGCGGCAAACCGCGCCGAACTGCTCGACGTCATCGAAGCGATCAAGGCGCTGGCGCTCTTACAAATCGAGATCCTTGAGCGTGAGGAGGCGACAGTTGAAGCCGCTACGACCTTGCGACTGACCTATACGGAGTTCCAGCCATGAGAGCCAAAATGGGAGCCGCGTGGGACAAACTGTCGCCGCGCCAGAAATCCTGGACGATGGCGGCAACGGTCGCCCTGATCAGCGTCACCGCAGGATACGGGTTATCGCAGCTGGGTGAGAGCGGAAGTCAGGCAAATGGCAACGGGGGATCATCCAGCGCCGAATGTGAGGACGTGCTTTACTGGTACGATCCGATGGTGCCGGGACAGCGTTTCGACGAGCCTGGAAAATCGCCGTTCATGGATATGGAACTTGTTCCCAAATGCGCTGGCGAGGAGGCCACCTCCGGGGTTCAGATCGACGCGGGGCTTGTCCAGAACTTCGGCATCCGCACCGCCGAGGCCGAATACGGCGTACTTGAGCCGGACGTGTCCGTTACCGGTGTTCTCGCTTACAACGGGCGGGACGTTGCAATTGTCCAGCCAAGGGCTGGCGGCTTTGTACAACGAACCTATGGGCGTGCTCCAGACGATGTGGTGAGCCGAGGCGCGCCGCTGGCCGATATTCTCGTACCCGAATGGGGAGGAGCGCAGCAGGAATATCTGGCCGTCCTGAACAGCGGCGATGAACAGCTTGCACAGGCCATGCGCGAGCGGATGCGGCTGCTCGGCATGTCGAATGGGCAAATTTCATCGGTGGGCCGGACCGGCCGCGCGCAGGCGACGATCACGGTCACCGCGCCGACCGGCGGGGCCATCACCATGCTCGGCGTGCGACCCGGCATGACCGTGATGGCAGGCCAGACCCTGGCGGAAATAACCGGATTCTCGCCGATCTGGCTCGAGGCATCGGTGCCCGAAACACAAGCAGCGAATATCCGGGTCGGCCAACCTGTCAGTGCAACCCTGACCGCGTTTCCCGATGAGAGATTTTCCGGACCGATCATCGCGATCTTGCCGAGCGTACAGGATGCCAGCCGGACAATCACCGTCCGCGCACAATTGCCCAATCCTTCCGGACGGCTCAAGCCGGGCATGTTCGCGCAGGTCTCGCTGACCCCCGACACCCGGCGCGCTCTGCTGGTTCCTTCCGAAGCGGTGATCCGGACCGGGCGCCGCACCATCGTCATGATCAAGCAGGACGAGGGCGGCTTCATGCCTGCCGAAGTCCGGATCGGCCGTGAGGCGGGAGGCAGGACCGAAGTGCTGGCCGGCCTTTCGCAAGGCGAAGAGGTCGTGACCTCGGGCCAGTTCCTGCTCGATTCCGAGGCAAGCCTGGCAGGGCTCGATGTTCGTGCGATCGATGAGGCAGGCCCGGACCGGGACGGTGAAGACCAACCAGCGACATTCAGCGCAATCGGGACGATCGAGAAGATTGCCGATGGCTCCGTCACGCTGCGGCACGGACCTGTCCCGCGGCTCGATTGGCCCGCGATGACCATGACCTTCCGCACGAAGAGCGCGGCGCAAATGCGCGGGCTCGAGACGGGAGACAGGGTGCGCTTCAACTTCACCCAGGAGGATGCCGGCCCCCGGATCGAGTCTATCACGAGGGCCGGACAATGATTGCTCGGATAATCGATGCCTCGATCGCCAACCGCCTGTTTATCGTTCTCGCCGCCGTCGCGGTAACGCTGGCCGGTTTCTGGGCGGTGCGCACGACGCCGGTCGACGCGTTGCCCGATCTGTCCGATGTGCAGGTTGTGGTCCGGTCAAACTATCCGGGTCAGGCCCCCCGGATCGTCGAGGACCAGGTCACCTATCCCTTGGCAACGACCATGCTTTCGGTGCCGGGGGCGAAAACCGTCCGTGGCTATTCGATGTTCGGTGACAGCTATGTCTATATCATCTTCGAGGACGGAACCGACCTCTACTGGGCGCGCTCGCGCGTGCTCGAATATCTCAACCAGGTGCAGAACCGCCTGCCCGATGGCGTCACGAGCACGCTTGGCCCCGATGCAACCGGTGTGGGGTGGATCTACGAATATGCGCTGGTCGATCGCAGCGGCGGGCACGACCTTGCAGGACTGCGCAGCCTGCAGGACTGGTTCCTGCGCTATGAGCTCAAGACGATCCCCGGCATTGCCGAGGTCGCCAGCGTCGGCGGCATGGTCAAGCAATACCAGGTCGTGCTCGAGCCTTACCGCATGGCATCGCTGGGGGTGACCCACGCCGAGATCGTGAGCGCAATCCAGTCCGCCAACCAGGAAGCGGGCGGCTCGATCGTCGAGATGGGCGAAGCCGAATATATGGTGCGTGCCTCGGGTTATCTCGGCGACCTCGAGGATTTTCGGCAGATTCCACTGCGCACCGCGAGCGGCGGCATTCCGGTCACGCTTGGCGACGTAGCGACGATCCAGGTAGGCCCTGAGCTGCGCCGTGGCATCGCCGAGCTCAATGGCGAAGGCGAGGTTGCCGGGGGCATTATCGTTCTGCGCCAGGGCGCGGATGCGCGAAGCGCGATCCAAGCCGTGGAACTCAAACTCGACGAGTTGCAGGCAAGCCTTCCCGAAGGCGTCGAGATCGTCACGACCTACGACCGATCCCAGCTCATCGATGCGTCGATCGAGAACCTCACCACGAAGCTCATCGAAGAGTTTATCGTCGTGGCGCTCGTATGCGCGCTGTTCCTCTGGCACGCGCGTTCGGCACTTGTCGCCATCATCACCCTGCCTTTGGGCGTGCTCGCGGCCTTCATCGTGATGCGCTTCCAGGGCGTTAATGCCAACATCATGTCGCTGGGTGGAATAGCCATCGCGGTCGGTGCGATGGTCGATGCCGCCGTCGTGATGATCGAGAACGCGCACAAGCATCTCGAGCGATGGGAATACGAGAATCCCGATACGGTGCTCGCGGTGAAGGAACGCTGGCGGATCATCGCCGATGCATCGAAGGAAGTGGGACCGGCGCTATTCTTCAGCCTGCTGATCATTACACTGTCGTTCCTGCCGGTCTTCACCCTGCAGGCGCAGGAAGGGCGGTTGTTTGCACCGCTCGCTTTCACCAAGACCTATGCCATGGCAGCCGCGGCCATTCTCTCGGTGACGCTGGTGCCGGTGATGATGGGATGGCTGATCCGTGGGAAGATCCCTTCGGAGGATTCCAATTTTCTCAACCGCTGGCTGACGAAAATCTATCGTCCGGGACTCGACTGGGTCATGCGGCGCCCCAAGGCAACCCTGGCGATCGCGGCGGTGATCTTCCTGACCACTGCGATCCCCTTCACCCGGCTTGGCGGCGAGTTCCTCCCGCCGCTCGATGAAGGCGATTTGCTTTACATGCCGAGTGCATTGCCCGGGCTTTCCCCCGGCGAGGCGTCGGCGCTGCTGCAGCGCACCGATCGCCTGATCAAGTCGGTCCCTGAAGTGGAAACGGTGTTCGGCAAAGCGGGGCGCGCCGATACGGCAACCGATCCGGCTCCCCTAACGATGTTCGAAACGACAATCCGCTTCAAGCCCCGCGAGGAGTGGCGCGAGGGAATGACGCCCGATCTGCTGGTCGAGGAACTTGACCGGGTCGTTCAGGTGCCGGGCCTCGCCAATGTCTGGGTGCCGCCGATCCGCAACCGGATCGACATGCTCGCGACCGGGATCAAGAGCCCAATCGGGGTCAAGGTGTCAGGCGACGATCTCGATCAACTCGAACGCGTTGCACTCGATGTCGAGCGTATCGCCAAGACCGTGCCTGGCGTGAGTTCCGCCCTGGCCGAGCGCCTGTCGGGCGGTCGCTATGTCGATGTCGATATCGACCGGATGGCGGCCGCACGATACGGGCTCAACATCGCCGACATCCAGCAGATCGTCTCTGGTGCAATAGGCGGCGCCAATGTCGCACGGACCGTCGAGGGGCTGGCGCGCTATCCGATCAATGTGCGCTATCCACGCGAAATCAGGGACAGCGTCGATGAACTCAGGGCCTTGCCGGTTCTGACGCCGTCCGGCCAACAGATCACGCTTGGCACTGTCGCCCGTATCGTCGTCAGTGACGGTCCGCCGATGCTCAAGAGCGAGCAGGGTCGTCTGACCAGCTACATCTATGTCGACGTCCGGGGCCGCGATCTTACCTCGGTGGTCGCCGATCTGCAGGAGGCCGTCGCAGCGGGCGTCGATCTTCCTGCCGGCGTCAGCCTGTCCTATGCGGGCCAGTTCGAATATCTGACGCGCGCCTATGAGCGACTGAAGGTCGTGGTTCCCGCGACGCTTGCGATCATTTTCCTGCTGCTCTATCTCATTTTCCGGCGCTGGGACGAAGCCTTGCTGATCATGGGCACGCTGCCCTTCGCGCTGACGGGCGGATACTGGTTGCTCTATCTGATGGGCTACAACCAGTCGGTGGCGACTGCGGTCGGTTTCATCGCGCTTGCCGGCGTCTCCGCCGAATTCGGCGTAGTGATGCTGATTTACCTGAAAGCCGCACTGGAGCGGCGACGCGGTGATCTGAGCGCCGAAGAAGTAGACGAGGCCATCCGGGAAGGCGCGCTCCTGCGCGTGCGGCCCAAGGCGATGACCGTCGCAGTCATCCTTGCGGGTCTCTTTCCGATCCTGATCGGCACCGGCGCGGGCTCGGAAGTCATGAGCCGCATCGCCGCGCCGATGGTTGGCGGCATGATCACCGCCCCGCTCCTGTCCATGTTCCTGCTTCCCGCCGCCTATCTGTTGTTGCGGCGCCCCCGTCCGGAAAAACCGGCCAACCCTCAAGGAGAAGAAGAGTGCGTACCCCAACCTACATGATCCTGCTCGCGGCACCGCTGGCGCTTGCAGCCTGCGACGCTGCAGACGACAGCTCAGAGACCATGATGTCAGACGACATGGCGAACTCGGACAGCATGCCCATGTCAGGCGAAATGCCGATGGCGGAGGAGACCGGCGGCGAGCAGAGCGCCAGCGCGGAGGGAACGGTTACAGCCATCGATTCCGAGGCGGGCACGGTGACCATCGAGCATGGTCCGGTCGAAAGTATCGGATGGCCCGCGATGACCATGACCTTCGAAGCCGACGCGCAAATCCTCGAACAGGTCAGTGTCGGTGAGGGAATAGCCTTTGAATTTCGTACTGGAACCGAAGGCAGCGTCGTTACCTCGGTAACGCCGCGATAGGACGGTGGGTGGGAGGCGCTCGGTTGCGCCGGTGCCTCCCACGCAAAAACAGGTGAATATGCCAGGTATCGACAGGCCCGACTTTAAGGATCGCCGCGACTTCATCAAGAGCGCCGGCCTCGCGGCGACGGGTTTCGCCGCGCTGCCGCTGCTGGGTTGCGGTACGCAAAGCAGGATGTCGCTCGATCAGGGAGGCGAAAGCAATCCTCTTGCCATACCTCGGCTACAGGCAGGAACGATCGAACGGGGCGAGCGTGTCTTTCGCCTGTCCCTGACACCGGGCGAGAAAGAATTCGTGCCCGGCACGGCGTCACCGACGATCGGTATCGACGCATCCTATCTCGGCCCGACCCTCGAAATGCGCCGCGGCGAACAGGTTCGCTTTCACATCGACAACAAGCTTGCCGAAGATGCGACCGTCCACTGGCATGGTTTCGAACTTCCCGCCACAGCGGATGGCGGGCCGCACCAGCTCATACGGCCCGGTGAGCGCTGGAGCCCGTCCTTCGAAATACGCCAGCGCGCTTCGTTATACTGGTATCATTCGCATCTGCATCGCCGGGCCGGACCACAGGTCTATGCCGGACTTGCTGCCCCGATCTACGTGCGCGACGAGGAAGAGGATCGCCTCGATCTGCCGAGCCGGTACGGTGTAGATGACATACCGCTCGTCGTGCAGGATCGCGTGATCGACGGCGCGGGCCGCCTTGTTTACCCGCTCGATATGCACTCGCGGATGATGGGGGTGATGGGTGAGCGCATCTATGTGAACGGAACGGCCAATGCCGTTTTCGAGGCCGCCGCCGGTCCGCTGCGCCTGCGGCTTCTCAATGGATCGAATGCGCGGTTCTACACCTTCTCGCTCGAAGGTGATCGTCCGATGCAACTCACCGCAAGCGATGGCGGCCTGCTTGCCGCGCCAAGCGAGATTCGCAGTCTTACCCTTGCCCCAGGCGAACGCGCACAAGTGATCGTCGATCTTTCCGAAGGGCGCCCGCTCCGGCTGATTGCCAGCAGCCCTGCTAACGCCATGGGCATGATGGGCGGGCAAGGCGGGGGTATGATGGGCGGCGGAATGATGGGAAACCGGACCGGTCGCGAGAGGCAGGGCCGCACATTTTCCATCCTCGATATGCGCCCCTCCGGCTCGTCGACTCCAGTGATGCTCCCGCCCACCCTCGCCGCGCTAGCCGCGCCAGACCCCTCGCTCGCCGTTCGCAGCCGCCGTTTCGTACTCGATATGGGCATGATGGGTCGGGGTATGTCGATCAACGGCCAGACCATGGACATGGATGTCATCAATCAGCGCGTACCGGTGGGTCAGTGGGAAATATGGGAAATCGCCAACGCATCGATGATGGCCCATCCCTTTCATATTCATAACGTGCAGTTCCGCTTGCTCGACCGGGACGGTCGGCCTCCGCGGGCGGAAGAGGCAGGTTTCAAGGACACCGTAATCGTCAACCCGCGTGAACAGGTCAGGCTGCTGTTGCGGTTCGAAGAAAATACCGATCCCGACAATCCCTACATGTATCACTGCCATATCCTCGAGCACGAGGACGCAGGCATGATGGGGCAGTTCGTGGTGATGGCCAATTAGGGGAGAACGACAGATGAGCGATGGGCACAATGCAATCGAGGGTATGGCGACCGACCCCGTTTGCGGAATGAGCGTGAAGATGGACGGCGCCCGCTTCGTCGATCGACACGAGGGTGGCGACCATTACTTCTGCTCCTCGCGCTGCCTCGACAAGTTCCGCGCGGATCCGGAGATGTATCTTTCGAAGGCGCACCTCGATGCTGTCGAGGATGTCCCGGAAGGTACCATATACACCTGTCCGATGCATCCGGAGATCCGGCAGCCGGGGCCGGGCTCTTGCCCGATATGCGGGATGGCCCTCGAACCCGAAACGGTCACTCTGAACGAGGGCCCCGATCCCGAACTCGTCGACATGCGGCGAAGGTTCTGGTGGAGCGCGCTCTTCACGCTGCCGCTCTTCGCCTATGCGATGGGCGACATGATCCCGTCGCGACCGTTCGATCAGGTCATCGAACCCGCTATCGCGCAGTGGCTGCAGCTCCTGCTGGCAACTCCGGTGGTGCTTTGGGGCGGCTGGCCCTTCTTCACCCGCGCGCTGCAATCGGTCCGGACCATGAACCTCAACATGTTCACCCTGATCGGCTTCGGCGTCGCCATCGCTTATCTGTTCAGCCTTGTGGCAACCCTCGCCCCGGACATCTTTCCCGAGGCATTCCGCGATCATGCGGGCCGGGTCGGCGTCTATTACGAGGCCGCAGCGGTTATCACGACCCTCGTGCTGCTCGGGCAGGTGCTCGAGCTCAAGGCGCGCGGATCGACATCGAGCGCCTTGCGAGCGCTTCTCGAACTCGCACCCCCGACCGCGATGAAGATCTTCGGTCGCGGGGACGAGCGCGAAGTTCCGCTTGATGAATTGACGTCTGGGGACCTGCTGCGCGTGCGTCCGGGCGACAAGGTCCCCGTCGATGGCACGCTCGAGGATGGAAGCAGCGCCATCGACGAGTCCATGATCAGTGGCGAACCCATTCCCGTCAAGAAAAGCGCGGGCGATCCCGTGATCGGGGGCACCGTAAACCAGACCGGCAGCTTCACCATGCGCGCGACGCAGGTCGGCGCGGACACCATGCTCTCGAAGATCGTGCAGATGGTCGCGGAGGCCCAGCGCAGCCGGGCACCGATCCAGCGGCTCGCCGACCAGGTCACCGGATGGTTCGTACCCATCGTCGTCCTTGTCGCTATCGTGAGTTTTGTCGTCTGGGCCATCTGGGGACCGGCACCGGCCCTTGCCTACGCGCTCGTCAACGCGGTCGCCGTTCTGATCATCGCGTGTCCCTGCGCGCTCGGACTGGCGACGCCGATGTCGATCATGACCGGTACCGGCAAGGGCGCGCAGCACGGGATCCTGATCAAGAACGCCGAAGCGCTCGAAACGCTGGAAAAGATCGATACGCTGGTCGTCGACAAGACCGGAACGCTGACCCGGGGCAAGCCTGATCTTGTCGACGTAAAACCGCAGTCAGATTTCGACGAGCAGGAATTGCTGAGCCTTGTCGCTGCCGTTGAGAGAGGAAGCGAGCATCCGCTCGCCCACGCGATCGTGGAAGGGGCTCAAAACAGGGGCGCTGCCATTCTCGACGCTTCCGATATCGAATCCGTGACCGGCGAAGGTATCCAGGCAAATGTCGACCAGCGCCTGGTCGCGATCGGGAATGAAAAGATGATGGAGCGTATAGGGGCGCTCGAAGAAGGCTGGCGGTCAACGGCGGACGAAGGCCGAAGCCTCGGACAGACGGTGATGTTCGTGGCCGTGGACGGGGCACCGGCAGGCCTTATCGCGGTCGCCGATCCGATCAAGGCAACCAGCCGCACCGCTATTGCCGCGTTGCATGAGCGCGGCATCAAGATCGTGATGCTTACCGGCGACAGCGAAGCCACCGCGCGTGCGGTAGCAAGCCAGGTCGGTATCGACGAAGTCGAAGCGAACGTCTCGCCCGAGGACAAACATCGCAAGATCGAGCAGTTGAAGAGCGATGGTCGCCGGGTCGCTATGGCCGGCGACGGCATAAACGACGCACCCGCGCTTGCCGCTTCGCATGTCGGCATCGCGATGGGAACGGGTACCGATGTCGCGATCGAAAGCGCGGGCGTGACATTGGTGCGCGGCGACCTCGTCGGCGTTGTTCAGGCGCTCGTCCTGTCTCGGGCCACTATGCGCAACATCAGGCAGAACCTGTTCTTTGCCTTTGCGTATAATGCGCTCGGCATACCGGTCGCAGCAGGTGTCCTCTATCCATGGACCGGGTTGCTTTTGAACCCGATGATCGCGGCCGCAGCGATGAGCCTGTCTTCGGTATCGGTGATCGGCAACGCCCTGCGCCTGCGCGGCCTCGCTCTTCCCAAATTCGATACCTGAGCGATGGGGACGGGACGGAGATCGCAGGAGTGACGAATCAGACGATGCAGGATCAGGACCAAATCTCTGAGGAATCGCGCGAATGGCGCGGTGCGCATCCCGCACTCTGGATCGCCATCTTCGGAATTCTCATCGCTTTCGCCTGGGAGATGCTCCAGCTTCCTTTCTACCAGTCGGGAGGTCTGTCGCCTGCCGAGGCAGCACGTCGCTGCGGCCTGGCCTCGTTCGGCGATGCCGGGATCATGGTGGCCGCTTATCTCGGCGCCTCTGTCGGCAGTGGTAAAACGCCGTGGCTCGTAGACTGGCCGATCTCGCGTTTTGTCGTGTTCCTGGGAATCGGCCTGGCCATTACTGCCATGGTCGAAGTGCTGGCTGTCGGTGCCGACTGGGGGTGGTCCTATAGTGCAATCATGCCGCTTGTGCCCGGGACCAAAATCGGCCTGGTACCGATCGTGATGTGGGTCGCGGTTCCCACGGCCACCTTGTGGCTCGCGCGCCGTCTCGGCACCGGACCCCGCTGATCGCAAACCGGGATCTCCTATCCCTCGACAGCTGCCGGCTGCGGTCCCGATGGTGATCGACTTACCCGAAATCCGGCAATCAGGGCCAGCAGCGTGAGCAATTGCGCGCCGATCGTCTCGACAGTCGGGAAGAAGCCGAGTTCGGCGAGGCGCGGCAAGCCGGCAATGAAAGTGGCGGAAAGAACTCCGGCCTCCTGGAAAGCGCCCACGCCCTTGCCCGCGAGAATGACCGCAAGGATCGCAATCAGGATAGCACTGTAGCGGAAGAACTGGGTGATCGGCAGTTTGCGGCTGTAGCGCAGCATGGCCCATGCAATGAGCGCCAGCAGCGCTACTGCGGACAAGGCACCTGCCAGTATGATGCCGCTGCTCTGCGGGTTCCACAGGGCAGCGTAGAACAGGATAGTCTCGAACGCTTCCCGGTAGACGACCACGAATGCAAGACCAAAGAGAAACCATGCCGATCCGCGCGAAAGCGCCTTGCCCATTTTTTCCTGGATATAGCGCCGCCATTCCTCGGCCTGGGATTTGCCATGCATCCAGATCCCGACCGACACGAGAATGACAGCCGCAAGCAGCGCGCCGATCCCTTCGGTCATCTCGCGGCTCGCACCGCTGATGCTCACAAAGTAGGTTGCCAGGACCCAGGTGGCGACACCTGCAAGAAGAGCAGCGATCCACCCGCCATGGACATAGGGCAGTACCTCGAAGCGGTGCGACTTTTTCACAAAGGCGATCATGGCGATCACAACCAGAAGTGCTTCGATCCCCTCGCGCAGCAGGATGGTGAACGCCCCGAGAAAGGTCGAGATTTCGCTGGCCGCCTCAGGAGCCAACGCTTCCTCGGCTCTTGCCAGCAGACTATCGATGCGAGCCCTTAGTTGCTGTAGTTCGGATGGATTCGCACCGGACTCTATTCCGGCCCGGAATTGCCCGAGCGCCTGTTCTACCTCCCGCATCAAACCGCCATCGCGCGTTGCCAGGAGGGCCTCCAGGGGTTCAAACCCGTCGAGATAGGCAGACAGGGCAAGCTGCCGCGCTTCCTCTCGGTTGCCAGCCCGATAAGCTGACAGGCTGCGATCGAGCGTATCGCGAACGAAGGCGAGCGAACCTGCGTCATTTGCCTGTCCCACCGCATCGGGATTGGCGCGAAGATAGGCCATGACGGCGAGCGCACGGTCCTCGCCGATCTGCTCGGCCAGACTTTCCGGTGTGAGCGCGGCGAGCGTCTCGAGATCGGGGACAAGCTGGCGTATGCCATCATCTTCCCGCCAAATACGCTCGCCCTTGGCCACATCTTCAAAAGCAATGCTGCCGGCATGGAATGCAAGCGCCCAGCGATCCTCGTCGGACAGCGATGCGAAGCTGGCCATGGACGTTCCTTCCAGCCCTTGCGTGATGACCTGGTAAAGCCCGAACGCACTGCGCTGCCGTGCCCGGTCGATATCGGTAAAGTCGATCGGCGGGGGATCAAGTGCCTGCATTGCGGCCGGTGGCGCACTTCCGGCGGCGCCGTGACACGAGGCGCAGTTCTGCGCGAAGAGAGTGCGGGCGCGGTCAAGGTCGGGCGCTTGCGAAGGGGCAAGCGGAACCGGGTAGGCTGTCAGCAACGAGGCTGCCAGCGCGCGCGCTAAGCGCCCAACTCGCTCGGCGGGTTCCTTATTGGCGATCAGAGCTCGCAGCTGGTCCGATCGGCGGATGAGTGCTTGATTGTCTTTAGTATCCGGCAATGCAGCGATCTGCCGCGCCACGACATCGGAAAACTCCACCATTTCGCGATATTCGAATTCGTCGGCAACACGTCCCTCGGAAACGGCGGAGGCGTAGTCGACCGCGATATAATCGAGCAGACGCCAAGTGGTTCGCACGTCGGGTTCTTCCGCGTTCGCGGTGACGGACAGACACAGCGCAAGCGCCAGCAGAATGAGCCGCAGTGCCGGATGGACGGTGGCGGAGACGATGCGATGCATGAGGGGTCTCTATATCTGTTGCAATTAATCCGCAATAGCAGGGTGTAGACGGAAATGTATTTCCTCCAACCCCCGATCGCGGGGATATTCTGGAGTTTAGGTAGAGCGCAGTTCGCCACGGGCCTGTTTGGAGACTTCGGCACTTCCCCACACCGCCAGTCCTGCCATGATGCTCGCCACAACCAGATCGGGCCACGCACGGCCGGTGCCGAAAACGCCAATCGCTGCCGCCAGCACGGCGATATTACCGATCGCGTCGTTGCGCGAACAGATCCACACCGAGCGCATGTTCGCATCGCCCGAGCGATACCGGAACAGCATCGCGGCGACGGCGAGATTTACCGCCAGAGCAAGAGAACCGATGGCGCCCATCGTTCCCGGGTCGGGCGACGCCCCGACAAAGAAACCCCAGATGGCCGAGCCGAGCACCCACAGGCCGAAAGCCAGCATGGTCGCCGCCTTTACGAGAGCCGCCCGCGCGCGCCAGACGAGCGCCATCCCGGCTACGCCGAGACTGATAGCATAGTTTGCCGCATCACCGAGAAAGTCGAGCGCGTCGGCCTGCAAGGCGCGCGAATCCGCAGCAATGCCTGCCACGATCTCCACACCGAACATGATTGCATTAAGGCCTAGCGCGATCCACAGAATGCGCCGCCATGTCGGATCGTTGTTGCTTGCACCGGCCTCATCGGGACCGCAGCAGGTCTTTCTCATTTACTCGACTCCTTGCGTCGATCCATCCTATGGACCTTGTAGTAACTACAAGGTCAAGCGGTAGGAGCCTTTGTAATGAGAATTGGTCAACTTGCCCGGATAACCGGCGTCAAATCAGAAACAATCCGCTTCTACGAGCGCGAGGGTATCCTCGCTGCCCCTCCGCGCACGCAGGCCAATTATCGCGATTATGGACCTGCAGAGGAAGCGCGCCTTAAATTCATACGGCGCGCGCGTGATCTCGGCTTCTCCATGGCACGCATCAGGGACTTGCTCGATCTCTCCGATGACGCCGACCGGTCCTGCGCAGGCATCGACGCTCTGGCCAGAAGCCATCTCGGCGAAGTCGAGTGCAAGATCGCGAGCCTGGAGGCGTTGCGGACGGAACTTGGGCGCATGATCGCTGCCTGCGAGCAAGACACTGTAGGCGATTGCCGCATCATCGATGCACTTGCTGATACCGCCGAGCCTTGATGCCCGCGCCTCGTGCGCCAGTTCGGTCGGGCTCGCCAATACCCGGCTATTGTCCGCCGCCCATGCCGGTCTCAACTTCGGGTAAGGCCGACGAGTGCGAAGCTGCCCGTGTCGCAATCCCCGGGTCTGTCGAATGGGTTATGATGCCGCCGCAGGCCAGTTCCAGACGGCCATTTTTTCAATGCTCATATCCGCCATCGTGTAGGCGATCCGGCCGACACCGAGCCGGGAGCGACGCGGCCCTGCAATAGGCATCCAGTCGACGCGGAAGGCCGTATGGTCGTTCAACATCACAGCCGATCCCGCCAGAGACTGGATACAATAATTGGCGATTGGCAACCGCTCGGTGAATACAAAGCCTTGATAGGCGTAAGGCAGGGCATTCGCCTGCTCGATAGCCAGATCGATTTCGTCGTAACCATATATGCAGAGTACGGGGGTGGCTGGTGGACTGGCCGAATTCACGTTTCCTTGTCTAGCTGGCGATCGGGCTCTTCATGACCGCAATGGTTGAGATGTTTGCTGCGGGCGCTGCCTGGGGGGTGGACCTACAGCGCAATCATGCCCCTGATGCCCGGGACCAGGATCGGTCTCGTGCCTGTCGTGATGCCGTTCCCACAGGGGCCCTGTGGGCGGCGCGCAGGCTCGGGACCGGATCCCGCTGATCGGGAGCCGGTTACGGGGACCGCTCATCCCCCGGCGCTTGCCACTGGCGGGCCATAGAGAAGGCGGGTTTCCGCGATCTTCGTGATCAGATTATCCGGCTTGGCTTGATAAGTACTCTTGCCACGATAGAATTGATTGGCTCGCTCCGCCCGAAGCACAACTCAGGCTCGCCGGAAATAAGCCGTCTCGGCATTGCCAGTGCGGAATGGTCCAAAGCGAGGTCCGCGTCGAAGCCGCCAAGAGATTTCGAAAGTCTCGGGGCTGTTTCGAAGGAGGAAGACAATTTCCGAGTGGCCTTGTCGATTTCACCTGTATTCGGCTAGTCTGGCTTGAATTTTGTTTTCCGACAAATCCAGGCTGAGGACCACACCCTTGCCCAATGCGCCTCTTATCTGGATTCCTTATTGCGGCATGGGACCGGGGCCGGGCGACTGGCTAAGCCGCTGGAATTTCGACCCGCTTCTCGGGCTTGGATTGCTGGCGGGCTTATTCGCCTGGCGGCAATGGGGCGCGCACCACGAGCGAAGGTCGGCCTTCGCCGCGAGCGCGGTTGCCGCAGGACTGTTTTTCAGCCCGTTCTGCGCCCTTGGATCGGCCTTATTCACGGTGCGGGTCATCCACGACGTCATTCTCGCGGCAATGCTCGCGCCCTTGATCATGCGCGCTTTTGCATTACAACGCCGGCACATTCCAGGATCCGTCACGCTTTGGACAGCTGCCCACGCGGCCATCTTTCTTGGTTGGCACGCGCCGACGCTGTACGAAGCTGCGATGAATTCCAGCCCGGTGTTCTGGGTCATGCAGTTCACGATCACGGGAAGCGCGGCGGTCTGGTGGAGCAGAGTTCTGCGAGCGCCGCCTACGAAAGCGGTGGGAGCGCTGCTTGCGGCGATGCTGGCGATGGGGCTCTTGGGAGCGATCCTGACCTTCGCCCTGGTTCCGCTTTACGCGCCGCATTTTTTGACGACCGCTGCCTGGGGACTGACTCCGCTCGAAGACCAGCAACTGGCCGGGGTCATCATGTGGGCACCCGCCTCGCTCATCTACCTGATCGCGGCACTCGGCATTCTCTTCCGATCGTTGTGGCCCGAGCCGGTCAGATGATCGGGCAGCTCCGCACCTGGGCCGAGCGTTATCGCGGGCGCGGCAAATTCACCCCGGTGGGAGTGACGTTTCACTGGGTGATGGCCGGGGTAGTACTGTACCAGCTGATTTCCGGTTGGGCGATGCAGCGCTATCTCGCGGGGCCAGACAAGCTTGAGGCGTACCGTCTACATTCGGAGATCGGCCTCACATTACTTTTCTTCGGGGCGCTGCGACTGCTCTGGCGGTTGATGGTGCCGGGTCCGATCAACGATGCCGACGACGCCGGATGGCGATCGAAGGTCGCTTACGCCACGGAAGGCGTATTCTATGCCCTGTTCGTGATCCTTCCCCTCTCGGGCTGGACGCTGTGGTCGGCGATCCAGCCCGCCCGCCCTCTGTCGCTTCTAGGACTCGTACCGGTTCCGCCCATGCCCTTTCAGGACTTTTCACCGGAACTGCAGTACCGGGTTCTCGATATCGCAGAAGATGTGCACGTCGGCGCGGTTATCTTGCTGGCTCTTTTGGTGCCTCTGCATACGTTCGCGGCGCTGAAGCACCATTTCTGGGATCGCGATGACGTTCTCGAGGGCATGTTACCGGAGGTGCCGGATACAAACTGGCACCCGGGAGGGCCGAACTATAGCCGGCCAGGCGCGCCCTCTCTTCCTCCGTCAAAAGCTGGCTGAGTTGCAGCATTGTCAGGTTGCCATACCGCTTTCCGGTCGCCCAGGCGTCCAGCTGCGCTCGGAGGTAGGGGGCGGGCTGGGCCGCAAGGGCAGGATTGCCTGCGCCCGCACCAGCACCATCATCACCATGGCAGCTCGCGCACGAAGCAATGCCGCGTGTCGGATCGCCAAGCTCGTACAGGGCTTGGGCCGCGCAATCGCCGGGGTTGGGAGCGCTGCCCGCTCCTGTGGGTATCGGAAGGTTCGCATAATAGGAGGCAAGCTTTTGCCGCGCCGGCCAGTCGAGGCGGCGTGCAATCCACGCCATCTGGGCGTGTCGCCGCTGACCTCGCGCGAAGGAGTCCAGCTCACGCACGAAATAGCCCTGATCGAGGCCAGCCAGGCGTGGCGCACGATTGCCGTCTCCTTCGCCTCGAAGACCGTGGCACGAAATGCACGCGCCGCGGGGTCCCGCATCGCCGCCACTCAGCGCAATGAGTTTGCCGGTTTGCTCGAAGCGATCCAGTCCAGGCTCAATTGGGCCACAGCCGGTCAGAACCGCAAGCGCCGCAACCATGATAGCAGGACGAATGGCCATCATCCTCCTTTTCGCACTACACGTGAGGCCAATTACAGCCTCCGAGCGATGGGGGGCGCCGGAACGAGGCCGGGGGGGCGAGCGATCGGAGTGGTCATGGCGCTGACGCTATGCGCGCTGCTAGCCGCTTGCAAGCAGCCACCGGACTCTCGCTACGCACCGGACCCGGCGGCCGCACAGCGCGGCCTTGTGGCAATGAAGCAGGTGGGGTGCGCATCGTGTCACGAGATACCGGGCATTGGCTGGCCCACCGGGCGCACCGGGCCATCGTTGTCTGGTTTCGACGATTTCGGTTTGATTGCGGGCTCCGTGCCGAACACCCCCGGGAACCTCTCCGCCTTCGTGCGCAATGCGCCACGGGTAAAGCCGGGTTCGACCATGCCGGCTATGCCCTTGAGCGAAAAGGAGGCTCGCGACGTGGCGGCGTACCTCTATGGTCTCGACGATGAGTGAAGGAAGTGATGTCTTCGATGCCTGGTGGGGCTGGCCGCCGCCGGTCCTCGACCCTGCCGGTCCCTATGGCGACAGCGTGGTGATTCTTGCCTGGGTGCTGATTGGCATGGGGGTGCTCGTCACCGCCATAGTCGTTGCGGCACTCTATATCGCGATCAAGGGGCCAGAGACGCTCAAAGCGGCGCTTGGCGGCGAGCGCGCGGTTTGGATAGGCGGTATTGCTTTCCCGGGCGTCGTGCTGACCGCGCTACTCATCTGGGGTTTGACTTTGACCGCCTCGCTGACCGACGACGTCACCGGCGATGAAATGCGCGTCCGCGTAACCGGCTACATGTGGTGGTTCGACGTCGAATATCTCGATCGCGCCGGGAACGTGACCATGCGCGATGCGAACGAATTGCACCTGCCCGTCGGCGAACCAGTTGTCCTAGAACTGACCAGCGGAGACGTGATCCACAGTTTCTGGGTGCCCAACCTGTCGGGCAAACGGGACATGATCCCCGGACGCACCAACCTGCTGCGCATCCAGGCGGACCAGGCAGGCCGCTACGGCGGGGTGTGCGCCGAGTACTGCGGCGGCCAGCATGCGCTGATGGGTTTCGTTACCGTAGCCCACGAACGAGCCGAATGGGACCGCTGGCGGCGACTACGCGCGGCGCCCACGCCGCGCGCCATCGACCAAGACGTGCCGGGTGAGATGCCGGCCTTGGCGCGCGATGAGCGCACGGACCCGAGCGGGCCGGTGTCGGGGAGACAAGTGTTCATGCAAAGCGGGTGCGCCGCTTGCCACCGCGTGGCCGGCACCGAGGCCAACGGCCTTGCCGGTCCCGACCTCACGCATGTGGGAAGCCGCCTATCGCTGGGCGCGGGCATCCTGCCCAACAATCGCGGGACGATGATGGGGTGGATCGGCGACAGCCAGGCGATCAAGCCGGGTAACCGCATGCCCAGCTACGACATGCTGTCGGCCCAGGAGCTCGAAGCGGTGGCGATCTGGCTTGAGCAGCAGAAATGAGCGGCAAGCCGCTGCAGGAGACACGCAGCGCCATGGAAGGGCGCAGGTCCGAGACCGGTTTCGACCACGATCTCTACCGGCGTTTCCCTACCCATCGCCCTCGTCCCGACGGCGAGGTCGAGGAACTCGAGCGCATCTGGGCCAATCCGAAGGGTTGGGGCCTGCTGACGGTCGTCAACAACAACTACATCGGCTTTTTCTACGTCGCCACCGCATTCCTCTTTTTCCTGCTCGCCGGCGTGCTGGCGCTTGGTATGCGCGTGCAACTGGCCGCGCCGATGCAGGATTTCCTGCCGCCGGAAACGTACAACCAGTTCTTCACCATGCACGGCACGGTGATGATGTTCCTGTTCGCGGTGCCCATGGTGGAGGCGATCGGGATCATGCTGCTGCCGCAGATGCTGGCCGCGCGCGACCTGCCATTCCCCCGCCTGTCGGCTTATGCTTTCTGGGCTTATTTCGTGGGCGGCCTGTGCTTCTTCGCCAGCCTGTTCGTGGGCTTGGCGCCCGACGGCGGTTGGTTCATGTATCCGCCGTTGACCAGTATCGCCTATTCGCCGGGGATCAACACCGATTTCTGGCTGCTCGGGATTGGCTTCATCGAGATTAGCGCGATTGCGGGAGCGATCGAGATCATAGTCGGCGTCCTGCGTACCCGCGCCCCGGGCATGACGCTCGACCGCATGCCAATGTTCGCCTGGGCCATGCTGGTGTTCGCGGTGATGATCGTCATCGCCTTCCCCAGCGTCATCCTCGGCACGCTGTTGCTCGAGCTGGAGCGCGCATTCAATTGGCCGTTCTTCGATCCGACGCGCGGTGGCGATCCGCTACTGTGGCAACACCTGTTCTGGTTCTTCGGCCATCCGGAGGTGTATATCATCTTCCTGCCCGCCGCGGGGCTGATGAGCATGATGGTCGCGACCGTGGCGCGGACAGAGCTGGTCGGCTACCGGCTCAATGTGCTCGCCCTGGTGGCGACCGGTTTCATCAGTTTTGGTGTTTGGGCCCACCACATGTTCGCCACCGGCATGCCGCGTGTCTCCACCGGCTATTTCAGCGCGGCGAGCATGGCGGTCAGTCTGCCGGCCGGCATCCAGGTGTTCTGCTGGATCGCGACTCTGGCTTCGGGAAAAATTCGCTGGACGACCCCGGCGCTGTTCGTCGTCGGCAGCATCGTCGTCTTTGTCATGGGCGGGCTCACCGGAGTGATGGTGGGCATGGTCCCGTTCGACTGGCAGGCGCACGACACCTATTTCATCGTCGCGCATCTGCATTACGTACTGCTGGGCGGGATGGTTTTTCCCATGTTCGCGGCGTTCTATTACTGGAACGGGATGACTTCGAAGAACCCACTGTCCGAGCGGCTCGGCAGATGGGTGTTCTGGCTGATGTTCACAGGTCTCCACATCACCTTCCTGCCGATGCATCTGACGGGCTTCATGGGCATGCCGCGCCGGGTCTATACCTACCTGCCCGATCGCGGACTCGACCTCCTCAACCTGGTGTCGACCATGGGAGCATTTACCATCGCCGCGGGTGTGGGTCTTTTTCTGATCGATCTGGCACGCAATTTCCGTTTCACCACCGATGCCGACGCGGGCAATGTCTATGGCGGCGGCACGCTCGAATGGCTGCCCACCGGCATGTATTCGACGCGCTCCATCCCGCTGGTGCGCAGCCGCGAGCCGCTGTGGGACGATCCCGCCATCTGCGCGGACGTTGAGGAAGGCCGCTATTTCCTCCCCAACAGCGTCACGGGCTTGCGCGAGACGATCATCACCTCGCCGATCAACGCCGAGCCGCAATATCTCCAGCTTATGCCCGGGCCGTCGCCTTATCCGGTGGGAGCAGCGGTGTTCACCGCTTCCTTTTTCCTGTCGTTGACCATCCAGGCCTATGCATTCGCAGCCTTCAGCGGCATCGTCGCGGTCGCTTGCGTTCTGCGCTGGCTCTGGGAGACTGATCGTCCGATTCAACAGGACACCGCCGATATCGGCGCGGGCATTGCCGTTCCGATTGCCATTACCGGGCCTTCGAGCCATGGCTGGTGGGCGCTGAACACGCTGATGGTGGTGATGGGCATGATCGCGTTCATGGGCCTGTTCAGCTATCTTTATCTTTTCGGCATTCATCCGGAAGTCTGGAGAGCCGCGCCCGCGGGGGCGGAGACGGGCGGAATAGCCGCGCTGCTGGCCGCGGGTTTGGGCTTGGCGCGGCTGTCTCGCCGCACTCTCGCGTCAAAGCCGGCGGGACAGTTTCCGGGCCAAGGGCCCTGGCTCCTGGCGGCCGCGAGCGCCTTGCTTCTTGCCGGCGCGATTTGGTGGGATTGGATGGGATGGACGGCCAGTGGGCTTGGTCCCACGGTCAGCGGCCAAGGCGCGACGATTTTCGCGTTACTCGCGTATCAGGGCTGTACCGCCGCGATCGGCATGCTCATGGCGCTCTACCTCGGCTATCGGAGCGGGAAAGGTCTTCTCGTCGCACCCGACAGCGTCACTCTCGATGTGGTCGTGCGTTTTCTCCAATATGCCGCGCTTCAGGGTCTCGTCCTCGCGCTCCCGGTTCGCCTTTTCCCCGGAGCCTGATGCCATGTCGACCGACTATCGCAACCGCACCGACTGGCTCACGCCGCTGCTCGCGCTTTCGGTTTGGGCCGCGCATTTTTCGCTCCTCTGGGCGGCGAGCAGCATCTTTCCCGGGCAACTCACGGCGCGCTGGATCGCCGCCGCGCTCACGGCGATTGCCGGAGGTATTATCTATCTACTTTGGAGACAGGCCCAAAGTCGCGCGTTGACCTCGGCGCCGGGATTGGGACTGGCGATCGCGACGCTGGGCATTGCCTTCGATTTCGCACCAGCGCTTCTCGCGTGACGTGGCAAAGCGAGGATCGAGTTGCCACGCGCCGGCAATTGCGTTCGGTTTGCCCGTCAGGTGGGCATCGCCTCTTCCAGCATCAGCAACAAGAGAAAGCCGACGAAGAACATCGATGTGACCAAGGGGCCTTCGGGTCCCTCGTGCGCTTCCACCAGCAGTTCCTCGGTAACCAGATAGAGCAGCGCAATGAGTCCGAAGGCGAACAGGCCCGTCAGAACGGATGTGGGCAGGCCAGCGGCGGCGATCCCGGCGAGGGTCCCCAGCGGCAGAAGCAGTCCGACGGCGGCCACTGTCAGCAGCAGTTTGCCGGTGCGCCAGCCCCGCGCGGCAAGGCCGAGAGCAAGCGCGACACCGATGAACAGGACCTCGAGGGATAACGCAATTGTGAGCAGCAGACCAGTTTGCAGCGCGGCAGTAAAGCCGATTCCCAGCACCAGTCCGTCAATGAAGAGATCGACCCCGATGAGCGTCGTCAGCGCCAGCGGCCCCTCGAACTTTTCGCCGATGCGCTTGATCGCCAGCATGAGCACGACGCCGAGCGCTCCGCCGACCAGAACTGCGACGGGCGAGCCGGTATGCTTGAGGTCCGGGAGAATTTCGCCCGCCGCCGCCGCAAAGACGACCCCCGCCGCCAGGTGTTGAACGCCTGCGGTAAAGGCAGGACCGGGCCGGCGCCAACTCGCGTAGGCGGCCCCCGCAATCACGGCGACGAGCGGCATAAGGGTGTAGAGGAGCGCCTGCATTCGCTAAGACCCGTTTTTCCAGGCTGTGCCGCCTGACAAGCCACCGCCGCGCTTGCCCTCGCACGAAATCTTCAGGCGCGGACCGCCCGTCTGTTCGTTTCGCTTGTGCGACGATTGCACAGCCATGGGAAGAGCGCGCCTCCGCCGTCCGCCTCCACTTCGCCCCATTCCCCGGCTAAAGCAAATCATGCCTGGTGGGACCAATTCAGAACGGCCATCTTGCGGACCGTCATATCCGCCATCGTATAGCCTATCCCGCCGGTCCCCAGCCCCGATTGCTTCAGCCCCGCAAATGGCATCCAGTCCACCCGGAAAGCCGTGTGATCGTTCACCAAGACCGTCGATCCTGCCAACATCTCGATACAGCGCTTTGCCACCGACATCCGATTGGTGAAAACGGCGGCCTGAAACGCGTATGGGATACCATTCGCCTGCGCGATCGCGTCATCCAGGTCGTTGTAACCGTACAGACAGATCACGGGACCGAATATCTCCTGACGTGATACCTTGGCTTCCGAAGGAGGATTTACGATCACGGTCGGTTCAAACATCGTGTCGCCGAGGCGGCGGCCACCCGCCGAAAGCGTCCCACCACCTTTTACCGCTTCCGCGACCCAGCTTTCGACACGGTCAACTTCGGCCGGCCGGATGAGCGGGCCGCATTCAGTGCGAAGGTCCGCGGGATCGCTCCCGATCAAGCTGGCAACGCGCCGTCCAAGCTGGTCCTCGAAGTCCGCGAGTTCGTCGGTGGGCACGAACACGCGCTGAACCGATACGCAGACTTGTCCCGAATGGTAGAATCCGCCTTTGAGCAACGAAGCGATCACGGATTTGCATTCGACGTCACGGTCCACGATGACGGGTGCCGCTCCGCCATGTTCCAGGGCTACACGCGTTCCGGGGGCAAGTTTCGAGCGAAGCGTCCAGCCGACGTTCGCTGACCCGATAAAGGAAACGAATGCCATCCGTCGATCGGTCACCATCTTCTCGGCAGTCTGGTTCGCACAGGGAGCAAACCGGCACCAGGCCTCGGGCAAACCCGCTTCATGAAGAATGTTCACGAAGCTTCGGCATGACAAGGGCGTTTCCAACGCGGGCTTGATGAGGACAGGACAGCCTGCCGCGACCGCGGGTCCCACCTGATGGACGATCAGGTTGAGAGGGTGATTGAAAGCGGAGATTGCAACGACAGGAGCGATCGGCTCGCAGAACGTGTACGCCGTCCTTCCCGCACCGGCCTGAGTAAGATCCATGGGGATCTCGCGGCCACCATTATCGAACAGCGCCTGAACGCACAGTTCGAGGCTGTTGATCGCGCGCTCGGTTTCCACACGGGCATCGACCAGGGGCTTGCCGCCCTCCCTGACGATTTGGAGAGCCAGTTCTTCGCTCGTTCGCGCATAATATCCGCCGCCCGCCGAAGAATGGCGATCCGCTCATGCACGGCAATCCAGCCATGACGGTTGCGGTGGAGCAACTGCGCTTTATTCAGCCATTCATCGATTTGAGGCCAGTCGACAAGCGCTACTTCTGCAATCGGCGAGCGGTCGAACGGATTGTGAACGATTGTCTTCATAGCTCGCACACCTTCGCGCCAAGTTCGTCGATCAGCACCTTCTTGTTTTCGGAATAGTCGATTGGCAAGTCGACAAGGTGCACGCCGCCAGCCTCGAATGCGGCGTTCAGGACCGAAACCAGATCCGCGCTTCGCTCGACATGGTGGCCGGTCGCTCCATAGCTTTGTGCGTAGGTGACAAAGTCAGGATTGGAAAAGGTCAGGCCATAGTCGGGAAAGCCGAGTTGGTCCTGCTTCCACCGGATCATGCCGTATGCCGCATCGTTCAGGACGAGCACGACGAGGTTCAGGCCCAGCCTGACGGCCGTTTCCAGCTCCTGCGAGTTCATCATGAACCCGCCATCCCCGCACACCGCGAGAACTCTTCGCCCGGGCGACAGCATCGCCGCCATCATGGCGGATGGAAGGCCTGCGCCCATCGTCGCCAATGCATTGTCGAGAAGGATGGTGCCCGGTTCATTCGCGATGTAGTTTCGAGCAAACCAGATCTTGTAGATGCCGTTGTCGAGCGCAACGATATCATCGCGCGCCATCACGCTGCGTACGTCGGCAACCACGCGTTGGGGGACCATCGGAAAACGTTCGTCGTCGCTGGTCTCGGAGATGTGCGAAGCAATTTCGTGATGCAGGGCAGTGTAATAGCTGCGATCACACAGCAGCTTGCCATCTAGGCGATTTCCTAATCGCTCGATCGATCCGGCGATGTCGCCGATGACCTCCAACTGCGGGAAGTAGACCTGATCGACTTCCGCCGCCTTGTAATTGATATGAATGACGGTGTGACCGTCCGGCTCCATGAAGAAGGGCGGCTTTTCGACCACGTCGTGACCGACATTGACGATGAGATCGGCCTTTTCGATCGCGCAGTGGACGTAATCGCCCGACGATAGAGCCGCGGTGCCTAGATAGAGGTCGCTATCTTCATCGACGACGCCTTTACCCATCTGAGTGTCGAAGAAGGGAAAGCCGGTTTCTGCCACAAATCGCCGCAGCGCCTTCGAAGCGCATCGGCGGTTAGCGCCCGCGCCTATCAATAGCAGAGGCCGTTCGGCGGCTAGGATGCGCTTTGCCGCTTCATCAAGCACTTCGTCTCCGGCGACAGCATAACGCCGATCGTGGGGTGGTATAATCGGTTCGATCGTATCTTCCTCAGCAATGTCCTCGGGCAACTCCAGCAGAACGGCGCCAGGTCGCTCCTCTTGGGCCAGGCGAAACCCCTCGCGGACCAGCGAAGGAATACGGTTCCCGTTCACGATCTGCGTTGATGCCTTGCACAGAGGGCTGAACAGCGAAACCACATCCACGATCTGGAATTGTGCCTGCTTCGACGTCTTGATTGGTTTCTGCCCGGTGATGATGATGAGGGGGAAAGCCCCGAGCGCCGCATAAGCGGCAGGTGTGGTAAGGTTTGTCGCACCAGGCCCGAGGGTCGCGAGGCAAACGCCCGCCTTGCCGGTTAGCCGCCCATATGTCGCAGCCATGAAGCCCGCACCTTGTTCGTGGCGGGTGACCACCAGTTGAATCGAGGATGTACGGAGGGATTCCAGCAAATCGAGATTCTCCTCGCCCGGAACGGCGAAAATGTACTCGACCCCCTCGGCCTCGAGCGCAGCGACGAAGAGGTCAGAGGCTTTCATGGGTTATCTTCCTCGCTGAATAGGCGATCTGGCGGGACGCCACGCCCGAAAGACCGCGGACGAACGGTCGAAAGGACGCTGATCCCGACCGCGGGACGAGGGTGACTATTGCTCCGACCTTGCCCGTCAGGGGAATGACCCTGACGGCCATGAACGAACGACGATGGAGTTTGGCCATCAGATGGTTTTCATACGAAAAAAGGTGACAACTTCGGCGGTCACCGATGGAGACGGATGACCCAAAGAGTTGGAGGCTTCAGGCGACAAAACAGCCTCCAGTCCCTCGGCGAGCAGGATCAAGCCAGCAAGGCTGGCGATCAGGACTGCAAGACCACGCCCAACCCTGGGGGCGGCGGCGGATTTCGTTGGGACTACAAGACCGAAAGCACCGACCAGGAGAAACCCCGCCTCGAAGGCGAACAACGCCGGCACCACCTCGGTGGGGAGCAATTCGAGCAAGGAATATGTTCCGAGCGCGCCGCCTAGAAACAGAATTGAAGCAACCGCGAAGTTGAGATCAAGCTTCCCCCTGGCGCCGATTCGGGTTGCGGAAGTGTCTGGAAGCCCTAGCCATAAAACTGCCCACGCCATGGCAAGGCCGATTGCAATTTTTAGTTCGACGTCGCGCGACGCGAGGGCGGCGGTTCCAAAAATGATACCACCGGCGAGTGCCAGCGCTGCGGTTCGAAAGTTCTTGCGCCAGCCATATTGCCGATCCGTAGGCCCCTCGTTCGGCATACGGTTCCGAGTGAGCCATTTTGATGGATCCAAACCAAGACACGCGGCGAAGCTCAGTCCTCCCGCCACCATGGCCAGAGTTTCCGGCGGTCCGAGGGCCTTCTCGCTGGCGAGTTCGAAAAGAAGAATAAGAGCGAGACCCAGGGCAAACCCTGCCGACAGAAAGGCGGCCAGATCCCCGGCAGGCTGCGACAACCGAAGGCCGCGGACGCACAGAACGGTCGCCCCTGCAATCACTGCCATGAGGATGGCTACGGTCAGGACGTGCGAAAGTCCTTCGGAAGCGATAATCAGATCGACCAAGGTCATGCAAGGAGCGCCGTTTCGCAGCGACGCCGCGCCGTAGCTTCATGTCGGCAAGTCGCAACGGCCCGGATACACTTGGGATGGCTTAACGTCGCGACGGGCCTGGGTGAAAACCTCCCAATCACCGCCCATCGCTCTGGTGGGTCGTTCCTTTCTCGTCATGCTTGTCGGAATGCGCATCCCGGAGGATATCGATCCCACCGTATAACGCGATGCCGGCGACCGCGACGCCCACCAAGAGATCGGGCCAGTTCGCGCCCGTGATCATCACAATGATACCGGCAATGATAATGCCGCCGTTGGAGATGAAATCGTTGAAGCTGAATGTGGTCGCGGCGCGCAGGTTGACATCCTTGTCCTGCATTTTCTGCAGCAGGCGGAGGCAATAGAGGTTCACGATCCCTGCTATAGCCGCCATCGCGATCATCAGGATGCCGCCGGGATCGGATCCCTCCAGGTAACGCCGGACAGCGTCGGCAACGACGCCGCCGGCGAATATCAGGAGCATGATACCCGAAAAACGCGCGGCGCCGCGCTTCCAGCTTCCCGACCGCGACAACGCAAGGAGGCTGAGGCCGTAGACGATGGCATCCGAAGAATTATCGAGACCATTGGCGAGTAGTGCGTTCGAGTCCGCAAAATAGCCGCCAACGAAGAATCCAACCGCGATCGCGACGTTGAGCCACAGCACGATCCACAATGTCCGGCGCTTATCCGCCGAAGCCAGGTCGAATTCTGATTTACCGGTCATCGTGCTGCCCCTGTTAGCTCCGTAGCCAAACCTTGGCGCTTGTTCGCTCCTCGCGTTCGAAAAAGCGCATCTCTGCAGAAGGGAATAGGGGATTCGACAGCTTGGTTCCCCACTCCTCCCATCTCTTGTCGCCGACGACCGCGATCCGCCCAAAGCTGTCCTTATGTTTCACGTCGAACTTCAGATCGCGCCACAGCCCGCCCAGATCCCAACCGGCAAAGTCGTCATCCAATTCTATCAGCATCGGAAGGCGCCCCGCCTCGCGCGCGGCTGCTTCTTCGAACGCGGGCACGAAGCGATCGTAATCCGCCAGGGTGAGTTTGCCGCCCGCTCTGATGACAAGGATGCGGTCTTCTTCGGTTAGTTCCAACATATTCAAACCTCACAGGCTGTTTGACTTTTCCTTTTCAGACACCGGATGGGCGGTGTCGCGGCCCATCACGATAGGCAAGCAGTCGGAGCGCGTTAAACACCACGACCAGGGTCGAACCTTCGTGCATCGCGACCGCGGGACCGATTCCGAGGCCGAGGATGGTCGCCGGCACCAGCACGGCGACCACGCCGAGGCTTACGTAGACGTTCTGCCGAATGATGGATTTCGTGCGCCTGCTGAGGCCTACCGCGAACGGGAGATGCGCCAGGTCGTCGGCCATCAGTGCGACATCAGCTGTTTCCAGTGCGACATCCGAACCGGCGGCGCCCATCGCGATGCCGACGGTGGCGTTCGCCATGGCGGGGGCGTCGTTCACGCCGTCGCCGACCATCGCGACCCTCGTGGTGTCCCGGATGGCCTTGATGACATCGACCTTGTCTTCGGGGAGGAGATCGCCGCGGGCCTCATCGATGCCAACCTCGGTGGCGACCGCTTCGGCGACCCGCTGGTGGTCGCCCGAGATCATGATCATGCGCCTGATGCCGAGCGCGCGCAATCGCGCCAGAGCATCCCTGGCGGGTCTCCGCGGCGTGTCCATCAGACCGATCGCGCCGAGGTCGCGCCTGCCCATGCGCACGGCCACGCTTGTCTGACCGGCCTGCCGCAGCCGCTCGATGGCCTGGGTCATCTCCGCGGACAACGGAGCAAGGCCGTCGGCTCCGAACATCTCCGCCTTGCCGATGATGACATCCTCACCATCAATCTTCGCCGAAACACCCCGGCCGGTCAGGCTTTCAAGTCCTGCAGCGCGCGGGATGGGCCTATCGCCCACGCGCTCGCGACCGTGCTCCGCGATTGCTCGCGCAAGCGGGTGATCGCTCAGGCTTTCGACGGCGACCGCAACCGCCATCAACTCCTCCTTGGTCACGCCCGCTGCGGGCACGATCTCCTGAATGCGTGGCTCTCCCATGGTCAGCGTGCCGGTCTTGTCGAACGCGATGACGTCGAGCGATCCCAGCAGTTCGAGGGGGGCGCCTCCCTTGATCAGCACGCCGCCCCGTGCGCCGCGCGCGATTCCTGAAAGGACCGCGCTGGGCGTGGCGATCGCCAGTGCGCAGGGACTGGCCGCAACCAGCACGGCCATCGCCCGGTAGAAGCTGTCGCGAAACGGCTCGTCGACGACCACCCAGGCGAACAGGAGCAGCACCGCGAGCGCCAGCACAGCAGGCACGAAAATTCGCTCGAAACGATCGGTGAAGCGCTGCGTCGGAGACTTTCGCGTGTTAGCCTCGCTAACCATCTTCACCACTTTGGCGAGTGTCGTCTCGCTCGAGAGGCGGGTCACTTCGATCTCGATCAGGCCGCTGCCGTTGATGGTCCCGGCGAAGACGCGATAGGTGGCATCGAGCCGGTCGGGATCTGCGCGCGCGGTCTCGTCGTTCATCACGAAGCGCTTGTCGACTGGCATGCTTTCCCCTGTTACCGGGGCCTGGTTAATCGCGGTGACGCCCTTCACGATGAACCCGTCCGAGGGAACCCGCTCGTCGGGCCTGACCACGACGATCGCGCCGACCGCCAGCTCATCGACGGGAACTTCGCGCAATTCGCCATCTTCACCGCGCATAGTGGCAGTTTTTGGAGCGAGCTCGGCAAGCGCCTCGATCGCGCGTTTCGCGCGGCCCATGGCGTAGTGTTCGAGCGCATGGCCAAGGCTGAACAGGAACAGCAGGAGGGCGCCTTCGGCGAACGCGCCGAGCGCAGCGGCCCCCCCAGCCGCGACGAGCATCAGTGTGTCGATCTCAAACTTGCGCTGTTTCAGGTTGTCGACCGCTTCGCGCACGGTGAAGAAACCGCCGAAGAAATAGGCCGCGACGTAAAGCGCGGTCGGCAACCACACGGGCGCATCAGCTACGAGCTTGTCGATGGCGAAGCCGATTGCGAGCAGGCCGCCGCAGATGAGCGCAAATATCAGTTCCGAGTTCGCGCCGAGCGCACCGCCATGCGCGTGATTGTGATCGTGCTTGTCGTGGCCCCGATCGGACGGCGGCGCGCCGGCGGCGCCGCTTTCGGGCGCGGGAGATTGAGTGATGGTCTGTGGCGGTATCATGATCGAACCTTACGAGCTTTGCGCAAGGACACCCGCGAAGGCTCCGTCTTAAGTGGAGCCGAGCACCGTCGCGTCCGGGGCGAACGCGTCGCATCGAGCCATGCCCCGCTCCCAGACCGGTGGAATAGGGCGTGAGGGCTAAAGGAGGCCACGCATTTACTTGCGGTCTGGCGTTGGCTCATTCAGGCCTCGCGTTTGCGGGAATGATCGGCGGCGAACAGGATTTCCACCGCCTCCAGAGTGATGAGCCCGATGCCGTGCATATCCGCGAGTTGCGGGACGAACTCGCGCAGCCGGTCTTCGCGGTCGACGAGTTCGATGACCATCGGCGGATTATCGCCAATGCCCAGCGAGTAGTGCCGATGCACCGCCGAACCCGATGCGAAGCCGAGCCGACCGCGTAGCACGGTCGCCCCGGCAAGGCCCGCCTGTCGCGCCCTGCCGACGACGACATGCACAGCTTCTTCGTCGCCGTGCATCGCCGCCTCGTCGGTGTAAATCCGCATCAGCATGGATTTGATCTGCGTCATCGATGCTCTCCTTCAATCTACACTCAGCAAAAGACGATCACACTGCGCCCCGTCGCCGCCAGCGCGCGAGAGGACCGAAAGCCGGCAGCGTGGGCATCCATTTGCGCAGATCCCATCGCGCTCCCCCGTCGCCCTGTCGTGCGAGGATCAGGCGGGTTATCGCCGGAAGCACGAACAGGGTCAGAATCGTGGCCGTGACCAGCCCACCGATCACGACGATCGCGAGCGGCTTCTGCACTTCAGCCCCGGTTCCCGTTGCGATCGCCATCGGCACAAAGCCGAGCGACGGCACTATCGCGGTCATCAGCACCGCCCGGAATCGCTCCACGGCTCCGCCATAGATCGAGTCGTCGAGCGTCATCCCTTCGCGCAATCGGCCCTGCATGCTCGTCATCATTACGAGCCCATTGAGCACCGCCACACCGGCAAGGACGATGAATCCCACCGCCACCGAGATCGAAAACGGAAGTCCGGTCAACGCCAGCGAGAATATCCCACCGGCGATCCCGAGCGGAACCGTAACGAAAACGGCGGTAGCCATGCGTAGGTTGCCGAGTGCCATGACCAGGAGACCGAAAATCACCAGACCCACCACTGGAACGACGATGCCTATGCGCGCTTGCGCAGCTTGGAGGTTTTCATACTGTCCGCCCCATTCGAGGTAGGCGCCGGACGGCAATTGCACCTGTTGGGCAATCTTCTCTTTCGCTTCAGCCACGACCGAGCTGACATCTCGTCCGCGCACGTTGAGCTGAACCACAACCCGTCGTTTGCCGTTTTCGCGGCTGATCTGGTTTAGCCCTTCAACCTCGCTCAGGCTGGCGAGCGATCGCAACGGTACCGAGGCGCGCTCTCCCGCTCCGTTCTCCGGCAGCATGACGGGCAGGGCTCCGATGGCATCGAGATCGTTGCGCACGTCGTCGGGCAGTCGCACAACGATGTCGAACCGACGGTCGCCCTGGAACACGAGGCCGCTCTCCGCTCCGCCGAGCGCGGCCGATACCGTTGCGGCAACTTCGTCCACTGTCAGACCGTGCGCGGCAATCGCGGGACGGTCAAATTGGATATCGAGGGTTGGAAAGCCCTCGGTTTGCTCCACGGAAACTTCGGTTGCGCCCTTGATGCCCGAGAAGACCCCGGCAAGTTCGTTCGCGGTAGCGGTCAGTTGCTCCAGATCGTCGCCGAATATCTTGACCGCGATGTCACCGCGAACCCCGGCGATCAATTCGTTGAAGCGCATCTCGATCGGCTGACTGAACTGGAAATCGCTGCCAATCCGCTTGGAAATGGCCTTCTCCATTTCAGCGATGAGTTCAGGCTTTGACAAATCAGGATCCGGCCATTCGTCGCGGGGCTTAAGGATCACGAACGCATCGGAAATATTCGGCGGCATCGGGTCGCTCGCAACTTCGGCCGTTCCAGTCTTCGAATAGATGTAATCGACCTGAGGAAACTGGCTGACGGTCCGCTCAATGCCCTGCTGCATCTCCAGCGACTGTGCGAGCGACGTTGAGGGAATGCGGATCGACTGGATCGACAGATCCTGCTCGTCGAGCTGGGGCATGAATTCGCTGCCAATGAAGCCGAACACTACGAGCGAAAATGCGAAAACGCCGAAACCTGCCAAAGCGGTCCGCTTCGGCCAGTCCAGGGCCTTGCGCAACGCCGGCTCGTACTTCTCCCGCAGCCAGCCGACCGCGCGCACTTCCTTTTCCGCGACCTTTCCCCGGATGAGCAGCGCAAGCAGTGCCGGCACGAGCGTCAAGGAAATGACGAATGCCGAGAGAAGCGCCAGCATCACGGTGATGGCCATGGGCGAAAACGTCTTGCCTTCGACACCCTGGAACGTGAGCAAGGGCACGAAGACCAGCAGGATGATCGCTTGTCCAAACAAAGACGGTCGGATCATTTCTCGGGTCGACGCGATGACCTCTTCGAGGCGCTCGCCGAGCGCGAGCACGCGACCTTCCTCGTGCTGGCGTTCGCTGATGCGCCGGAGGAAATTCTCCACGATGATCACGCTACCATCAACGATCAGGCCGAAATCGAGCGCCCCCAGACTCATCAGATTGCCCGAGACACCGACCCGGTTCATCCCGATTGCCATCATCAGGAACGACAGGGGAATGACGAGCGCGGTGATCAGCGCCGCACGAAAGTTGCCGAGCAGCAGAAAAAGCGACGCGATGACCAGAAGCGCACCCTCGGTCAGGTTCTTTTCGACCGTCGCGATCGTCGCATTGACAAGCTTCGACCGGTCGAGAACGATGTCGAGTTCGACGTCCGGCGGCATTGTCTGCGCGAGTTCGGCGAGGCGATCGCCAGCAGCGGCCGCGACCGCACGGCTGTTCTCGCCCAGCAACATCAAGGTGGTACCGACGACCGCCTCTTCCCCGTCCTTGGATGCTGCGCCGGTACGCAAATCGCCGCCGTTTTTGACGGTGGCGACATCGCGTACGCGCACGGGGATGCCTTCGCGCCGCGCTATGATTGCGTCCTCGATTTCGTCAATCGTGCGGAAGCGGGCATCGGAGCGAACGAGGAAGGCCTCACCACCGCGCTGGACGTAATTGGCCCCGACCGAGAGATTGATACTTTCCAGCGCGCTCGCCAACTCGTCGAAGCCAATGCCGAATGAAGCAAGCCGTGCAGACGACGGAGTTACCACAAATTGGCGGGCATAGCCCCCGATCGAATCGACGCCTGCGACGCCATCGACGTTGCGCATTTGCGGCGCGATGACCCAGTCTTGCAGCGTTCGCAGGTAGGCCGAACGCGAGACTTCATCGGTTAGGCGTTCGCCTTCGGGCGTAAGATACGATCCATCGGCTTGCCAGCCTGGCCCGCTACGCTGCTTGCCGGGTGTTGGGTCAGCGTAGCTCACGGTCCACATCAGAACCTCGCCCAGGCCCGTCGAGACCGGTCCCATTGAAGGCTCCGCCGTGGCCGGCAGATTGTTGCGCACCGTGGTGAGGCGCTCGGCGACCTGCTGGCGCGCGAAATAGACGTCGGTGCTGTCGCTGAAGATCGCGGTGACTTGCGAGAAGCCGTTGCGAGAAATCGAGCGAGTCGACTCCAGCCCCGGAATACCGGCCAGTGAGACCTCGACGGGGTAGGTGACCAGGCGCTCGACATCGAGCGGCGACAGCGTCGGATCGACCGTATTGATCTGGACTTGGTTATTGGTGATGTCCGGTACCGCGTCGATCGGCAGATTGAGGAGATTGATAGTACCCCAGATCGCGACCGCCGCCGTTACGAACAGAACGAGGATGCGGTTGCGGACCGACATCTCGACTAGACTGGAAATCATCTTGGCAACTCCGGCTCAATCTGGATCAATGTTCTGCTTCGCCGCGTCCGAGCTCTGCCTTGAGCAGGAACGCCTTGCGGCCCGCGATGCGCGTGCCGGCGGCAAGCCCACCAAGAATCTCCACCCTTTCCGAAGTGCGCGCGCCGATCTGCACGGGTTGGACCTTGAAGCCGTTGGCGGTCCGGACGAACACGACATCGCGGCCGTCCACCGATTGCACGGCCTCGGCCGGCACCACCAAGGCACCGCCTGTTCCTTCCGGTGTGCGACTTTCGATCCGCACTCTTACATACTCTCCTGGGAGGAGGCCTGCGCCGGAGGCGGGAGCGAGGACGACGGTGGCCGAGCGGTTCTCGACATCGGCGGTTGGCGTCACGCTGAGAACCCGCGCAGAGATCTCACCTCCGGGCGCTTCGACGCGGGCGGATGCTCCGATCAGTATACGCCTGGCATCCTCGGCAGGAACCGCAGCCTCGATCTGAACGCTGTTGGCGTTCGCAATGCGGTAGAGCTCGTCTTGGGCCGTCACGTACGAACCGAGGACTACTGGGGCGCCCGTCACCCTGCCCGCAATCGGAGAACGTACGGCAATGGTGCGGCCCGACGCATTTGCTGCCGCCGCGGCCTGCCTTGCCCGCGATACCTCGGCGAGGGCTTGCTGGTATTCAGCCCGAACCGTCTCAAGATCAGCACGCGCCGTTACCTGCTCATCAAAGAGCTTTTGTTCACGTTCGAGCCTCGTCCGCGCGAGTTCGGCGCGAGCCTGCGCCGAGGTAACATCGGCAGATATCGCCGCCGCTTCCCGGCTGTCGATCGTGGCTACGGTCTCGCCGCGGCGAACAGGGTCGCCCAGCCTTTTCGCAATACGTGCGACCCGCCCCTCCGCGCCCGCGCTTAGCACGGCTTGGCCTTGCGGCGATGTGGCGACGCTACCTTGAGCGATGATTTCGGCACCGAGCGAACTCGCGCTTGCCGCTACTATGTCAAGCTGGGAAGCCTTGATCTGCTCATCGGTAAGCTCAACAATCCCCTCGGCTGCATGATTTTCTTCCGAGCCTTCGGTCGCTACTGCGTCCGAGCTCTCGGTCCCGTCGCCTCCCCCCCACAACCAGAGAACTGCGATTAGAATAAGCACGGCTCCCACCAGCGCTACGATCAGATTTCTGCGGTTCATTTTTTGAAGACTCCTAGAGCGCTGAAAGACGGATGAGACGCGCCGCGGCCTGTCCGCGGGTCTCCTGCGCGTCGATCAGCGCGTTACGGATGGCATCGCGCGCTTCGGCGGCGCTAAGAACTTCGATAAGCGGAAACCGACCTGCCCGGTATCCGATGCGAACCAGGCGCAAGGCCTCTTCAGCCTGCGGAAGCGATGTGTTCGACAAAGTGTCGACGCGTGCTTCAGCGGCCAGGAATTCGGCGCGCGCCTGCGCGACTTCCTGCCGGAAATCGGCTCGAACGATAGCTTCGCGCGCAGTAGCCGCCTGCAGCCGCGCTTGGGCGGCGGCTATGTTCCCCTGGTTACGGTCCCGGAACGGGAGCGGGATGGCCACGCCGACGAGGAAGGCGTTGTCCTTGCTCTCGGAGAACCGGCGGACGCCGGCGGATATGACCGGGTCCGGCACGCGCAGCGACTGCTCGCGAGCAATCGCTGCTTCTGCGGCTGCGGACTCCGCCCGCGCGACTTGTAGCCGCAGGGTGTCCTCGCTTGCGACAAGCCCCGCGGGTGGTTCGATGTGCGGAATGTCGGGAGGAACGGAAGGAAGTGTTTCGGACGCGCTCCACAGCGATCCGAGAGCCGCGCGCGCCGCAATACTCGCGGCTTCGGCGGCCTGCAGTTCGGCTTCGGCCTCCGCTAGCGCCGCCTTCGCGCGAAGGGCCCGCAAAGGCGGCTCGCGCCCTGTCTCGACTAGCAAATCGGCTATGCGGGTTAGTTCGCGATTGCGACCAACGATATCCTGGGCCAGCTCGACCCTCGCGGCGGCGGCGGCGGCACTGACGTAGCGCTCCCGCACAGAAAAGCCCAGTTCCGCTAACGATAGATCGCCTCTGAGCGAGGTGACACGCGCTTCGGCTTCCGCGGCCCGAACGCGCGCACTCCGCTTCCCTCCCAGCTCAATGCGCTGGCCGACGGCTAACGTGTATTCTGTCGCCCGGAGACCCGAAAATGCACCGGTTCCGGCTATATTTTCAGCCTCGAACGATATTTCGGGGTTCGGGCGTAGTCGCGCTTGCCCGACCAAGGCTTCGGCCGCTTCCGTATCGGCGCGCGGTCCAATTATACGGGGATTAAGCTCAGGACCTTGTCTCTGCTGATCCAAATCCTCCGAGGCCCCCGCACGGACCATCGCGTCCTCCAACGTCAGGAGATCTTGCTCCTGCGCCGCCACGGTCGTGGCTTGAGCGGCGAGGAACAGCCCTCCAAGGAGGACCCCTCGCCAATGAATGGCTGACATTTTTCGAAAATTCCTCTGCTGACGATCCGAACTGCACTGCGGCATGCAGCGCGGTGACGGTCGTCAGGCGCGAGGGGGGCGCTTCAGTCGCTCGGTAATGTTCGAAGCAAGCGTCTCGGCAGGAGGCGCATCGGGAACCACCACCGAGTGAGGGACCGAACCCTTCTGCACAGAGCCGGCAAAGCTCGCCCCGTGATGACAATGGCCGTGTCCACACACGCCGTGTTGCTCGACCGGCGCATCCGAATCGCCTGGATCTTCGTCGGCGGCTGCGGATGACGCAGACGCGCTATCGAGCGAAGCCAGAATAGGCGTGCTTCCGGGCGCCACCTCGGCGCCGCAAGCAGCAGCATCCGCCGCCGTCACGAACACCATCGCGACCAGCAGGAGCAGGACGACGAAAGGGTGCAGGACAAGGCGACGATAGCTTGTAGTCATGGATCCCGACGGCCCCTAGCAGACCGGATCAAGAATGCAAGCTCCGTAAGACAATGAAGTATAAGGCGCTTGTTACAGTATAACAGTCCTCGAATACTGTTTCGGTCTTAAAAATTGGGACGATCAGGCCGCGCGAAGCTCGGGATGCGGATGCTCGCAGCGATGAACTTCGATCGTGACGTGCACATATTCTGCATGCTCTGAAAGTCGGCTGGCATAATTGTCGGGCGCGAGCGGATCATCGGCGATGAGCGAGGCGATGACTGCATACTTGCCAGGACCGATCCGCCAGATGTGCAGATCGCCGATCGCGGCGTCCCGGTCCTCGAGCGCCTCGCGCACCTCTGTGTACCGTTCAGAGGCCGCTTCGGCGTCGACAAGCACGGCAGCGGTATCGCGCAGCAGTGACCATGACCAGCGCCCGATCACGAATGCACCCACCAGCCCCATTGCCGCGTCCATCCATGCCCAGCCGAGGTACATGCCGGCGAGAAGGGCCACGATAGCCAGGACCGAAGTCAGGGCATCGGCAAGCACGTGGAAATAGGCGGAGCGCAGATTGTTATCGGCATGCGCATGGTCGTGGTGATGATGATGGTCGTGATCATGCCCGTGGTGATGATCGGCACCAAGCAGCCAGGCACTCGCGAGGTTCACCACGAGGCCGAGCACGGCGATCCAGATAGCCTCGGTATAGGCAATCGTGAGCGGACTGACGAACCTTTGAGCCGATTCAACCGCGATCCCGATTGCGAAGATGGCGAGGACAAGCGCGCTCGCGAAGCCGGCGAGGTCGCCCACCTTGCCGGTACCGAATGTGAAACGCGGGTTGTTCGCATGGCGCTTGGCAAACCAGTAGGCGAAGGCCGCGACGCCCAAGGCACCTGCATGGGTCGCCATGTGGATACCATCGGCGAGAAGCGCCATCGATCCGGTCCACAGGCCAGCGACGATTTCGACCACCATCATCGCGGCGGTCAAGGCAACGACATAACGCGTGCGCCGCTCATGGGCGTCGTGCGAGGCGCTCAGGAAGTTGTGATCATGGGCGAGCGGATTGGAGCTGGAATGGTGCATTGGTCGATGATTAGACCGTCGAAAAGAAGATAGAAATATGCGTAGCTTCTAAGACCGCCGCAATGATAAGCGAAGAATTGCTGGATGCTGCTAAGCTCTATCGCGCTTCCGGCGCGTTACCGTTGGGATACTGCCGCGCGATAGCAACGGCTTGGCGAAGCTGCTCGGGCGGCAGAGCCCCGGCGACCAGGTAAGGCCCGACAAACATAGCCGGTGTGCCGCTTATCCCGAGCATCCCAGCCTGTCGGTCCGCTCGCGCAAGCGCTGCATCGATTTCCTTGCCATGGGATTTGAGGTCGCTTTCCAGACGCTGCCAGTCGACGCCCGCCTGATCTGCTGCGGCACGGATTTTCTCGGAACTAAGCTTGCCCTGGATTTGCATGAGCGCATCGTCGAAGGCCTGGTCCTTCCCCTGATATTTCGCCGCAAGTGCGCGGCGCGCCGCTTCGATGGAAGGCTGGCCGAAAATCGCCCAGTCCTTGAACACGATACGGACATTGCCGTCTTCCATGGCGAGAGCTGTCAGACGCGGGTGCATCTGGCGGCAGAACGGGCACTGGTAATCGGTAAATACCACCAGGGTCAGATCGTATGATTGAGGCTCGATCCGCCGGGCCGCCGGATCTTCGGCGAGCTCCGCGATCATGGCATTGCGCGCTTTGGCAAAGGCCTCCTCGCCCGTCTCCTGCTGGGCCGTTGCCGGTACCGCGACCGCCATGGAAACACCGGCGGCTAAGAGAAAATTCAATAGAAGCGGGCGCTTGTGCATCTGGTACTCTCCGAAGTCTTGGGTATTGGGTTCGTAGGATGATTGAGATATTCCAGGTGCAGCCCGGTTCTTAAGGGCGGCTTACGGCGCCCCTGATCGTTCAGGGCGAGCGAGCAAGGACCCGTCGCGAGACCCAAGCGAGCCTTGCAATGGATCCCACGAAGGCAGCTCGCACGCAGGGACGACGGATTCGAAAAACCGTGAAAGATCTACAACGCGCTCAAAAAGGCGGGCTCAACCGACGCGCCGAGAAGTTCATTCAGGAATGCGGAAACATCCGCACGGATACCCGCCGCCGGAACGCCGGTCCGATACACAAGCTCGTTCGCCCGGATGGCCCGCGCGAGCAGCATTGCCGGGGGAGCCGTGGCTCCGATAGGGGCCAAGTGCTTGCCATATTAATCGATGGCCATGGGCGCGAGACGTTCCGGCTCGCGCATGAGAGCCTCGCATGCGCGTTCGTAGGCATCGAACACGCGAAGCAAGGCACTTCGGCGCGGCGGCGTTTGCAGGACCTGCTCGGAGGTATGCAATCCGCCGATCGGCAGCTGGCCTTCGTCGAAACTGCGAAAGCCAGTGAACATGGCCTGCATATCGATAGCCGAAAGCGCAATATTGCTGCCCCCTTCGCTCCCCATTCGCGAGCGCATGACCATGCCGGTGCTGCCAGGGCTCGGGATAGTAATGCCGGCGGCCTGTCCGGCAGCGACTTGCGCGATACCTGCCTTGGCCGGCATGTATGCGACCTCCAGATCGCGACCGGGATCGAGGTTCGCGCGCCGTACCGCAGCCTGGAAAATAATATCGCCGCCACCGTTTCGGCCGGAGCCCATCGGCCCGCTGACGATAACCTTGTGGCCGCGCAACTCGGCAAAGCTGCGGATGTCCCGCGGCACCACCTCGAAGAAGCCGCGCCAGATGTTGATCGAGACGAGCCTCAGACCGAGATCAGGTGCTGCGAGCTGCTTCTTCGCCCCGATATAGGTCATGCCCAGAAAGGCATCCGCCTCGCCGGTTCGAAACATTGAATCGATCTCGGCCGATTCCTTGATCGGACTAAACGACAAGGGGAGGTCCGGTTCGAGAGCGAGTGCCAGCATGAGCGGAAAGACATGGGGGTTAGCCGCGGAGACTAGCCTCAGCGATGTATCGCTCCTTTCCAGCGCGGCAGAAAGGGATGCTCGTGGCACACAGCCGCTGGCGATTGATGCCGCCGCGGCCATAAGTACCGATCGCCTGTGCAACATGCGCCACTCCTACTGATCGAATGGATTGACGATCGAGGCTGGGTCTTACGGCAGCCTTAAGCCCAGTCGGAACTTGCTCTTTCAATCAGCGAGCCCACTCCTGCGAAAGTGCGCGCAGCCCGCTACGATCCCTGGCTGGTCAAGACGACAGCGACCAGGAAAACGATGCGCGCTCTATTGCCATCGATGAGCCGGGCGTTGCTGCCCATATGGGGATAGTCGTCACCACCCCTTTTGAAGGCCGCCTCCGGCAAGCCGTTCACGCTAAGCCGCGCTTAAGACACATGCGTTTTGGCACCTGCCATGTTTCGCCGGACTTCGCGCCTGTTGATCGCCGCCATCCTCGGAACCATCGCGGCGCAAGGCTTTGCGCCTGCCAATGCGACTGTCCTTTCGCTAGCCTCGCTTAGCGGCCTTTTCTACCTGATCCGCCACGATCGGGCTGCACCCATATTCTGGATTGTGACAGCCTACGCGGGAGCCATGTGGATTGTCGCGCTACGCTGGCTTCCGAGAGCGTTTGTGATGATGGACCCGCCAGCCGTTACGGCTGGCTGGCTGGCACTCGTCGCCTTGTCCGCGATCCTGTCGCTCTTCTGGTCCGTCCCCTTCGCCCTTGCCCGGAGATACGCCAACAGAAATCACGGCACGCAGCTCTTGGCGACAAGTTCGCTTCTAGCGCTCGGCGAATGGGCGAGGTCTACCACTATCATCGGTTTCGCGTGGAACCCGCTTGGCGCGATCTGGCTCGACGTTCCGGCGATCGTGCGGTCTGCTTCGGTTATCGGCATAACCGGACTCTCATTTGGGACGGTGCTTGCTGCCGGACTCGTTCTGCAGATCGCCGGGCATCCGCGACGTGTCGGGGCAAGCCTCGGATTTATCGGGGCCCTCGCAATCCTCCTCGGGCGTTCGTCGGTTGCTCCTCCTGATACCGCGCAGCAGGTCGCGCTGATCCAGGGCAACATACCGCAAAGGGTCAAATGGGACGAAAACCGGCTCGACGAGCAGGTGGATATCTATCTCGGTTTGACAGCCGGCATTTCTTCGACTGCGCCGGACATGCGCATCTTCTGGCCTGAAGCCGCGATCCCCTATGTTCTCGAGGACCGGAAGGCGGTGCTCGATGAAATCGGGAAAACGCTTCGGACCGGCGACATGCTCTTCGCCGGAGCTCTGGGGCGCGACGCCGACGGACACTATGCCAATAGTGTCTACCTGATCGATGCCAGCGGGCGGGTTCGCAACCGTTACGACAAGCGCATCCTCGTCCCGTTCGGGGAATATGTGCCGTTCGAGTCCTTGCTCGAGGCATTGCGCCTCGCCCGGTATGCCCCTGGCCGCGACGCCCTTGCGCCGGGGGCAGCGATCCCGGCCATTCCTTTGGCCGACGGCGAGGCAGGCGTGGCGATATGTTTCGAGGCCACTTTCCCCGGCTTCGGCTCCGGGTTCACTGCGCGCCCCGCTTACATCGTCAATCCCACGAACGACGCGTGGTTCGGTCCTGCCGGCGCTCCGCAACATCTGGCGCAGGCGCGCATCAGAGCGCTTGAGAACGGTTTGCCGGTGCTCCGCGCGACGCAGACGGGCATATCCGCGATAATCCGGTCCGATGGTTCGATCGCCGGGCATCTCGAGAGCGGTGTCCGCGGCGTTCTTGTCGGTCGTCTTCCCGCCGCTGCGCAGGCGACCGTGTTCTCAAAAATCGGCGCGGGCTACGTGCTCGTGTTCCTTGTCGGGTCCTTTGGCCCGATCCTGGCTAGCCGTCGGCGGAACGCCGTCAGACAAGGTCGATGGAACTTCCGACGGAAGCGTGAGTGAAGGGACGCGCGAGCCGTTTGCGCAGGGCTGTGATCGCATCGATGGGAAGCTGTCGCCGGTTCTTGCCGAACTGCGCGGGCACGCCCTGCTCGGTAATGAAGCCCACAGCATAAACGGCGCTATCATCCACCGGACGGCCTTCCAGAAACAGGCGCTCGATCCGCTGACCCTCGGGATTTTCGGCCTTGAAGGCGAGACCCACTCCGCGCATGCGCTTGATGTAACCGCCCATCTGGTCATAGGGATTAGCCGCAAAGGTTCGTTCGAGGTTTTCCTCGATCATCTGCCGGATTTCAGCGCCGGTCACCTCGGCAAGGGTGACGGGAGGATTGGTTGGAACCATGTTCCACAAATCGCCCAGCGTAATCGGTCCCGCCGGTATCGGCGCGCCGTAACGCCAACCGTTGGAGAAGGCGATCTGCGTACCGGCGACTTCGGCAATCGCCTCGAGCAGAAGATCGTCCATCGGGCTCGACAGCATGGCATAGCGATGCAGGGCTACATCGGTCCTGCCCACGACCTCGGCCATGACATCGCGTTCTCCGGCGAGTGCTTCGCTTACAGCGGCTTCGAGTGCCGGATCGGGAGAAACGCTTTCATCGACTGCGATGAGCGCGTGCGTCCAGCCGATGAGTTCGCCGTCCCGCAAATCGAGGTCGAGCCGTCCGACGAAGGACCCGTGGCAGCCGGACTGGAAGATGAGGCAGCCGTCGACCTCGATAGCATGCTCCATGCGGTTATGGGTATGGCCGCTGACGATCACATCTATGCCGGGCACATCCTTGGCAAACTGCACGTCCTGCGGGAAGCCGACATGGGAGAGTACGACCAGCAGATCGACATGCGGGCGCATTTGCGCGACGTGAGCATGAAGTTCCCTGGTGCCGATCTCGAAGCGCAGACCTTCGCTGAAATGAGGCGGCATGGTCTTGTCGACGATCGGACAGGCAAGGCCGATCAGACCGATCCGCAGCCCGGCGCGCTCAACAATCGTGGCGGCGGGCAGGAACAGCTCGCCGCTTTCCTCGCGATAGATATTCGCGGCCAGCACCGGATAAGGCAGCTCGCTGGCGAGCGCCTGCACCCGGTCCGGACCAAAGGCGAATTCCCAATGGAGCGTCATGGCATCGAAGCCCAGCTCGGCCACAAGCGGAGCAAGAGCTTTCGCCTCGTCCGCAACCGCGAAATGCGTCCCATGGAAGGTGTCGCCATTGTCCAGCGCCAGCACGCCGCCCGGATTGTCGGCGCGGGCACGCTCGAAGATCGTCTTGATGCGGGCTAGACCGCCTAGCGTCTCGAACATGGGAGTTCCATCGGCGCCATACCGGATCTCGTTATGCGGTTCGGCGTATCCATGAAGGTCGTTAAGCTGCAGTATCGTCAGGCGGGTCATGGTCTCGACCTCTCAGTTTTTCGTATTGCCAAGTGGGTTGCGCTGCGGTGCACCGCCAGCGCATCGGCAGGGGTGGGCATCTCTTGCTCTATCGCGATCGTGATCGAGGCTTACGTTCCGCTGCAGCCATCCCGGGCGAGGAGGGTCACGAAGCAGCCTCACCCACTTCCTCTGCCTTGCCGATGAGAACCTGCGGAGTAAGGACCTGCGGTAGCACCTCGGCAGCCTCGCCGGGCGCATAAAACTGGTAGAAGGGTATCGAGTTGCGCCCGTGATCGGCAAGATAGGCCGTGATCTCGGGGTCCTGACGCGTCCAGTCGCCCGTGAGTGTCACCACTCCGGCTTCGGCAAAGGCCTCCTGCGTCGCCTCGGTATCGATGGCAACGCGTTCATTGACCTTGCAGACCAGGCACCAGTCGGCGGTGAAATCGACGAAGACAGGAGTGCCTGCCGCCCGCAGTTCCGCCAGCCGGGCGGTGCTGAACGTTTCGTGGAGGTCCCCTTCCGCGACCTCGCCCGAGGCCGTCGCCGCGCTCGGCGCTTCGGGAATACCGACCGTGAGGACGGCTGCCAGCGCCAGCGCCGCTGGCGCGAGCGTCAGCCATCCTGCGGAGCCGCGCCGTTGGCGCAGGCCGTACCACCACAGGGACACGGCAAAGAGCGAGAGAACCAGCAGGCCCAAAGCCATTCCGTTAACGCCGGTCTGGCGACCGAGAAGCCAGGCGAGGGCCAGCGCCGTCGCGAACATCGGCAGTGACAGCATTTTTCGCAGCGTATCCATCCACGCGCCGGGCTTGGGCAGGCGCCGCTGGACCGCAGGAATGAAGGCGACGGCAAGGAACGGCAGCGCCATTCCCAGGCCCAGCATTGCGAATACCGCAAGGGCGAGCGGCGCAGGAAGCACGAGGGCCGCCCCGAGCGCGCCGGCCATGAAAGGCCCGCTGCATGGCATGGCGATGAAGGCGGCCAAAGCTCCGGTCGAAAATGCGCCGAGGAAGCCGCCGGTCTGGCTGCCGCGCGCAGCGAATGCGGGCATCGGCAATTCGAACAGGCCGGCTAGGTTCAAGGCGATAGCGCCGGTCAGGACAAGCAGCACCAGAATGACGCCAGGGGACTGCAACTGGAAGGACCAGCCTATTTCCATGCCGATGGCACGCAAGCCGATAAGCAATGCTCCGAGCAGAAGCGAGGTGGCAATCACGCCGGCCGCATAGCCCACCCCCTCCACCCGCGCCGCGCGCGGATCGCCCCCGCTCTTGGCGAGCGACAGCGCCTTCAGGCTGAGGATCGGAAAGACGCAGGGCATCAGATTGAGGAGCAATCCGCCAAGGAGCGCGCCGACGAGGGCAATGCGCAGGACATCGCCTGAGACGGCCTGCGTTGCCAAAGAGGGCGCGGCGACGCTTACCGTGGCTGGAGCCGGCTCGACCATCGTCGGCGATGGCTCCCGGTCCGCTTGTGACAGCATCTCGTCGTCGGAGATTTCGCCCGATTGCGCTGATGGTTGCGCGTTGGCCGACGAGCTCGCGACCGGGCGCGCGCTTACGAGATAGGATTTCGTCCCGTTTGAGAGAACGCCGCGAAAAGCCGTACCGGGGGCCGTTCCTGCGGCGGGAATGCGCAGGCTGACGCCATCGCCATTGCGGCTGACGGTCTGCTTTGCCGCGGCATCGAACCAGTCTTCCTGCTCGGGGAAGAGGCGGTAATTGCCTCTTGCTACCCCAGCGGACGAGAACACCCAATCTTTTCCGTCGCGGGTCAGCGTCGCGCCGCTGAGCGGTTTGGGCATGGCCCTTTGCGCTGCGGCGACGATCCGTGCTCCGGCAGCATCGGGGGCTCCCGATCCGACCTCCAGATTTGCCGAAAGCGTCGCGCGTTCGGGTACGCACAGCGTATCGGAACAGACCAGCCAGCTGAGCGCGACTTCGACGGGCAAGGCTGTTCCTGGCGCGAGAGATTGCGGCACTTTCATCGTGGCGAGAAGCGTGAACGGTCCGTCGTGAACATAGCTTGCGATACCCTGCACATCGAGCAGATGGGGTGCCGGATGGCGCAAGGACGAAACGGAGACGCCGGCCGGCACATCCCAGTCCGCTTCGACCGGCAGGCCCGCCGCACCGGGATTGGTCCAATATCCATGCCAGCCCGATTCAGGCTTCATCCTGATCGCAAGCGTCACCGATTCCCCGGGCTTGGGCGTCCGTGTTTCGAAGGCGAGCGATGCCTCGATATGGCGTTCCTGTGCGGATGCAGGAGCAAGGGCGATGACGCCGACCCCGAAGGCCAGCGTCACCAGAAGCGTAAGCAGGCGGCGCAAGACAATCATGGATTATGCCTCCTTGCCTGCCGCATGCTCGGCGTTGAATCGCCTCGCCTCTGCAACCGCGCGCGTAAGGCCGGCATAATCGACCGCGCCGGGGATCATATATGGCCCGACCAGCATGGCAGGGGTACCCTGCAGGCCCATCTGGGCAGCCTGCATGGCCGTCCTCCGCAGGACGCCATCGATGTCGTCCTCACGGGTTTCCATATCGCGTTCTAAACGGGCAAAATCGATGCCGGCGGCGGCGGCGGCGGCCCTGATCTTTTCCGAACTCAGCTTGCCGTCGGTCCGCATGAGCGCGTCGTTGAACTGCCGGTGCTTGTTCTGCCATTGCGACGCGATCGCCATCCGCGCGGCCTCTTCCGATGCAGGGCCGAAGATCGGCCAGTCGCGATAGACGATCCGGACCTTTCCATCTTCCTGCGCCAGGCGTTCGAGTTCTGGGTGAATCTTGCGACAGAAGGGACACTGGTAATCGGAATAGCTGATGATAGTGACATCATAGCCTTCCGGCGCGAGTTTGGGGGCGATCGGGTCATCGGCGATCTCGGCGCGCGCCGCCATGGCTTCGGCGCTCGCCGCGGTGTCCTCATCCGAACCCGCATCGCCTTGCGATGCGGGGTCTCCCTGCACCAACTGGGTGGTCACCAGCGCGGTGCCTCCCGCCGTTGCGAGCAGCAATGCAGCGACCAAGGGCCATCTAGGCATGGTCAGTCTCCTTGAAGTTGTTGAAGCTTATCGGACAGGGCTGCCCGTGAAATTTCACCGACATGGGTGGCGACGATCTCGCCCTCGGCATCGACGAAGATCGTGGTCGGAAGGACACCGTTGCCGGCCACGTCCATGAGACCCATCTGCTTGTCGAGCACCACCGAGCGCGGCGATATCCCGCTCGCGAGCAGGTAGTCGGCAACGGCCTGCCGGTCCTCACCTTGGTTGGCGAGCAGTATAGGGATGTCCGAGTTCGCCGCTTCCTCGGCGAGCATGGGAAGCTCCCGTCGGCAAGGCGGACACCAGGTCGCCCACAGATTGATCGCGAACGGCTTGCCCGCGAGATTTTCAGGCGTGATCTCGGTGCCATCCATTCCGACCAGGACCGGCAAATCGGGAAGGGGCCGGGCTTCGGGTTGAAGCATGGCCGAGGCGGCGAACCAGATTGCGGCGAGGACCGCCAGCACGCCGAGAGCCCTGCGCATCGCGCGCACCGGGCGCATTCGCCAGGCCAGAATTGCAGCGGTCGCGAGCAGTCCGGCCCAGGCTGTGAACCCGCCTTGCCAGACAGCGAGTACAGTCCACGGATCCACCGCGTAGGCCTCCCAATGAAGCACGACATAAGCGACCCTTGCCGCCACGAGGCCGACGAGGACGGCCATGCCTGTCGCGGGCGCGGCCCTGCCGTTTTCGGCAACCAGGATCCGATCGACCAAGAACAGGAATGCTATCAGCAGGCCGACTGCCAGCAGGCGATCGGCTGCGAATGCGAGAGGTCCAAGGGAAACGCTGCTGCTCATCGCGGGCCATCTCGGGACCGCAGCTTAAGCGAGACTTACGGCGGTTAAGACTGCTATAAGCCGCAGGCGTCATTCGCCGCTATCGGAGGTTCGAATGCGAATTCTGGTAGTAGAAGATGACGAAGTGCTACGCGAGGGGCTCGACGCCGGCCTCTCGCTCGAAGGGCATACGGTAGATCTTGTCGAGACCTGCATGGATGCGCGGGAGGCTGCTGCGAGCTATTCGTATGACGCCCTGGTTGTCGATATCGGTCTTCCGGACGGGTCGGGGCTCGATCTCGTTCACGACTTGAGGCGTTCCGGCAACACCACCCCGATACTTGTCCTGACGGCCCGAACGATGGCAGAGGACCGCATCGAAGGCCTCGACCGCGGCGCGGACGATTATCTGGGTAAGCCGTTCGATCTGGGCGAACTCGCCGCACGGCTGCGGGCTCTGGTTCGCCGGGCCAACGGTCGCACCGAGCCAAGCGTCACGATAGGACCGCTCGCGATCACCCTGGCAACACGCCAGGTGACGCTGAAGGGCCAAGAGATCGAGCTGTCACGCCGCGAATTCGCAGTGCTCGAAGTGCTCGTGCGCCACCCCGGTCACGTGATCTCGCGTTCCCAGATCGAAGAGGCAATTTACGGTTGGCAGGAGGAAGTCGGCTCGAACGCCGTCGAGGTGCACATCCACAAGCTTCGCGGCAAGCTTGGGACGAATTTCATCGAGACCGTGCGCGGTGTCGGCTACAGGGTACGCGAACAATGACATCGCTAAGGATACGCCTCTTCCTTCTGGTGGCAGCGGCCACCGCTATCGTGTGGGCCCTGGCTGCTGCCTGGACCGTGCTGAGCGCGCGCGCCGATGTCGAACGGGTGCTCGACCGAAGATTGCAGGAGGCTGCCATGATGGTGGCTTCGCTCGGCTACGATACGCAGCAGAAATCGGATGCGGCGCAAAGCGGTGCCGCCTCCGTCGCGCTGCCGTCCTATGATCAGCAGCTCTCGTGCCAGATCTGGTCCGTTGGCGGGCAGTTGCTTGGCGCCTCGCAGGGTGCGCCCGGGGCTGCGATGTCGGACGGCGAGGCGGGATTCAGCGAGCGGATGATCGCTGGCAATGCCTGGCGGGTCTATACGCATGTCTCACAGGACAGCGGCTTGCGGGTGATGGTCGGAGATACGATTGCGATGCGCAGCCGGCTTATCGCCGATCTCATGCGCGGATTGATCGTTCCGGCCACGATCGGCCTGCTCGCGCTCGCGTTGCTGCTCTGGATCGGGATCGGACAGGGCCTTTCGCCGATCCGGCGCATAGCCGCGGAAATCGGTGATCGTCGCCCCGACGACCAGTCTCCGCTCGTGGTCGACCGCGTACCGGATGAACTATCCCCGCTGACCCGGGAAATCGATGAGCTGTTCGCGAGGATAGCGCTCCTGCGGGATGGTGAAAGGCGATTTCTGGCCAGTGCCGCGCATGAAATGCAGACCCCGCTGGCCGGTCTCAAGACGCATGCGGAAATTGCCCTGTGTACCGAGGACGAGAATGCGCGCCGCAAATCGCTGGAGCGCATCAGGCAATCCGTTGACCGCACCACACGCCTGGTTCGTCAGCTGCTGGATCTTGCGAAGGAGCGCTCTGCCAGGGTGCCGGCCACCGAAGCCTCCGCAGCGCTCGGTGACGCCTTCGATGAGGTCATCGAGGAGCTAGAGCATCTGGTTGCCGAGCGTAACGCCAGCGTCCAGATAAGCCAAGCGGCCAGGGATTTTGTGGCACCCTTGCCGCGTAATTCACTGGTCATTGCCCTGCGCAATCTGATCGAGAACGCCCTTTTGCACGGTCCAGCGAACAGCGAGGTGCGGGTGGATTCGGATGGTACGGGGTTTTGCGTGCGAGACGCAGGGCCCGGCCTATCGGACAGCGCGAGCCGGGCGATGCTCGAGCCTTTCACGAGGGACCCGGGCTCGAAGGCTCCGGGAAGCGGACTAGGTCTTTCCATCGTCAGTTCGGCGCTCGCGCCCGCCATGCGTCTGCATTTCGAGCGCATCGCCGGCGGATACCGGGTGTGCGTCCTGCCGGCAGAAACGCAAGTGCTGCCGGAAGAGGTCGCGACCGACGCCAGCGAGTTCGCTTGAGGGTCCATCCAGGATGCGCGAGAGGGCCTCGAATTGCCGTCTCGCCGCACCCTCCGTAAGGATGCCTTAAGGCAGGTTTTGTCTGCACGCGCGCACGAAATCTGAGAAGGTATTTGCCAATGAACATTCTGCGCACGTGCGTAATAGCCATGGCTGCGGCCACTCCCGCGATCGCGGAGGACGACAGGACGTCGCGTCACTCATCGCCGACGACGATCACCATCCTGCACACGAACGACATCCACGGTCGCCATGTTCCGTTCGAGGCCGCCCCGGGGGACGCTACCTCGCAAACAGGCGATCCCGGGCGCAGTCCCGCGCAGTTCGACCAGGCAGGTATGGTTGGCGGATTCCAGTATCTGGCGGGGAAAGTGGGTGAGATTCGCAAGCGCGAGGGTGAGAACAAGGTTCTCCTTCTCGATGCCGGCGATACATTCAGCGACGATTATGTCGGCAATCAGACACGCGGAGAGGCGATCATATCGCTGATGAACGCGCTGGGTTACGACATGATGGCGCTGGGCAACCACGATTTCGACTACGGAGTCGAGCGCACAAGGGAACTGCAGGACCTTGCGGACTTCCCGATCAGGGGCGCCAACGTTACCGAAAACGGCGAACCTGTCTTCGGCCAACCCTGGAAAGTTTTCACTGTCGACGGGGTCAGGATAGCGATCCTGGCCCTCACCTATCATTCGACCGACAAGACGGCGAGCGCGCAGAGCATTGCCGGACTGACCTATTCGAGCGGCATCGAGGCAACACGCCGCTATCTGCCTGAAATGCAGCGATCGGCGGATATCGTGATGCTGCTGTCACACCAGGGCACGGCCACCGACCGCAAGCTTGCGCGCGAACTCGATGGCGTGGACATCATCGTCGGCGGGCACTCGCACGATATTATTCGCCAGCCCGAACTCGTTGACGGAACATGGATTGTCCAGGCCATGGCCGACGCGGCAGTCCTCGGCGAACTGCGCCTGGAAGTCGGCGCGGACAAGAAGCTGCGAAAGGTTACCGGCGCAGCACACCAAATGTGGAACTACCAGATAAAGCCGGATGCAGGTATTGCCGAACTCATATCCCGGATCGACGAGCCCTTTGCCGAGGCCATGAATGAAGTGCTGGCCTATTCGGTCGACCGCATTCCCCGCGATTACCGCTCGGAAAGTCCATTCGACAAGATGGTCGGCGAATACATGATCGAGGAAACCGGTGCCGATGTGGCCCTGATGCCGGGCGTTGGATACGGCATTTCGATCTACCCCGGCAACGTGACGCGCGACCGTCTTTACACGCTCCTGCCCCACCCTGCGAAACTGGTGACTTTCGAAATGAAAGGCAGCGATCTTCTTGCTGTCCTGGAACAAAGCGCGACAAACCAGAATCCGGGAGATCCCATGAAGGTGGTCGGCGGGCTGGTGCAAGCGGCCAACATCGGCTGGACAGTGGATCTTAACCGGCCTCTGGGCGAGCGCGTAAGCGAGGTGACGGTCGGCAACACACCTATCGACCGTGAGCGCTGGTACAAGGTCGCGACCAATTCCGGGATGGCGAACGGACTTCACCGCTACGATTTCTCCGGCATTCGCGGCAAAGAGGTCCACGAGCGCAGCGTCACACAGCTTGTCGAAGACGTCATGAAGCGCAAGCGCGTAATTTCCCGTCCGGCGAGCGGATCGACCCGCCTGGTCAAGGTCTACGAGTAAGGCAGACAATGCGAGGCTCGGCGTGCCGTACCGACGCGCCGGGCCATTGCTTGAATCAAGCGTCAGATGTGAGATGTTCGTGACGTATCGGTGCTCCAAGAGGCCGCGCTTTTCCAACGCGCAGGGAATTGGCGATCGCGAGCAAGGAACTTGCAGTCATTGTGAGCGCCGCCAGCAGGGGGCTCATCGTGCCCATAACGGCAAGCGGGATCACAATCGCGTTGTAGCCCAGCGCCAATGCGACATTGCCCCGGCCCGTCGACCGATACTCGCTTGCTATGGCCATTGCCTCACGCACTCGTCCTAGCCCGCCGTCAAGGATTGCCACCGAGGCACTGGCGGTCGCGGCAGCATGAGCGCGCCGTACCGAAATCGAGCAGTCCGATGCCGCCATGGCGGGTGCATTGTTGACCCCATCGCCCACGAAGACAACCGGATGGACAAGCGCGCGCATCAGATCCGCCTTCTCCAGCGGGGAGAGGCTTGCCGCAACCTCCTCCGGTTTCAATTCTACCGCCCGTCCAATGGTGAGCGCCGATGGCAGGGCGTCTCCAGTCGCCATTTGCAAACGGGCACCCTGGCGACGCAGATGACCGATCAGCGGCGCGACGTCAGGATCGACCTGATCGTCGAGGTATATCTGGCCGACGGCAACGCCCTCGAGCCTGACCTCAAGCGTTGCTGCGCGCGTCGGGCAGTCACCGTCCGGAGCGATGCCGGCCACCTCGACGGATTTCCCGTCCGCGTCTGTACCGATGGCCTTGCGCGCAAGCCGCAAGCCCCCTGGACCGTTTGCACCTGCTGCGGCGACAATGGCGCGCGCGATCGGGTGATCGATGCCGGTTTCGGCGCGCGCTGCAAGCGAGAGCAACTCTCGTGTCGACAAATGCGAGAGACTGACGACCCGCGTCACCTGAAGCGTTCCGGACGTCAGCGTCCCGGTCTTGTCGAAGACGACCGTTCCTGGCCGGGCCAGAGCGTCGAGAGAGGAAGGATTGGCAATACGCAGACCGCATTTGCGCCCCGCGCTTACCACGGCCAGCGACGCAAGCGGACGCGCGATTGCCAGCGCGCAGGGGCAGATCACGATGAGCGTGGTCAGCGCCCGCGCCAGTGCGCCCTCGATGCCGACGCCTTGAAGCAGGCCGAGTCCCAGGGCAAGCACCGCCAGTACGGGCGTTGCGCGCGCGAGCACGGCCAGCAGGCTGTCGTCAATCGAGGTATGCACTCCCTTTGCGGCCAACTCGAGAGCAACCCGCCCGCCCATGCGGTCGATCAACCGATCATCGAAGGGGCGTGCGACTTCAAGAACGAGCTGACGATCTAGATTGAGGCAACCGGCCTCGACCAAATCGCCTTCCCCGACGGGCAGGGGTGTGGATTCCCCGGTCAGGAACGCGGTATTAAGGTGGCTGCGTCCCGCAACAATTCGTCCATCGATAGTTACCTGCGCGCCTGCAGGCACCCGCACCCTGTCTCCCAGGCCCAGCTCTGAAATCGAGACCGCGGGACCGCCGGATGCGGGCCAGGCCGTTTCCGGTGCCGCAGATTCCAGTTCGATAAGGGCCGCTATCGAGCCTGCCCGCACGCGGGTCTCGATCCACTGTCCGGTCAGGCGCAGCACGATAAGCATCGCCGCTGCGTCGAAATATACACTGGAGTTGCCGCGCATGAGCTGCAGGCCGGAAATCAGGATCGCGCCAAGGACCCCTCCGGAGATCAAGGTATCGATAGTGTAGCTGCGCAAGCCGAGCGAGCGCCAGCCCATCGCGAGGATCGCGCGACCGGCGACAATAACCGGAACCAGACAGGCACCGGACGCCAGAGCGAGCCACCAGGCGGCCGAGCGCGGGACGCCGCTGCCGAAGTATAGCACGAATGCAGCCCCCATCGACCACATCGCAAAAAACACGCCGATGGCCAGTCTGTAGGTCAGAACCTCGGTGGCTGCACTGAGCCGGGCCAGCACCACCGGCAAATGAAAGCGCTCGACCATGCGGTAGCCGGCCGAAGCGATGCAGGCCTCGATCTCGCGAAGCGAGCAGAGGCGAGGATTCCAGTGAACAAAGGCCGAAGCCGTCAGGTAGTGAACCCCGGCGTCGAGAACACCTTCGAGCTTGCGCAGGCGCTGTTCGAGGCCGCGCGCGCATCCTCCGCAAAACAGTCCGTCGACGGCCAGCAGCTGCCGCGAACCTTTCCCGGTTTCAGCGTCCCGTGCCGGTCCCCAGCAATCTGCCTTCGACGATCTTTCCATAGTAGGTGTCCTGACCGTGGTTCGCCGCGGCATTGTCCGCCACGCTGCCCGTCTGTCGCGGATCTCTGGGTCGCTCCTGGCTATCGATGAAGGCTGCGGCATCCCAGGCTTGCTGGTCCGTCAGCGTGCCGCCCTGCCCCATCGGCATATTGGCCTTGATAAAGGATGCAGCGGTATTGACCCGCGCCATGCCCGCGCCCCAGTTGTAACTGTTCGGCCCCCAGAGAGGGGGGAACACCAGCTTGCCGTTCAGATCACGTTGCCCTTGCCCGTCACCGCCATGGCAGGCCGCACAATTCTGCTCGTAAACCTGTGCGCCGCGCTGCGGATCATAGCCAAGCGCGGTTTTTTCGAGTTCCGGATAGCCTTGGCCGGGGAGGCTTTCACCCACCGGCGCCCCGCTCGCGAGCCAGTGAAAATACATCTGGAGATCCTTGTAAATCGGATGGCCGGCGGGTGGAGGGCCGCCCGAGGGCGAATCCTGACCATTCATGGAGTAGGTAAAGCAACCCCGCAGCCGGTCCTCCATCGTGTTGATCTGTTTGTTCTTCGAGCGGTATTTCGGATATATGACGTAGGCGGCCCACATCGGCGCCGAATTGGGTTCACGGCCCTTGTCGAGATGACAGCTGGCGCAGGACAGTTCATTACCCACGAAGTCGGCGGCATTGGTCTTGGTGTTCACGAACAGCGCCATACCCCGGCGGATTGCATCGCCATCGGGCCCGTCGGGGATGGACGTTTCGGCAGGAGGGCTGAAATAGGCGGCAGCCATGTCGCTCTCGCGCTTCGAACTGGTCGTAGGCCGACTGCCATCGTCGCCGAGGATGCCGAGGTCGAAGGCAATCGAGCCAAGAACAAACAGGCCGGCACCTCCCGCAAGGGCCAGAATGGCGCGCTTGGCTCCGTCGCCAGCCTTGCGCTGCTGCGGACTATCGCCGCCCTCGACGATCCGGCGTTCATCCTGGTTCATCTCTTCACCTCGTCGGCTGTGGCAGCAGGAGCGGGCACGGGGGGCAGCGTTGCGAGATAGTCGGCTACCGCCGCGCGATCGCGATCGTTCAAAGCGTTGGCGATGACATTCATCATCTTCTGGCGAGAATTGTCGCGCTCACCCGATACCCATGCCGCAAGCTGCGAAGCGGTGTAAGACGGATGCTGCGCCGCCAGACCGGGAAAGCCCGGAGCGACACCGAAAGCCGATGGGCCGTGGCACGATGTACAGGAGGGAACTCCAATCGACCAGTCACCTGAGAGGACGAGCTCGCGTCCCCGTTCGAGGTTACCGCCAAGAGAAGGTCGAGCGGTCGACGCCGCGCGCATCGAAGCGTAGTATCGACCGAGTCCCTCCCGGTCCTTCTCAGAAAGCGAGCGAGCGACAAGCTCCATATTCTCGTTGCGGCGGCGCCCCTCGGTGTAATCGAGCAGCTGCTTGGCGATATAGGCTGCGGGAAGTCCGGCTATGCGCGGAACGGTATCGGCACCCTGGCCCCGGTCCCCATGGCACGACGAGCAGGACCAGACCTCGCCGCGGCCTTGATTGACCAGTTCGAGAATGCCGGACGATATGCCCTTACCGCCTGTCAGGGGCGTCACTTCCGGCTGGGGAGAAAGCGAGGAATCGAACCTCGCGGCGATCGCCTGGCCTCCTGCAAACGGACCGGCATCGGCAAACTCGCGCCTGAGGGCCGCCACCCCGTCACCGGAGATGGCCTGTTTCCGGCCCGTGAAGCGCACCTGCAGATAGGTTGCGAGCCGGGCAATTTCCGCGTCGTCGAGCGCCGAGGCAAAGCTCGGCATATGACCGTCGAAGGTTTCATCGCCCACTCTGATTGGTCCGTCGATGCCGCGCAGAAGTATGCTGGCGGCGATTTCCGGTCCCCCGGCGAGGAAAGGCGATTTGTCCAGCGGCGGAATGGCAAACTCGACGCCCTCGCCGCCAGGCTGGTGGCACGTCGTGCAATTGGCTTCGAACAGCTTGGCACCGGTCAGGCCGAGACCCTGTTCGCTTTGCGGCGAGAGCACCGTTTCGTCAGCCCGCCCGACAGCGACCGCATAGGAACTCTGATAAAGCAGAACTCCGCCCCAGAGTGCCAGCGCGACCGCGAACATGATGACGCCGATCGGTATCTGGCGCATCTCCTCGTAGGGTTCGAAGTTCTCGCCCGGACGCGAAGGTTCCTCGGGGCGCGTCACTCGCGAGGCTTCCGGCTTTCATACCCGTAGTCGCGAACCGAATCCTCGGGTGGGGGCATCGTGCGGTCGAGCGCCAGCAAGTAGGCGACGAGATCCTCGGCATCCTGCGTGGCTACAACGACACCCTGTTCGGGCGCATGATCCTTCGGGAGTGCGACGACGACATCACCCGGTTCCGCCTCCGGTTTCACCTCGAACAGGTAGGGATAGGCGGGCATGATGCTCCAGTCGAAGATGGCGCGCGGTTGATAGAGATGCGTGAGGTGCCAGTCCCTGCTCGGAAGGCGAGCGCCGACGTTCAGCAGGTCGGGTCCGGTGCGCATGGTGCCAAGCTGGTGGGGACGATCGTAGACATAATCAGAGGCGACCGCGGCCCGCCCCCAGCCGCGCTGGGCATCGGGTGCCTGCTCGGGGCCACGCGGCTGCTGGCTGTGGCAATATACGCACCCCTGCTCGACATAGACCTCGCGACCACGCAGCTCCTGCTGCGTATAGGGTTGCAGGCCCGGCGTTCCTTCGAGCGGCCTGATCTGCGCGGCTGGCGCAATGACCAGAAGCACGGTCGCGAAGGCCAGGATACCGAGAGCAAGCGTGGCCAGGGGAACAATGCGGTTCATGATTCCACTGCCGGTTCAGGATGGTACCCGGTTTGCGGAACCCAAGCGGGTCCGCGGGCCAGCAGGGCGAGGACATGAATACCGAGAAGAAGGTGACCGGCGGTCATCAGCGCCCCGCCGACCGAGCGCCATTCGAGATAGACAAGCGTGACGCGTACGCTGTCGGCGAACGGACGGGTGGCATCGAGCATGGCGAAGCCCTGCAGCAATCCGCCCGCCGTGAGCGAAACAAAATAGATCGTGAAGCCGACCACGACGAGCCAGAAATGCCAGGCGATGGCGCGCGGCCATGGCCAGGCGCGCCCGGTGGTGCGCGGCAACATGTAGTAGATAGCGCCGAACATGATCAGCGACACGAAACCATAGGCTCCCAAGTGCGCATGACCCACGGTATAATGCGTAAAATGCGTAACCGAGTTCACGCTGCGCAAGGCTTCGATCGAGCCCTGGAACGAGGCGAGCGTATACATCAGCGCGCCGAAGGCGATGAACCGCAAGGGCAGCGATTCCTTTACCGCCCACAGATTGCGGGCGACCAGGACGTGCTGGTTGATGGCCACGGCAATCACCGGGATGAACATCATGACCGAATGCACGATCGACAGCGTGACGACCCACGTCGGAACCGGTCCGCCGATAAGATGATGCATGCCCACCTGGCTGTAGAACAGAGCGAGCCCCCAAAACCCCAGCAGGGACAGACTATAGGAATAGATCGGTTTGCCGATGATCTTGGGGATGAAGTAATAGGCAGCCCCGACCCCCAGGGGCGTCAGCCACAGGCCCAGGACATTATGGGCGAACCACCAGTTTACGGTTGCCTCCTGCGCGCCGGAATGGATGTAGGGTATATTGGCGATGGCGAACAGGATCGGAAACCAGCAGAGCGCGCGAGGTAATACCAGCCCGTGACATAGATATGATCGACGTCGCGCCGGGCCGCCGTCGCCAGGAGCGGGACGACGAAGAAGGCCCCCGCTACGGCGAGCAGGATGTCGATCTGCCAGGGTATCTCCAGCCACTCCTCACCGTCGGTCCAGCCATTGGCGATCGCAACAGCGCCTGAAGCCACACCGATATTCCAGAGTATCGCGCCGACAACGGGAAGGCGCGCGAAGCGCAGTGGAGTGTGGAAAATCCTCGGTGCCACCCACATCGCAACAGCGATGCCGGTCATCGAAAGCCAGCCATAAGCGACAAGATTGAGATGTACGGTGCGTGCCCGGCCGAAGGTGAAAAACGCCTGCTCCGTCAAAAGATCCGGCAGATGAAGCTTGAGAGAGGCCAGCAGCCCGAAGGCCGATCCGATCACCAGCCAGAAGACCCCGCTCCCGACGAGCAGCAGGACGGCGGGGCGGGAAACAACGTCGAGACCGGCCCTGCGCACATCGTACTGGTTACGGTCGATTTCGGGGGCATGCTTCGGCGTGTCGACGTCAGGCGTCCCGGCCTCGCCTTCAGCGAAGATCGTGTACGCGTCTTCCTGCTCGACCTTCAGCTGATGATTGCTGATCGCCCAGATAAGTCCCGCGAGCGCAAGCAGTGACACGGCAAAGCTGAGCGCCAATAGAAGCCCGACAGTCAGCGGCATGCGAGCCTCGCTGCCAAAAATATCGAATTATTTGCCCGGGAAAAACTTGCGATCGGGCGAGCGCTAGTTGGATGCGGCACAATTCAATCCATAATCCGGGAAAAGAGGGCGTCCCCCAGCCTCGCGCTGTTGCTGGACACACCCGCCGAACCGATCTGGATTTCGAGGGCCCTCGCCATCCAGCGCCAATCTCGATCATTCTCGCCTCTCTCCCGCACACGCAATCCGGAGTGTACTCCTCCGGTGAACTGGCGCGCATGTTCCGCGAACCTTAAGGCAGTCTTAAGAGAAAGGCGCGCGCCTCCGCCGCTGTGTTACCGCTCCCAATCTCCCTCGTGACGAAAGTACCTCGTACACAGTCCAAACGGAGTCATTGGTGGTGGGCGTATACTTTTCCAGCCACCTAAGCTTGTCTTAAGATTGGCAGGAGAGCCTGCTTAAATTGTGTGGTTCCGGCTTCGACCGCCAGCAAGGTGGGTCGCTGATTTGTTTTTTTGAAAGGTCGACTATTTCCAGAACTCGCAATCTCGATCGCTCCACCCATCCTCTCCCCCCGAACGGGGCGTTCGGTCGGGCTCCCTGCCAAGACAGTCTCTTGGCAGGGAGCTCTTTTTTGTTCGGGAACTGGGGGGAATTCTACCGTTAGAGGATCAAGACGCGCGGGCGTCCACCTGCGCATTCCGATCGACGATGCAAGCACGGGGTACAGGATCGATGAGCGAGAAGAATATCGAGATATTGACCCGGCGTACCCTCCTCGCACTTTGCGGTGCGGTTGGCATGATCACCTTCACGGGTGCATGTACGACGCTAGCTGCCGAGCCGACCGCGGATTCGATACATGTTTATGGCCCCGGTGGACCTGCCCCGGCCATGAAAGCCGCGGCGGAACTCTTCGAGCAGCGCACCGGTACCCGCGTCACGATCATGTCCGGCCCCCTGCCGAAATGGAAGGATGCGGCGCGGCTCAATGCAGACCTCATTTTCTCGGGCAGCGAGAACATGATGACCGAGTTGTCGACCGTGTTCGAAGGACAGATCGACACATCGACGGTCGAGCCGCTCTACATCAGGCCTTCGACTATCCTGGTCAGGCCGGGCAATCCCAAGGCCATCACCGGCATTCGCGGTCTTGCCTCGGGCGGCAGGCGCGTGATGGTTGTTGCCGGAGCTGGCCAGATCGGAATGTGGGAAGATGTCGCGGCGCGTAGCGGCGAGCGCGAATTGCTCGCCGGTTTCCGTGCCAATATAGTGGCTTTCGCCGACAACAGCGGTGCGGCGCTCGAGCGCTGGAAGAGCGATCCGACCATCGATGCTTGGCTAATCTGGAATCATTGGCAAATCGCCAATCCGGAGATCGCGGACCAGGTCCCGGTTGAATCCGATCTGACCATCTGGCGGCCGATGGATATTGCATTTACCTATAAGGGCAAGGGAGATGCGGATACGCGCGCGTTCGCCCGATTCCTGACGTCAAGCGAAGCGAGGGCGATCTTTGAATCACAAGGCTGGAAGCGATAGGCCGCTCTCCGGTAGGATTCGCGGATACCGGGCACATGAAAGGGGATGGCTTCGTGGTTCCATGACAACCGTCCAGCCGCAGGGGTGGCCCCTCAGCGTGTGGCTGAGGGGAGAATGCGCCGATCGACGATGGTTACGCGCCGAAGTTTTGCCTCGATGACCAGTCGCTCGAGTACGCCATTCCCCGCAAAGGCGACGACATAGCGGGGCTTCAGGTCGAGCATCTGCTCGTTGCGCTTGAACCCTGCACGTGCGCCAAGCCGCCTGTCGAGCGAGAAAACGAGCTGCTGCACATTATGGCGTTCGGCCCAGCTCGCTGCGAGCCGGTCGGCACCCTTGCTGTCACCGCCATGGACCAGAAACATGTCGGGAACCCGGTCACGCACCTTGTCGAGGGTCGCCCAGACCGCATTTGCGAACATCTTGGCTCCATCGGTGCATGGGAAGGACGAACGGCCCCCTGCAAAGACGACCGGTGTCCCTTCGGGTGAGTGGGCATTGCGTCGCCGTTCGGCGCGTGCCCGCAGGAAGTCCCGGGCGTCGATGACGGCCGATGTGAAGGTCCCGGA